>DATMCL010000489.1:0-14110 GCA_035558375.1 Polyangiaceae bacterium
AAGTCGCTCAGCTTTCTCGGTAAGGCGGCCATGCTCTTGTCAGGGCAAACGGGGCCCGGGTGCGGATTATTCCTCTAGGTCTGACCGCCCCCGCGAGGGGGGTCCTGGGGGCCGCCGGTCTGTCCCAGACGGCTCTCGAGCTCGTCGATACGGGCGGTCAGCCGCTTCACGGCCTGCTCGAGGTCGCGGAAGGCTGCAAAATTCGGCAGAACGGTGCGAATTCGCTCGTCGATCTGGCTCTGCCAGTGCTCTAGCGTTGCTCGAATCCCGCCGCGCGGGGGCTCCATAGATTGCGACAATTCGTCCTCCGTGGCTGGGTCGAAGGGGGGGGTTGGGACCGGGGGAGTGATGGGCGCTTGGTCTTCGGACCGGGCAGTACTGGCGCCGTTTTCGTCGGCTCCCGGTCCAGTCGGGATCAACCGCCCGATGGGCCCCCCGCGCAGCTGACTCAAGATCCGCTCACCCCCATGGCGTATGAGCGCCTTCAGCGTGCTCAACGGAATGGCACGCGGCTTCGCCCGGAGCTCCTCCGAGATGATGAGCGCGAGCGTTACGTCGGTCTTGTCCTCCTTCGTCGCGTTATCGATGATCTGGACGTCTTCGCCCTCGCGGATCATCTGCGCGATCTGAAGCAGGGTGACGTACGTGCTGCCCTGGGTGTCGTAGAGCTTGCGGTTCGAGTAGCGCTTGATGATGCGCCGGGGTCCGGGCGGGCTCGAATCGTGCGCTTCGTCAGGGGTCATGGGTGGGTTCGTACACGCTCGGAAGAACTAGGTAATTGTGTCCCGTGCAGTGAGAAGAAGGCGGCTACGTAGTTTCACATGATGCGCGGCGTCACGCGAGGCGCTCCGGGGCGGTGCCGGGAATTTTTCCAGGATTCCGGCATGTTGGTACGCTCAGCAGAGTGCGTAGAGCGGCCTCTGTTTGCGGTTTGGCGCTCGGGATCCTGGCGTGTCAGTCGGCCCCCGGGCCGGCTCTCGTCCAGGTGACGGGCACGCTCTCGTCGCGTCTGCGCGAAGGCGACGTGCTCGAGCTTCGTGGCGACTCGTTCCCGGAAGGTCGTCCCGCTGAGGTCACGTTGCGCGGTGAGGTGGCGCGTCCCGGTCAGGCGCCGCTGCGCGCGTTCCGTGTCTCACTGCCGGGGCGCAGCGTGTCGACGCATTCGGTCGCGGTCGACGTGACGCGGCCGTTCGCGCGGACGTTCTCCGGCACGACGAATCCGGCACACGCGACCTTCCACGGCTCCATCGAGGTCTCGTTCGCGCCGCGCGTTGCGGGGACGCCGCCCGTGACGGGGATCCTTGCCGAAACGCGCCTCGATTTCATTCCTGCTGAGGGTGACCTCGCCGGGCTCGAGGCGCGGAGCGAGGACGGTCGCAAGTTTGCGGAGTTCATCGGGGTCTTGCCGGAGGAGTCGGGACCCGTCGGCGCGGGTGGGGTCATGCCGGGCAGCGCCGCGGAGCGCGCGGGCGTCGTCGCCGGCGATCGCTTCATTTCGCTCGCCGGCGTGAATGTGCTCGGGATGAGCGACCTCGTGCCGCCGGAGCGAGCACGCCACGCAGAGCTCGTGGTCGAGCGGGGCGGAAGCGAGCGTCGCCGGCTCGTCCTCGACGTCGCCGGGTTTCGGCCGGTTTCCGAGCACGATCTCGGTCTGGCGGGAGGCCTCGTGCTCGGCGCGCTCGCGCTGCTCGTGCTGCTCGCGTCGCCGTTCGGACGCGCGCTGAGCTTCGTCGAGCATCGTTTGGCCGAGCGGCTGCGGCAGCGTGCGCTTTACACCGGGCCACGCGGCTCGTCCGCGCCTCCGCCGCCGTCGTGGCTCGCGCAGCTGCTCGGTGCCTTGCCGACGGGCATCGCGAGCTACGTGACATTCGTCGTGACGAGCGCGGTGCTCGCGGCGCTCTGCCTCGGCATCCCGCTCGTGGCGCACGAGCTCGACGTGCCCGCCATCGTCGTGCTGTCGTTTACCGCGGCGTCGCTCACGAGCTTGGTGTTCGGCGCGCCCGGTGAGCGCGGTCTGTTGGCGCGGGCGCGGCGCGCGCTTCTCGTCGTCGCGCAGGCGGTCGTGTCGCTGCTCGCGCTCGGCTCGGTGGGTCTCACGGTCGGCAGCTTCGGCACCGATTCGCTCGCGCTCGCCCAGGGGGCCGCGCCGTGGCAATGGCTCGCGTTCCGTGGCCCGGTGTTGTTCGGCGCGGCGACGCTGCTCTTCCTTTCGCTCGTGCCGGAGGCGTCGCGCGGCCGCTCGCTCGATACGGTGCTCGGACCCGCGCGCGGCAAGCGCGAACGGCGCCACCTCGGCACGGCTTTGGCCGGCCAGGCGCAGCTTTTGCTCGTGAGCGGCGTGCTCGCACTCGCATTTTTCGGCGGAGCCTGCGCGCCCGGGATCCCACTCTCGCTTTCGCCGGCGCTCGGTCCCGCGCTCGGCGGCGTGCTCGTCGTTCTCGTCAAGACGTGGGTCATCGCCGGCCTCGTCTGCGGCGTGCGCTGGACCCTCGGCGGCGTCGACATCGACGAGGTGCGGGGGCTCACGCTGCGAGTCGGCGTGCCGGGAGCGGCGCTCGTCTTCGGCCTCTCACTGCTCGCGCGTCGTGCACCGTTCGAGCGGGTGCTCGCGATGAGCGACAGTGGGCTCGCTTGGGCATGCCTCGCGGGCTCGGTCGTGCTGCTGCTCGCGGTGCTGCGGCGCGGTGTTCCGCGGCGCGTCGTGCTCGAAGGCGAGCGCGGGCCGAATCCTTGGCTTTAGTCGCCCGTTTCGCGGCCTACGAACGCTGCGCGCTACCGCCCGTCCAAGAGCTTGTCTTGGATCACGTCGATGAGCGGCTGGTTCGCGTCGGCGAGATCCGGAAGCTTCGACGCCTCGCTCTGGAAGATGCCGAAGTTGACCTCATGATAGACGTGGTAGGTGAAGTTGAGGTCGCGCTGCAGCATGAGATCGAGCATGTCGCGCGCCCAGTTGGTGCCGCCGCGGCCGTCCTCGAAGCAGTAGTGGATGAGGCCGAATTCGCCCACGAAGAGCGGCACGTTTTCGGCGGCGCCCCACGCCAGGAATTTGTCGAGGCTCGCGCCGAGCGCGGCCGCGTCGCGCGCCAATAGGTCGCCGGTCGCCGAGTAGTAGTCGAGCCGGATCAGGGCGCGCGTGGATTGGATCCAATCGCCGCGCGGATCCTGGCGCGAGAGGATCGGGATGGCTTGCCCCTTCATGTACCCGCCCACGGTGTAGCGGAAGCCGGGTTTCACCGGGAAGCGGAACGCGTTCTGCAGGTTGGCGTCGTGATCGGTGTTGGTGATGGAGAGCGAGGCCTTGCCCGAGTGCGCTTCGGTGCTCACGCTCGCCATGCCCGTGGCGCCGGCTTGCCAGAACGACCAACCGGTCATCGACTCGAGGTCTTGCTCGAAGATGCGGCTCGAGAAGGTGCCGTCGGGGGCGTATTCGTCGATGAACACGTCGTCGAACCAGACGGTGCCGCTGTTGAGCTCGGAGATGAGCGCGATGCCGAGCACCTTGATCATCGAATCCTCGATGACGTACTGGTCGCTCTCGTAGAGCGTCCAGTCGCTGTCGCCGAACGGCGCGTAGGGCGGCGGCGAAGGCTCGTAGCTCCAGTTGTACCAGCTGAGGTTCGCCGACGAGATCAGCGTTTCGTCCGGGTACTTCCCGCCCTCCGGGAGGTCGAGCCAGCTCGCCAGCTGGGTCGTGTACTCGAAGGGCTCGTAGAAATGGAACTCGTACATGACGTTGTCGTCAGGCACGCGGAAGAAGTTCATCGACTCGTCGTTGCTCCAGTCCTCTCCGACCGAGTTCGTGCGCTCGACGACGATGAGGTGGTCCGGATCCACCTCGCGGATCGCGCTCGTGAGCTTCGTCGCGAGTGTCGTCCACTCCGAGCGGTCCGCGAGCGGTCGCGGCTCGTTCAAGAGGTCGTAGCCGGCGACAGCGCCGATGCCCTTGCAGTGCCACGCGATCTGTCGCCAGATGCCGATCAAGCGCTCTTGATTTTGCGGGTCGAGCCACAAAAGGTCCCCGTCGCCGTTCGACTGAAAGCCGCCTGCGGGAACGTGCATGTTGAAGATCAGGTAGATGCCGTTCTTGGCGGCCCAGCGAATGTTCTCGTCGAGCCAGTCGAAGCCGGCCTGCTTGAAGAGGCCGGGCGCGTGGGTCTCTTCGAGCAGCTGGTAGTTGAGGTAGAAGCGCGTGACGTTCGCGCCCCACTGCTGAAGGCGCGCGAAATCCGCCTCGGCGTGGTGCGTCGTGACGGGAGCCTGCGGCTCGGACCAAACGTCGTTGCCGAACGCGACACCGCGAAGCCGCACGATCGCGTCGTTGGGTGCGATGAGGTCGCGGCCGTCCGCGCGGAGCAACGGTAGATCGGGGATGTCGCCGAGGATGCTCTGCGGCTCGGTCCCGCCGCCGCCCACGGCACCGATGCCGCCGTTCGGCGTGCTGCCGCCATTCGCCGAGGCTCCGCCGGTGCCGCCCGCAGAGCCACCGTGTCCCGCCATCGAGCCGCCGCCGCCGCTCGTGGACGACCCGCCGTTCGTGGTGCCCGAGCCGCCGGTGCCGCCGCGGCTCGTGGTGCCGCCGCCTTCCGGCGCTTGTCCGGCCGCACCCGAGTCGCCGCCGTCGTCGTCATCGTCGCCGTGGTGCGACTTGCCGCACGCGACGAGCGACAGGCACGCCAAGGATGCGAGCAGTGCGAGTTTTATCCTGCCTCCGGCCACCACGAGGAACGATAGCTCGTCGCGGGGGCTTGCACCCATCACAACGGCATGAAGGAGCAGAAAGTTCCCGTTTTGACGGTGGCCTGAAGGTAGCGGCCGAGCGCTGCATCGGCTGCGGAGACGCTGTCGATGGTGTCCTTCAAGCGGCGTTGGACGTTGATGCGCGCGCGCTCGACGTTGGATGCGGCGCGCCGGTCGCGGCCTCCGAGGCCGACGGCGGCCGCGAGCTGCTCTGCCAGCGCGTCGAGCTCCGTTCGCGCTCGAGCGACGCCGCGGTCGTCACCGAGCGAGCGCGCTTGCTCGAGCTCGGCGTCGACCAGCTCGAGGCGACGTTGATATTCGGCCTTGGCGCGCGTGTCGAGGATCTCCCCCGCGTCGCTCGCGCCCTGGTCGGCGCCGACGAGGACCAGCACGTGAAGCTCGCGCCCCACATGAAGCACGAGTTGCTCCAGGTAAACGATGCCTTTCGAATGTTTGACGCGCACCTCTGCGCCGTTGGATTCGATGAGCCAGAGCTCCCCCTCGCGCCGCACGGAAAGCCGTTGGGGGCTCCGCAACGGACGTTCCGAAACATTGGTCTTGCCGCACGCGCGCAAGCCCTCGAGCGAAAGCGCGAGGAGCGGCTTCGCGCCCATCCTTCGGCAATGCTCGACAGCGTCATTGTAGTGCGCCACGGCCTCGTCACGGCGGCCGAGCAAGAGGGCGAGATCCCCGAGCACCCGCGAGGTGGGTCCGAAAAAGCTGCTGCCGCTCAACCCCCAAAACACTTGGTTATGGGCCGATTCAGCTTGGAGCGACGGGTAAACGCGCGCCGACAGTTCCGCGTCCTGAGCCAGAACGCAGGCGGCGCCGGCAAACAGTCCCGTGGGGAAACCGCGTTCGAAACCCGGCGAAGCCTCGAGCGCCGCACGGGCCTCGACCGGCTTCTCCAGCGCGGCCAAGACCCAGGCTTGGATCTGCGTGCCCCGCTTGCCGATACCGATGCGAAGCATTTCGGCTGCGTCCGGAACGATGGCGGCCGGATCGCCGAACGCCTGTGAGATCGCCATGCGCTGCAAGCCCCACACCGCGTGGGCGGGCGAGCCTTCCAGAGCGCCCGCATTGGATTCGTCCGAGAGGCGCACGGCATCGTCGCGGCGTCCGTCGAGCAGCGCGAGCACTGATTGAACGGCAGGCAAGCGCCAGCGGTGCACTTTCGGAAGCTCGCCTATCAGGTCCTCGAAAGCACGCAGCTCGACGTTGGCTTCGGCTCGGCGTCCCTGCTCGATCAGGAGCGCGATCAAGAGTCCGCTCATGCGAGCGAGAATGAGCCGTTGACCGAGCTCGCGCGCGAGCGCCACCGTTTCGACCACCAAAGCGGCGCGCTCCTCGAAGGTCATCATCGTGACGCTCTGCGTCGCCATCGTGCAGGCAAAAAGGATCGCTTGCTTGTCGCCCACCTCGCGCGCCATTGCCAAAGAGGTGCGCATCAAATCCAAGATTTCTCGTGCACCCTCCTCATCGACAGGCGGCGTCAAAGCCGCCGAAAGGCGCGCCATCACGCGAACACGCAGCGCAGACGGCTCCTTAGGTAGGCGTTCCAGGCCGAGTCGGAGCAGCTCGACCATCTGATTGTCCACCGCGGCCGTCATGAACTCGGTGCCGTAGACCAGCGCGGCTTTGGCGATCAGCTCCGGGCTCGGAAGCTCCGCCGCGATCAGAGCGATGCTTCGGCAGAGCGCGCGTCCTTCCTTGGCGCTGCCAATGCGGATCAACGCCTCGGCGCGCACCAGCTCGAGCTCACAGCCGATGGCGGTACCTCGTTCTACGACGCTCAGCGCCCGCTGGGCCAGCGCCGCCGCCTCTTCGTACCCGAATTGGATGAGTGCGGCCTCGGCGGCATCGCGGGCGGTCAGGGCCGCCGTTTGCCATTGTCCCGCCGCGCAGCCCTCGAGCAGATGATAAGCCGCGGTTGCATGCGTGATGACTCCCTGGATGTTCGCGAGGCCCGCCTGCCAGTGGAGCTCGGCTCGCCGAGTCGGCGGCAACCGGTCGTAGAGGCGATCGCGCAAGAGCGCGTGCGAAAACACCCGCGTTCCGTGCTCACTTGCCGTGAGGATGCCAGCGGTGGTCGCTTCGTTTGCGTCCTCGGCAACCTCGTCGGGGGAGAGACCGAACGAAGCTGCGAGTGCCTCCACGCTGAACTCCCGCCCGAGGACTGCCGCTGCATCGAGGGTGGAGCGTGCGCGTGGTGACAGCCTGGAGAGGTGCTCGTCGAGGACGGCGCTCAAGCCGGAAGGGAGCGCGCCGGGACTGAGCCCTACTCTGAGCAGCTCCTCCACGAACAACGGATTCCCCTCGCTCATAGAAAATATTCGCTCGGCATTCGCCGCGGAGCGAGCCGTCGCCCAGGCGACGACCTCCTCGCCCGTGAGCCGAGGTAGAGGCACGACCAAAGCCTCGCGCCGGACCTTGGCGAGCAACCCGGCGACCTCGGGCTCCGCGTAGGCGTGCGTCTCACGCGTCGCCCCGACAAGGAGCACACGCATGCCGCTGATTTCGCGCGCGACGAACAGCAACAGCAAGAGCGAGGGCACGTCGGCCGCGTGAAGATCGTCCAGCAAGACCAGATGAGGCTTTTCGCGAGCTGCCCGTGCGAGTACCTGGGCGGCTTGATCGAAGAGCGCGAAGCGCTGACTCGCGTCGGGGGCGCCGCCAAACGATTCGAAGGGGTCGCACTCGAGCGCGCGAAAAACCTGAGTCCACGGCCAAAAGGTCGGCGCTCCCCCGGCTTCCCACGCCCTGCCCCATGCGACCGCGGAGCCCCGCTCATTCGCGTGCGCGGCAAGCTCCCGCATCAAGCGGGACTTGCCGATCCCGGCCTCGCCGCTCAAAACGGCGAGTGAACCGTGCCCCTGCTCGGCCCGCTCGAAGGCGCTGACGAGCGCCGCGAGCTCGCTTCTCCTCCCGAACAGCGGGTCCATGCGCCGAGCCTAACTCGAATGCGCGTGTGCAAGGCCACCCTGCGGGGGCGCTCTTTCTGCCCAATCCACCAAGAACGCCTGTTCCTCGGGAGTCGAGCGGCGACCGAGGATCGCGTTGCGGTGCGGAAATCGTCCGAAGCGGGTCACGACCGCGAGGTACTTCTCTGCCTGCTCGAGGTGCATGGCGGAGCCTTTGATATGGAGCGGCGGTGCGGACGCGGCGATGCGTTGCGCAAGCTCGAGAGAGCGTTGTTGCAGCCCCGCGTCCTCGGCATGCAAGAGCGGCATGCTGAGGAACGCCTGCTCTACGGTCGACAGCGCAGCGTCCAGTCCCGTTTCGAACGCGTCCATCGCCAGCCGCTGCGCTTTCGTGTCACCCGTGTAGGCGCGTGGCTGGCCACGAAACGCGTTGCGCGTCAGCTGGTCGAGCACGATGACGAGTGCCAATCTGCCGCGCGGCGTCGACGCCCAGTCATCGAGCTTGCCGGCCAACGCTGCGTCGACGGTCTCTCCGAAGCGCGTCTTGACCTCGCTATCCATGGTCTCCCCGCCAGCGAACCAGCGCTTGGCCTTGGCCATCACGTCGGCTTCGTTCACCGCCGCACTGCCGAACCAGAACTCGAGCACCTCGTCGGACGAGGCCAGCGCCGGCTCGAGCGCGAGCTTGGCCCGTGCCCGCCCTGTTGCGGGTCTCCGTTGAAGCCGCTCGCAGTACGCGCGCACCCTGGGCCAGGCGGCGAAGTCCATGAAGCGGGCGATCCGCGGCAGCACCGCCATTCCACAGTCCGCGAGCCCGAACTCCCCGAGCAGCCAGTCGCCGTCCGAGTCTTCGAGGGCGCGCTCCACCGTCGCCACGATGGCCGCAATCTTCGCGCGCTCTTCGACGATTCGCTGCGGCCTGCGCTCGATTCCCTGCGCTTGCTCCTCGCACATCAGTGCTGCAACCGTGAGGCCGAGCAACGCGGAGCAATCGAGCCACGCGTCGACCCGCGTGAGCTCGCGCGCGGCCTGCGGAATCAAGCGACCGTGAGAGCGCGTCCGAGCACAATGCCGCAGCATCGTCGAGCTCTCGAACAGCGTCAGATCACCATCGACGAGCCGCGGTCCGGGGCGACCGTACGTCTCGAGGAAATGGCCGTCGGCGCGCAACCTGAGCTCGTAAGGTGCGCCAAGCTCCTCGAGGAGGAGCAGCAGGCGCGGCGTCTGTCCGCAGTTCCGGGTACTTTCGACGAATAGCGTGGTCGCTTCCATGCCGAGGAGGCGTTCAGTGCCGCGGAACATCGTTCAGCGCCGCCCGTCGCTGGGGTCGCCGGGAAGGCAGAACGAAGTGACACGGGAAGGAACGGCTACAGGGCGAAGGGAGCAGCGCCATGTTGCCGAAATCATCACGATTGTTTCTGTTTGCAGCCGTCCTAGCCTCTGCCCACGCCAAGGGGACTCCGGGGTCGCCGTCTACCTCGGCCCATGGGCCCGGTACCTGCGCGAGCGGCCGTATTGCGAGCGTCGCGGACGCAGAGGCCTTTGGCCGGTGCCGGACGGTCACGGGCGATCTCACGATCGAGGGTACCGACCTGACGGATCTGGGCGCGCTCTCCGAGCTGCGCGCCGTCACCGGAGCGCTCACGATTCGCAACAACGCGAACCTGCGGAGCCTGACCGGACTCGAGCACCTCGAGAGGCTCACGTCGCTCGAGCTGCGCGAGAACGGTTTGTACGACACGCGAGGCGTCGAAGGCTTGCGCCGGGTCGAGACGCTCGTCATCGCCAACAACCGCCACCTCATCAGTCTTCGTGGCTTCCGCAATCTCGAGCACGTCGACGCTTTGTTCGTCAGCCGCAACCCCCGGATCGCGGCACAGCTCGGCCTGTTTCCGGCGTTGGGCCGCGTCGAGGGCGCCGTGCTGGTGCACTCCAATTTAGGCTTGTCGGATCACGACCTGGCACGCCTGCTTGCGCGGGTCAGTGGGAGGCAATCATGATCAGGGAGGACGACGAGCTCGACGCCGACGCGCTGTGCGCGCTTGCCCTGTTCGCGCTCACCGGCGCCCAGATCTACTCCAGCGACAGCACGTTTCTCCCGAGGTCCTTCGATTCCGACCAGCAACTGGGGATCTGGGTTTACCTCGTGGCGGCCATGGTCCCGCTCGCGACGGTCGCGTACCTGGTCGTGAGCGGCGGCTAGGCGGCGCTTCTCATTATGTCAGAAAAGCGGCACGTCGCCGATCGAAGCGGGAGTCTCGTCGTCTCCGATCTCGTTCAAGTTGCCGTAGCCGAGCACGCCGTGCCCCGCGCTTCCGAAGCAACGCACGCCTCCGCTCTGCATCAACGCGCAGAGGTGGCTCCCGCCGGCGCTCAGGCTCGTGACGGGACCTCCGAGCGGTGCATCGCCCGCGTCCGCCGGGTCCTCGTTGTCACCGATCGTGTCGTAGCTGCCGTACGCCCAACCGCCGAAGTAGCCCCAGCAGCGAACGGCGCCCGTCATGAGTAGCGCACAGGTGAACCGGTCTCCGGCCACGACCTGCTTTACCGGGCCACCCACGTTAACGTCGCCCCTGTCTCGCATCTGAACCAGCGACAAAGGCTCGCTGAAGATGTTGTAGCCGAGCTGGGCTTGATCGTTCGCGCCCCAACAGCGCACGTTGTCGTCGCTGGTCACGACGCAAGCATGCTTGTAGCCGAGGGTGACGCTCTTCACCGTGGTCCCCACGTCCATGATGCCTGCGACGCGGGGGGTCTCGTCGTCGCCTACCCGTTCCGCGAGGCCAGGCACGTAGCCCCAGCAGGTGAGCACACCGCTCTCGAGCACCGCGCAGCTCGCGCTGTCCGAGGTCGCAATCTGTACGGCGGGACCCTCGAGATCGACGTCACCGCACATAGCCGGCGTGAGCAGCGCTCCCGACTCGTCGGTGCCGTAGCCGAGCTGACCGTTGTTGGTGCCCCAACAGCGCACGGCTCCGTCCTCGAGTAACGCGCACGCGTGGCGGGACACGGTGCTCAGCGCGACGGCCTTGCCGCCGAGGTCCGCGTTCGGCACCGTTGCCGGATCGATTGAATCGTAGGCCTCGCCGGTTCCGAGCTCTCCGTCGCCGCCGTAGCCCCAGCACCGGACGTCGCCGCTCATCAAGAGCACGCAGGTGAACAGATCGCCGGCGGCGACGCCGCGCACCGGCTCCGTCAGGTCGACCAGGGGCGCCGCCGAAGCGGGCTCGTCGTCGCCGATGTCGTTCTCCTCCGAATCGCCCGTGCCGAGGGCGTTGTTGGACGCGTATCCCCAGCAGCGAACCCTGCCCGAGCCGATGATGGCGCACGTGTGGGAGGTCCCGACGGACACCGCCGCCGCTGCCCGCGGCCCATCGCATCGCACGCCGTCCCAGTAAAAGTCCGCATTGCAGACGCAAGTGTCGACGCCGTCTACGCGCCGGCAGGTCGCGTTGCGGTCGCAGTCGTCCCGCGGCAGGGCACACGGCTCGCCCGGGTCCATCCCGGCGGTACCCGCCGGGGCGCCTGCGCTGCCGCTCCGTCCCGCGCTTCCGAGACCGCCGGCACCGTTGCCCGCCGTGCCGCCGGGCGGTGCTCCGCTCTGCCCACCCTGGGTCGCGCCGCTCGCGCCGGTTGTCCCACCGCTATCGGCGCCTCCCGTGGAACCGCCGGTGCCGAGCCCGCCAAGCTCTCCAAGCCCACCCGATCCCGCCCCGGCGGTGGTCGCCGCACCGCCGCTGCCTGCGCCCGCTTTTGCCGTATCGGCTCCCCCGGAGCCGGAGCTCCCGCTCATCTCCTCGGGGTGATTACCTCCCGATGAATTCTCTCCGTGACGCATCGAGCCGCACCCTGCGGCGAGCCCAAGCCCGACGAGCAAGGCGCTCGATGCCCACCGCGGACCCGACCAAAGCTGCATGTGAAAGAGACGATGCCCACAAACGCGCTCTCGGATTTACGAGCAGCGAAACCCGCTTCCGGGCTGGGGATCTGCTCACTTTTCGAGCGTCATCAACGTACGCGTTGCCACGCGGCCCTGCGCGTCCGCTTGCGCGCCGAGGGCTCGGGCTTTTTGACGCAGGGTTTCGGCCCGATCCTCGGCTTTGAGCAGGCGCTCGACGAGATCCTCGCTGCCCTTCGCCGCGCGCAGCGCTGCGGCGTGATCGCGGAAGCGTGTGACAGAGGCTTCACGCAACGTGAGCTCGGCCTTCACCGCGCGCAGAGAACGGCGCGTGGCCTCCGCGCGGGCGAGCTCGGCAGCGGCCTTGCGCACGATGGCGCGTTGAGCGGTTGGTATGGAATCCGCATCGGCAAGGTCGTTCAGCAGCGCGGACGTGAGCGTGAGCACCGGGTGCAGGCGCGTCAATCCTTCGTCCACCGCGAGCGTCTTCTCGAGCGTAGCGCGCGGCTCGATGCCGAACACGGCGAACGCGCGCTGCTTCTCGCTGTCGTACACGAGCTCGTCGGCGCCGCGCACGCTCGCATTGTTCACGTAGTCGAGCCCGACGAAGGCGTCGCGCCGCTCGCCGCTGCGATTCTCGAGATGCTCGGTCACCTCGTGGTGCCGCACGTAGTGCTCGATGAGCTCAAAGTGCGCGAAGCGGAGCTGACGCGGCTCCTCCGTCACGTCGTCCTCCGTTTCGCTCCGCGAAAGGTCGAGATCCGCGCCGTAGTCGATGGTCGTGGTCTCACCCGGCTTGAGGCGCGGGAGCGCCGATTCGCCCGCAAAGCCGGCGTCGCTGAACACCGCGAGCGTCCCCGCCGGCAGCGTCTGGGCGCCGTGATGGGTCACGTGCACGCCGCTGCGAGCCGTTACATCGGGCGTCTCGAAGAGGGCTATCCGGCGCGCTTCCACGCCCTCGCCGAGGAACGGCACGAGCGCGGAGCCGTGGGCTCGGAGATCCAGCTTGTCACCGAGCGTGTACCGGAAGAGCGAGCCCGACTCGACGCCTTCGCTCGGTGCGACGCCCGCGAGGTTGCCGACGGACAGCAGTGAGCTCTCGTCGTCGTCGCTGGTGCCCGCGCCATGCCCCAAAGTGCCGATGCTGCCGAGGCCGATGCCTTCGCCGCGACCTCCGCCGCCTTCGCCGACTCCGCTGAGCCCGAGGCCTCCTGCTCCGTACGCGTCTTCGCCGTCGTCGACGTGCCACATGGCGTCCGGCGTCGCGCGCATGAGCTGAGGCACCGTGGATAGCGGGTTTTCCGGCGTCACGAGCTCGCGGCGCGCGTAACGGGGCGCGGCGAGCGGAAAGAGGAAGCTGTCGGGGCGTCCGTTGACGAGCTCGAGCGTGACGGCGTGCCAGGGCTCGTCGGTGTCGTTGTGCACGAGCGCCCAGCCTTGCAGCGCCGCCTTCTTTTCGGTTCCGAGCACGAGCCGGTAGCTCGTGCGCCAGACGGGCGCTTCGCTCACGTAGCCGAGAGAAACGCTTTGCCCCTGCGCGAGCACGCGCAGCTCTTTGAGCAGGCGCGCGCTGCCACCCGAGAGCGCGTCCAGCGCTGCGTTCAAGCGCGAGCCGACAGCGGCATCCGTGGGGCGCACGCCCGTGACGTCGCCGAGCGCGATCCTCCGGAGGTCGCTCTTCTTCGTCATGACGACCAAGGACGGCACCTTGCGCGGTTCGCAGGCGCGCTTCGCTTCGTCGGCGTCCACCTTCGTTCGGACGCACGTCTCGAGATCGCTCGTTTCAGCGCCGAGCACGTCGACCAGGCGTCCCTCGAGCGACCCGTGAGCGAGGGTGAGCACGACGTTCGCGCCCTTCAAGCTCTCTAGCAGGGCCGAAAGGCTGAGCGCCGCCTCGCCGGGTGCGACGCCGGCGAGCGCGCGACCCATTCCGGGGCTCACGCTGCTCGCGAACTCGACCCCACCCACACGCGATGCACCATTTTTTGAATAAACGACGAGCGTCTTCAACGCATCGTCGAGGTGGCTCGCCGGGACCGGCAGCGTCACGGCGCCCGCGCCGACCGTCCCCGTGCGCTCGAAATAGGCGACGCCGGTTTCGTAGAGGCGCACGCGTTTGAGCGGCAAAAGCTCGGGCTTCGCGAGCGCGGCGGGCGCCCACAAGAGAACACACCCGAGCGGCAGCGAAAGCGCACCTCGACGCACCCAAGCCATGAGCGGAACCTCGTTCAAACGGGAGCACGAGCGCTCCGCCTCTCACCGACAGCCCGCCCCGAGCGAGGTTCCCGCCTGCGAGTCATTTGCGTTGGAACACATCAGGTTCGCGCGTGTAGGAGAGATGTTGCTTGCCGTGCCCGAGCGGAAAGCGGCCCAACGACGCCGGTACCGAGTGCGAGTGACGTTCGCTACTCAGCCACCGAGTGTTTCGCGCAGCACGCGCTCTTCGCTCCCGAGCTTCCCAATCGCTTCGAGCGTCCGATCCGCGACGGCCTGATGCACCTTGGGCGTTGCCGCCTCCGCGTACAGGTCCGAAAAGTCGATCGGCTCCCCGAAC
>DATMCL010000490.1:0-10788 GCA_035558375.1 Polyangiaceae bacterium
GAACCACTCCGGCACGACGAAGTCGCTCACGCTGACGCCGTCGATGCGGTACGTGCACTCTTGTACGGCGTCGCACACTTCGTACGAAACGTAGGCGCTGCGCCGGCGGCGCGTGCGGGGCGTGACGTAGTGCCCGTAGGCGTAAAGGTTCGCGCCGGGATCGGCGATCATCTCGAGTACTTCGTGCGAGAAGGCGACGGACCATAGCGGGAGGAGCTCCTGCTCCTCGTTGCGGGTGAAGACGACGCCGACGGGAACGCCGTTGATCACGTGGTAGCCGTCGTATTGGGTGCTCCTGCCCTTCACGACCAGCGTCATGGCGCGCGCCGGCGCCCGCTTCGGTTCGTAGAGGAGCCGCGCGCGCCAGCCCCAGAGCGGGAAGAAGTCGCGATCGACCTGCTTCTGCACCGCGCGCACGACCCGACGGAGCTCGGCGTCGGTGAGCTTCGAGCGATTGCGAATCACGATCACCGGCGAGCCACGGTCCAAGACGACGGCGCGACTCGAGCTCTTTCGAGGCATGCTGCTCCGACTACCACGCTAAAGCGATGCGTCCGTCAGCGTCTCTTTCGACGCTGCTTGGTGGGCGAACTTTTCTTGGCTGGTGGCGCCTGCTTCGCCGGCGGGGGTTTCTTCGCTGCGCTCTTCTTGGCCGCCGTGACGTTCTTCTTGGTCGGCTCGGACTTCTTACTCACGTTGAGCGCAATCGCTTCGCGAATCAGCGCTTTCAGCGCAGGCACCTTGAGCTTTTCGCCCTCGTGGACGTCGATCGCCCGGCGCAGGTTGCCTTCGAGGCTCGAGTTGAAGAGGTGCGACGGATCATCGAGGAAGGCACCCTTGGCGAAGGTCATCTTCACGACGCTCTTGTAGGTCTCGCCCGTGCAGATGATCCCGTCGTGTGACCAGATCGGCGTGCCCATCCACTTCCACTCTTCCACGACGCCGGGGTCCACCTGTTTGATGAGCGCGCGGATCTTGCCGAGCATTTCGCCACGCCAGTCGCCGAGCGCCGCGATGCGCTCGCTGATGAGCTGCGAAGCCGATCCGCTTTCCTTCGAGGCCCCACCGCGTTTCTTCAGCGTCATGTTCGGTGGCTCGCATTTTGCCGCGATCCTGCGAGAATACAAGCGAATGAGCCAGGACCCCGAGCTCCTCCGGCGGCTCCTCCGCGCCAGGGATCGCATGGACGCCGCCTCCAACGAGGAGTGGCCCGTGCGTCGGCTCGCGCGCGTGAGTGGAGTCTCGGAGGCGCACTTCGCGCGCTCCTTCAAGGATGCCTTCGGCCTTCCTCCGCACCGCTACCTTCTCACCCGACGCATCGAGCGGGCGACCGCACTCTTGCGCGAGACGGAGCTCAGCATCACCGACATCGCCTTCCAGACGGGGTGGAGCAGCCTCGGTACGTTCGGGCGTACCTTTCGCGACGTTACCGGAGAGAGCCCGGGCGACTTGCGTGCGCGAGAGAAGGCCGTGGAGCGCAGCCCAGAAGCGGTGCCCTTCTGCTACCTCGCCGCGGCGCATCGGCCCGCCCTCACGATCGCAGTTTCGGAGAAGCGACGGCAGGAGGAGAGCGATAGGAATGGGGAACCACAAAACACGGTCGAACCCGCGGGGTTCGAGCCATCGGAGGTCCCATGACACAGGGTATTCAGCTCGTCGGTCTGTACGTTCGCGATCAAGATGAAGCCGTCGATTTCTACGTGAAGAAGCTCGGGTTCAAGGTTCACACCGACGCGAAAAACGGCGACTACCGCTGGCTCACCGTCCAGCACCCGGATCAGCCGTCGTTCCAGCTCGGCCTGTTCAAGCCCGGCCCCCCGACCCAGGACGAGGGAACGGCGCAGGCCGTGCGCGAGGTCGTCGCGAAGGGCGCGATGCCGCCCCTGGTGTTGGAGGTCGACGACTGCCGCGCGGCCTACGATCGGATGCGCTCGCGCGGCGTGGAGTTCACGCAGGAGCCTGTCGAGCGCTACGGCAACGTCGACGCCGGCTTCCGCGATCCATCCGGCAACGGCTGGAAGATGGTCCAGGCGCGACGGGGATGACCGAAGGGGCGGCGTCGACTCCGCGGACCGCTCAGGGCGGGTCGTTGGAGTCGACGTCGTCGCGCGGCGCAGCGGCCCGCGGGGGCGCGGCGCGACGAAGCGGCGCGGGCTCGGCAGGAGACTCGGGCAGGGGCGCCGGCGCGAGCTCCGGGCCCTTCGTTCGATCGAGAACTGCCGCCACGCCTTCCGCGATCTCGTCGAGATCGGAGACGGTGGGCCTGTTGGCGAAGCGAGGCGACGACGGCCGGAGGCGCGGCGCCTCTCCGGGGCCCGCGTAGTCCACCCACTGCATGGCGCAGGGACGCACGTCGAGGTGCACGAACGACGAGTTCGGGTAGTACCCCACGCCAACGTTCTCGAAGAGGAGCAGGTACTGGCGCACGACGGCGTTCGGGACGCCGTAGATACTGAAGTCGATGGCGGCGCTCTGCTTGTGGCGCGAGTCCGAGAAGTAGGAGCTCGTGCGGTAGCCGCTGACGACGCGGATCGGGCGCCCGCCGAAGGTGTCGCTCACCCGGACGAGCAAGCGCAACAAGCGATCGGGGACCTGCGGCTGCTGCGAGCCCTTCACGCCGAGCAGCGTCGAGATCTGGGCGCGCGCGTCCGACGAGAGGCGGCCCTTGTCGAGCACGCGACCGTGAAAGTGCGACTTGTACGTCGTGAGGGTGAGCGTCCCGGGCTCCTCGGGGGAGCGCGCGTACTTGAGCCAGTCGTTGCCGCCGCCGGGCCGATCCTGCTGCGGGATGACGAGCTCCTGGCCGGTTCGAATCACGGCGCTGGGGCGGAGACCGTTCGCGGCGGCGAGCGCCGGCACGGTCGTTCCGTAGAGCGCGGCGATGCCGGAGAGCGAGTCCCCGCGCACGATGCGGTGACTGCGCATGACGACGCTGCCCTTGTTCTGCTCGGCCACGCGATCGCACATGAACGGGTCGCGGTCGCCCGTGCGGCTGCGCGTGGCGTCGCGCGTGTCGATCGTGTGAGCGCGCCGCACGGGAGCCGCCTTCGCACCGTGGCGCTGGGGGCCGGTTCCGTGAGCCGGCGCCGTGGCAGCGGCGACGAGACTCGCAAGCAAGACCGGGACGGCTTGAAGAGCACGCATCGTACAGCGATGGCCTGCCATGCCCGTGCGGGAACACCCAAGTTTTCGGCGCGGACGTCACGGCACTTACGTAGTCGTCGACGCACTTTTCGTTTCGCAGATCATTAAGCGCAAGAAGACCGGAGCAGCGCGTGGCCGCTCCGGTCCGGGTGTTGGTCGAGTGGAGGAGTCAGACGTTCAGCGTGAGGCGACCGCGGCGTCCTTCTTCGCGGCGGCCTTGGCGTTGCGAACCAGGCGGTCCACGTCGCGCTTGAATTGGGCTTCGTCCACCTGCATGCCGTTGAGCATCGTGCTCATGTCGCGGGTGAAGGACGCGAGAGCGAGCGCCTCGCGAACCTCCGTGTCGGTCGCGCCGTTCAGCTTGGCGAACTCCGTGTGCGCGATGACGCAGAAGCGGCAGGGGACCTGCGCCGCGACCGCAAGGCCGATGAGCTCCTTGGTCTTGCCGCTGAGGGCCGTCTTCGGGTTGAGCTGCACGTCGCGCATCTGCTTCCACGCACCGGCGCGCGCCACGTCGGGGAACTGGCTCAGGAACTCGGGGG
This sequence comes from Polyangiaceae bacterium, assembly GCA_035558375.1. Taxonomy (GTDB): domain Bacteria; phylum Myxococcota_A; class Polyangia; order Polyangiales; family Polyangiaceae; genus PMG-095. The sequence goes on from DATMCL010000490.1 coordinate 3,687, forward strand.
CGAAGCCGAGCAGCGCCGTGATCTCGCGCAAGGCGGACGCTCCGTCCGTCACGACGACCGGTGCGCTCGCGGGCCGCTTGCTCGCGGCGGCTTGCTTCACGTTTCCGATGATCTTGGCGATCTCGGCGCGGAAGCGCGGCTCGTCGGTCTGGATACCGTTCAGGAAGGTGCTCCAGTGGCGCGTGATGGCGGCCATCGCCACCGCCTCGCCGAGCTCCGTCTCGCCCGCGCCGTTCAGCTTGGCGAATTCCGTATGGGCGACGATGCAGTACTTGCAGGGAACCTGCGCGGCGACCGCGAGGCCGATGAGCTCCTTGGTGCGGCCGTCGAGCGCCGTCGCCGGGTTGAGCTGGAGCGTCTTCATCTCCTCCCAGGTGCCGGCCAGCATGCCGTCGGGCAGGCGCTGGAAGAATTGCGGGACGAAGCCGAGCGTCTTCTGGATGTCCGTCTTCGCGGTGGCGCTCGGCGTCTCCGCGAAGGCGGTCGAGACGAGGCCGAGCAGCGTGAGGAGGGTCGCGAACAGGGTGGTGACGAGGTTCTTGCTAAGAGTCATGGCGGTGGTTCCTTGTGGTGGTGGGTCTAGGCTGCGGGACGCTGAATGCTCAGCGTGTGAACCCGCTCGATCGCGGGCGAGAGATTGGCGAGCATCGGGCTCAGGCGGTCGGCGTGCTCGACGGCACGCCGGAGCTCGGCGGGTGAGGCGTCGCTGACGATGCGGACGTCGAAGAGCAGGCGCTGCCAGCCGATCGGCACTTCGTCGGACAGCCCGAGCTGACCGCGCGCGTCGTACTCGACCGTCACGGAGACCTCGACGGCGCTGACCTCGAAGCCGAATCGCGCTGCCCAGCCGCGGTAGCTCATCGCGAGGCACGCTCCGAGGCTCGCGCGCATCAGATCGCCCGGCCCGGGGGCGCTCGCGCCGCCACCCTCGCTGAGCGGCAGATCGACGAGCGTGACGCGCTCGCCGTGGCGTACCTCGCACAGGAGTCCGTCGGTGAGGCGCACGCCGGCGTGGGCCGTCGAGCGAGCGAGCGAGGGATGGCGGCGCAGCGCGATCCGCTTCTGCTCGAAGAGATCGCGAAGGTGCGCGGCGCTCACGGGCTCACCGCGCTCACGGGGCCGCAAGCCAGCAGGGGGGCCGGCTCGGCGGGCTTCGTGGGGCGGACAGGCACGAGCGCCGCCTTCGGAGCGGTGCCTGCGTCAGCGCAGAACGCGGCGTGCGGCTTGGGCGCTTCCGGCTCGCCGCGCAGGACCGTGGCGGCGACCAGCGGGGGAAGCACCACCGTGGCCAACAGCAGGGCGGCGAGCGTCGTGAGCTTGGGGTCGTTCTCGGTCATCGTTGCCTCCAAACGGGGAGGCGTGACCTCGGACGGCACAAAAATTCCGCGGCCCGGAACTCACTCGGGAACGGGAACGAAAGAGCAATAAATTCCAGTTCTTACGGACCGCTCGATGAATTTCGCGAGGCCCGGATGGTGGGTCCCGACGCGCTCGACCACGTGGCGGATCCGGCGCTGAACGGCGCTTCGGGCGCGCTCGGCCGCCACGCCCGCGCGGCGCGTGCGGCCGCCGAGCCCGACCGCCCGTCCGAGCTCGCGCGAGAGGAACTCGAGCTCCTCGCTCGTGCGCTCGATGCGTCCCGTGTCGGCGTTCGCCTCGGCCTCGGCGAGCTCCTCGCGGAGCTCTTCGGCACGCTGGCGATACCGGTCGCGCGCGGCCTGGTCGATGACCTCGCCCGCGTCGCCCGTGTCGGCGAGCTCGCTCGCGTCGCTGCCGCTCTGCGCGCGCACGAGCTCGAGCACGTGGATCTCGCGTCCTGGCTGCTCGAGGAGCTGGGCGAGGTAGTGGAGCCCGAGGCTCGCCTTCAAGCGAACCACTTCGTCTCGATAGCCGACCGCGAAGTACTCGCCTTCGAGAGTCATCGTGAGGGGCGTTGCTTGCGGCATCGGCGCCGGGCGGGCCGACGGCGGGCGTGCGGACGGCGGGCGTGCGTTCGCGGAGCGGCCGCTGAGCGCTGCCAGGCGCCGCTCGATATGTTGGAGGAGACCGGCCATCCCGAGCGCCGACGCACGTTCGCGTGATCGGCCCAAGAGCTCGCGGGCGCGCTCGGTGTCGCTCGCGTCGCCTTTTTCGAGGAGCATGCGGCCGTATTCGTACTGAGTCCGCGCGAGGTAGGGACCCGTGCCGAGGCGCTCCAGATCGGCGATCGCGAGCTCGAACGCGTGGCTTGCCTCGTCGTACCGGCGCAGGCGCCCGTACAAAAGGCCGAGCAGTCGCGTGCGGGGCCCCTCCCACGCGGCGTAGCTCCACGCGAGCCCGAGGAACGGATCCCTGCAGTCGCTCACGAGCGCGAGCAAACGCTCGGCCGCCTCGCTCGTCCCGCCCAGCGCCACCATCTCCGTCAGAAAGAAGTACGAGAAGAGATTCAGCGGGTACGACGACGGCATCAGCTGATAGGTGCGCGCCGCCTGCTCGGGCTCTTCCCTTCGGCCGTAGGCGAGCCCCGCGTGGAGCGCTTGCCAGGCGGGAGCAAATCGGAAATGGGGCCGTTCGAGGCGCGCCATCGACTCGGGCGCAACGAGCTGGTCGTGTCGTTCGCTGGCACGGTGCAGAGCTTCGCGACCAGCCGTGTAGAGGCGCGTCGCCGCAGGATCGCGCGCTTCGGTCCCGAGCCGCAGCGCCTCGGCGAGAGCGGCTTCGGCGTCGGCGAAGCGACCGTGCATGGTGGCGCGCACCGAGCGAAAGAAATGGGCGCGATATCCGATCCAGGGCGCGGCAAGCTCGCGCGCCAACGCCTCGAAGGCGGCTGCGCGGGCGTCGGCTTGCTCCAGGTCCCCGAGGCTCAAATGGAGGAAGAACAAGCGGCCGTGGGTCGTGAGCAGCCGTTCGCGATCGCCGAGCTCCCGCGCCAACGCCTCCGCCTCGAGATTCAGCGCGAGCGCGCCGGCCGCGTCGGCGCAATCCGTGATCGCGGAGATCGAGTCGTGCATCACGTCGAGCAGCGTTCGCCGGTCGCCGAGGCGGCGCGCCGTCTGGATCGCATCGAGCGCGACGGCGACCGGCTCGTCGACGTTGACGGCGGGTTGTAATGCGGCAGCCAAGCGACCGAGCAGCCGCGCTCGGAGCGCGCTATCGCCCGCGGGGAGCGCCTCGAGCGACGCCTCGAGCATGCCGATCAGCACCGGATCCACCGCCCCGAACGCGAAGACGCGCCCATAGACGAGCGTCGCTTGCGCGCCGAGCTCCGCGTTCCCGAGCGAGCGCGCCAAGCTTTCGGCCTCGCTGCAGGCGCGCTTGCCCGCGGCTCCGTCCCCGCGGCGAATCGCGGCTTCGCCGAGCGCGACGAGCACGCGCGCCCGGAGCTCGGCTCGGTTCCCGCGCTCGGTGACGGCCGCGAGCGCTCGCTCGACGAGCGCGACCGCGTCGTCGTACGCCAAGAGCTCTTGCGCTCGGCGCGCGGCCGCGAGCGCGTGATTCACGCCTTGATCGAGCAACTCCTCCGGCCCCTTGAGCGCGTGGTGCGCGATCTTCTCGTGCGGGATGGCGCCGGGGGTCGTGGCCGAGCGCTCGAACGCTCGTGCGAGAAGACCGTGCAGCTCCTGGCGCGCTGCGGGGGCGAGCTCGCGATAGAGCACCTCGCGAAAGAGGGCGTGTGCGAAGCGCCGGCGCTCGCCGCGCTCCGTGAGCACGCCGGCTCGCGTCGCCTCCGCGAGCGCGCGGTTGACGGCGGCGGCGTCGCCCGCCGCGAGCACGAGCAACGACGGCTCGAGCTCGTCGCCGCTCACCGCGCCGAGCTCGAGCACGCCACGGGCTTCGGCGCTCACGCGCGACAGCCGCTGCCCGATCACGTCGCGCACGCCGTGCGGAACGACTCCGGCTTCGACCGATTCGGCACCCTGCTCGCTGTAGAGACGCAGCATCTCCTCGAGGAACAGCGGGTTGCCCTGGGCGCGCGCGAGGATCCGCCCGCTGTCCAGCGTGGAGAGCTCGGCGTGAGCGGTCACGAGCTTCTGCGCGTCCTCCTCGGAGAGGCGCGACAGCGCGAGCAGCGTTCCCTCGCGTCCGATGCGCGAGATCAGCTCGCCGAGCTCGGCATCGGCGCGCGCCTCAGCGTCGCGATAGGTGCCGAGCACGAGCAGCTTCGAGCCGCGAAGCTCGCGCGCGACGAAGTGAAGCAGCGCGAGCGAGGAGCGATCCGCGGCGTGCAGATCGTCGAGCACGAGCACGAGACCGGGCTCCGAGCGCCGCGACACCTCGCGCGCGAGCGCGACGATCGCGCGAAAGACGCGAAATCGCGCTTCCTCCGCGGGAGGCTGCGCGCCGCTCGACGGCGGCGGCAAGCGGCGCCTGAGCTCGGGGACGATCTCGGCGAGCACGGCCGCTCCGTCGCCGAGCACTTCCGCGAGGGTCGGCTCGTCGAGTGTCGCTGAAAGCGCCGACAACACACCGAGCCACGGGAAATACGCCGGCGCGCCGCCCGACTCCCAGCAGCGCCCCCAATACACGGTGAAACGCCGCTCAGCGGCCATTGCCGTGGCCGCATCGGCGAGGCTCGTCTTGCCTATGCCCGGCTCTCCGGCGAGCAGCACGAGCCGGCCCCGTCCGGCTTCTGCCTCGGCGAGGGCCTGGGCGATGACCACGAGCTCCCGCGCGCGCCCGACGAGGCGCTCGGCCCGGTGCGTTTTGGTGAGCTCGCCGGCGTCCAGCATGGCGTCGGCGGAGTATACGGTAGGAGATCGGGTCGTGTTAGCATCGCTCCATGCGTGCGCTGCGGATCTGGGGAATCGTCGTGCTCGCTCCGCTCGTCTGGCTGGCGTGCAGCGGCAGCGACGGAGACGACGACGAGACATCCGCCGGTGCGCGCGGCGGCACCGGCACCGGAGTCGGGGGAGGCGACGGCGGCGAGGCGACGGCAACGGCGGGCGACGCGGGCGCTGCGGCGACGACGAGCGCGCGCGGTGGAACGAGCGCGGGCGGCTCGTCGAATGCAGGCGGGACCACGGGCAACGGCGGAAGCGGTCGCGGCGGCTCCACCAGTACGGGCGGCACGACCGCGATCGGCGGCACGGGCGCCGTCGGTGGCGGCTCCGGCTCCTGCATTCCCGCCGGCTCCTTCTGCACGCGCAGCAACGCGAGCGACTGTTGCAGCGGAGCCTGCGACGGCGACTCGTGCTGCGGGTTCCTCGGCGATTCCTGTCCGAACGGTTTCGGCTGCTGCTCGGGCGACTGCATTGACGGGACCTGCCAGTGCCCGCCGGGCACACTCGACTGTGAGGGAAATGGCATCTGCGTCGGCATCCAGTACGACCCGAACCACTGCGGCGCGTGCGACACCCAATGCGGCACGAACTCGCTCTGCGAGGACGGCCAATGCATCTGCGACCCGAACCTGTTCGACGCGCAGTTCTACGTGATGTGCCCCGACGGCTGCTTCAACACGCATTTCGACGCCGAGCATTGCGGCGATTGCACCACGGTGTGCTCGGACGGCACCGGCTGCTCGGGCTCGGTCTGCGAATGCCCGGGCGGCACGCTCGACTGCGGTAACGGGTGCGAAGAGCTCTCCGCGAATCCGGACCACTGCGGCTCCTGCGAGAACGCCTGCGACGCCACGCAAGACTGCGTGAACTACCAATGCCAGTGCAAAGCGGCTCTCTTCCTCTGCTCCGGCTCGTGCGTCGATCGGCAGACGGATTCGAGCAACTGCGGCACGTGCGGGAACGCGTGCAAGGGCGGAAAGACTTGTAAGAGCGGGGTCTGCTCGAACTAGCCTAGAGCGCGTCTCGTGTGTTTTCGTACCAAACGAGCGTGCTCCCGCCGATGGTCACGATGTCGGGCGCGCCGTCGCCGTTGAGGTCCTTCGCGTCGATGCCCGAGACGGCGACGCTGCCTTCGTCGAGCTTGATCTTGTCCCAGGTCTTGGAGCTCGGGACGTAGCGGTAGATGAGCTGGACCATGGCGCCCTGACCGCCGCCGGCAACGACCTCGTCGAAGCCGTCGCCGTTGAAGTCGGCGACGACGAGGCCGTGGCCGTGCTCGAAGTCGGAGCCCAAGACCTTGCGGGTCCACGCGCTCGCCATGTCGGCGGGGGGCGTGTAGATGACGCCGTCCGTGCCGTGCCACGGGTCGATGGTCGCGATGAAGCGCGCGCCGCCGAGGCTGCCCAAGCCGACCTCGCTCGAGCCCTTGTTCGGCGCTTGGCCGGGCGCGCCGTCTCCGATGTGCTCGGCCATGCTGCTGACGGATGGGCGGAAGAGATCGACGCCGTCGTTGGCCGCCGTGAGGATGTCCTCCGCTTCGTCGCCGTCCCAGTCGACGACGGCAAGGCCGTGCGCCGTCTCGAGGTGCGTGCTGTCGAGCACCTTGCTCGTCCATTTGCCCTTGGGATCGGCCGGGATCGCGAAGGCGGTGAGGGTGACGGCGCCGGCATGCGTCGTCGCATCCGAGCCCATGCCGAAGATCGGTAGGTCGAGCAGCTCCTTCTTGCCGTCGCCGTCGATGTCGCCCCAGCGCAGGCGATGCGACGTCGGAACGGCGCCGATGTCGTGCAGCGTCCAGCTCTCGCTCTGCGTGGGATCGTCGGGGCATTCGGCCCACGAGACCGTGCCGCCGCTCGTCGTGTTGGTCATGCTGAAGTCGCTCGCGATCGCGAGGTCGAGGTCGCCGTCTCCGTCGACATCGTACGGCGCGGAGTAGATGCAGCTCTTCGCGGCCGTCGTGATCGTGTGCTTCTCCCACGCTGGGTTCTTGAACCAGACCACGCCGTCCGAGCCCGAGGAGAGCGCGACGACGTCCGGCTTGCCGTCGTGATCGATGTCCGCGATCACGGTCATGTAGCCGGAGCCGAAGCTCGCGATCGTGTGCTTGGTGAAGGTCGGGAAGGTGCTGTCGAAGACCGCGCCGCCTGCGCCCGCTGCTGCGCCGCCCGCGCCTGCGCTCGCGCTACCAGCACCTTGGCCGCCGTCGCCCTTTGCGCCGCTCGCCGCGCCTGCGCCGCCTGTCCCTGCCGCTGCGCCCGCGCCACCGCCGTTACCGGTCCCTGCGCCCGCGTTGCCGGCGCCCCCGTTCGTCGGCATCGCGCCGCCCGCGTTCGCGCCGCCCG
>DATMCL010000491.1:0-14639 GCA_035558375.1 Polyangiaceae bacterium
CTCGAGGTGTTTGCCGTCGCGGCTCTCGCGGCCGTGGCGCTCGTCGCGGCCGACTTCCCGCCCGCGGGCTCGGGCAAGCGCTCGCTGCGCCCGGTCGTCCCGCTCGCCGTCGCCACCGCGCTCGCCGCGCTGCTCGTCGTCGCGACCGGCGCCGTCCCCCCGCAGAGCGACCGCCAGAAGCTCGCGCACGAAGCCGCCGCGAAGCGCAAGGGCCCGGAGCTTGCAGCACTCGGCGCGGACGTGAAAGCGACGCTGCTCCGCCACCCGGGCGACGCGTACGCGCCGCTCGTGGGCGCGGTCGTCGCGGAGCGCTCTCGCCAAGATCCCTTGAAGTGGCTCGGCCGCGCGCTCGAGCGCTCACCGTTCGAGGCGAGCGCCCACCTGATGCTCGGCCGCGTGCTCGCTCGGCACGGGGCGCGCACCCAGGCCCTGATGCACGTGCGCTACGCCGTCACCTACGACGCGACGCTCCGCGACGAGGCGTTCGCCGACGCCGCGCACTGGGTTCGAACGCGCGCTGACCTCACCGCTGCCTTCCCGCGGGACGTTCCCGGCTCGGAGCACCTCGGGCTCTTCTGTCCGAAGCTCAGCGGCACCCTGCGCGTCGACTGCTCGCGCGAGCTCGTGGATCGCTCGCCGAGCGACGCCACGCGCCAGGCGCTCGCGACCGATCTTCTGGAAGCGTGGGAAAGCAAGCAACCGCCGTGCGCCGGCGCGGCCGCGGATGACTGCGAGGCCGAGCTCGGCGCGCTCGTCGCCAAGCTTCCAACCAACGAAGCCACCATGGAGTGGCAGCTCGCCGTCGCGCGCGCGCGGTTCCTGATGCTGAACCACAAGCCGCGTGAAGCAGCCCAGCTCTTGCTCCGGCGCTGCCCGACGAGCGCCGAGGCGGCCCCGTGCTGGGAGCGCGCCCTCTCGGTCGCCACCCTGGCCCGCGACCTCCCGCTCTTGGGCGAGATCGCGCAGCGCTACGCGGCGAGCCATTGCACGGTGCCGGCGGGCTGCGCAGTGGCCCACGAGACCCTCGCCAACACCTACGCGGAGCTCGAGGCCTGGGGCTCGGCGCTGAGCCAGATGAACCTCGCCTTGCGCGAGGACCCGAGCGTCGATCGCTGGTTGCACAACGCCGACCTCGCCTTGCGCTCCGGCGCCGCCCGCTCGGCCGCCGTCGCGATCGAGCGCGCCGAGCACGCCGGCACGATCAGCGGCCCGCAGCGGGCTCGTCTCGACGCGCTCCGCCTCAAGCTGCTCGAGCGCGACTGAGACGGCGACGGGCTCTACGCTTCTTCCCGCTCGCTGGGCGTCTGCTCGTAGGTTCGGTAGTACGGGTAGGCGTATTGCTCGCTCTGCGAGCCGACCGCGTTCGTGACGATGCCCGTGACGCGGCTACCCACGTCCTGAATCATGCGCAGCGCCCGCCGCGCGGCGTCGCGGCGCGTCTTCTTGGCGCGCACGACCAGCACCGTCGCATCGACGCGCGTGGACAGGATGACCGCGTCCGTCACCAGGCACGCGGGCGGACTGTCCACGACGACGCGATCGAAACGATCCGTCAGCGACGCGAGCAGGCGGCCGAACGCGTCGCTATGCACGAGATCGGCGGGATTCGGCGGGGTCGGACCGGCCGGCATGATCCAGAGCTTCGGTACCATCGTTTCGAAGCACGCCGCGTCGAGGCGACTCGGATCGATGAGCGCGGTCGTGACGCCCTCCTCGAGGTTGCGGCCGAAGATGCTGTGCACGCGCGGGCGGCGCAGATCACAATCGACGAGGCAAACCCGCTGCCCCGCCTGGCTCATGGCGATGGCGATCGACGCGGCGACGGTCGTCTTCCCTTCGGCGGGACCGGCGCTCGTGACGAGCAGGCTCCGGTACGGACGATCGGGAGACATGAAGACGAGATTGGTGCGCACGGCCCTCGCCGCCTCGGCGGCTGCGCTCTTCGGGTGGGTCTGGACGATGAGCTCGGGCGCGAACTCGGCGCTGTCCTCTGGTGGTTGCGACGGCTTCGCGCCGCCCTTGCGACCCCGGCGCCCGTAGTAGGCGCCGTAATAGAGGGAGTTGCGGCCGGAGCGCGCGGACAGATCCGGCAGCGAGCCGAGCGAGGGGCTGCCGAGCTGGTCCTCGGCGTCCTCCGGACCGCGCACCGTGCGATCGGAGAGCTCGCGACCGAGGGCGCCCGCGAGGCCGAGCAAAAGACCGAGCGCGCCGCCGAATGCCAGGTTCATGAGCGGGCGCGGCGACACGGGCCCACCCGGCATGAGGGGGCGATCGAGCACGCGCACGTTGTTGAACGGCATGAGCTTCGAGAGCTCGCTCTCCGTCGCTCGCTCGAGGACCTGGCCGAACATGTGCTCGGTGTTGTCCTTGGAGCGACGGAGGCGCCCGTAGTGCACCTCGTTCAAGTTGAGCTCCATCGCCTGCGCCTTCGCGCCCTCGTAGAGCCGGGTCACGCCGCCGAGCTCCCGATGCACGGCGTCCAGATCGGCGGCGACGCCCGTCCGCGCGTTCTTGAGCTCGTTGAGCACCGCGTCCTTCGACGTGCGCACGTTCGAGAGCGCCGACTGCATTTCCGGGTGATTCTCGCCCTTGCCGACCGCCTTGAGCCGCTCGAGCTCGCGCTGCGCGGCGATGTAGGCGCCGCGCAGCGGCTCGAGCGCCGCGTTCGAGAGGAGCTCCGTCTGCGGGATCGCCGAGGGATCGTCGAGATTGATGCTTTGCAGCACGGCGAGCCGCGCCGCCACCTTCTCTTGCCGCGACTTCAGGTCGGTGAGGGTCGTGTTGAGCTGCTGGATCTCGGCGCGGAGCATGTTCGACTGATCGTCGAACGAGACGCTGAGGAGATTCGTGCGCTTCTTGAAGTCGTGGAGATCCATCTCCTGCGATTCGAGCTCGGTCTTGAGCTTGTCGAGCTGCGTATCGAGCCACTCGGCACGCTTGCCGGCGGAGTCGAGCGTGCGCTCGAGGTTCTGGTCGACGTACGAGTCGATGAGCGAGCTCAGCACGCGGCGGGCACGCTCCGGATCGGCGTCGTTGTAGAAGACCTTGACGAGGCGGCTGTCGGTGATGGGCTTCACCGTCAAGCGCGACTGCAGCACCTCCGCCGCAAGGTCGACGGTCACCTGCTGGGCGGGCGGGTGCACGCCGGGCGGCGCCATGGAAAGAAAACCCGAGTCGTGGTTCAGACCGAGCGCGCGCACTACCGTCGAGGTGACGTGGCGCGACATCAGCACCTGGTGCTGCGTCGCGAAATACTCCTGGTTGCTCCAGTAGCTCTCGGGCCCCTGCCCTTGCTGGGTCATCTGGTTGCCGAGGGGCGCGAGCGCTTGCGGGTCGAGCTGCACCGTCGCGACGGCCTGGTAGATGCGCTTCTCCTGAGAGGTGTAGAGCGACGCCAGACCGAGGCTCAGGATGACGGCCACGAGGACGATGCCCCAGCTCTTGCGGGCGGCCCGCAAGAGCACGGCGGGACTGATGACGAGCTCCCGGTCGCTCGGGGCGGGACGAGCCTGGAGGGAGGTAGCGCGCGCGGCGAGCGACTCAGGGTGCATGGTGGGCAATGGGACTCGGGAGCGCTACGGCATCTTCGCCGGGAGCGGAGGCAGGGGCCATCGATTCGAGGGGAGCAAGCTCGCTTGCCGAGCGCACGAGCGCGGCGGCCAGAGCATCGACCAGGAGCTGGAGCAGGATCCCGACGTGGGCCGACGGAATGACCTGCTCGCTCTCCCAGAAGAAGTGCACTGTGGCCCGTGCCCGCCCGTCAGGGCCGAGCGGGTAGGTGGTGTGCGACGAAACGGGGCCGGCTGGCGGGACGCTATCGAAGCGTTTGACGACAGTCGTCTGTTTGCGGACCTCGATCCCCACGCAGTCGCCGTTCTCTGCGACCTCGCGCAGGAGGTCGAGCGCCTCCGTCGCGGTCCGGGCCGATCCGAACGCCTCGAGTAGCCGGGGCGTGGCGAGGCGCAGCCGCTGCGTCACCGGATCGTAGAAGCGCGCGGCCTGGCGATTCGCGCGGTGCAGGTACTCGAAGTAGCCGGCAAAGCGGACCAGCCCGATGAGCACGACGCTCGCCGCGAGGAGCGCGCCGCCCGTCACCCAGCTCCGCCCGAGCGAAATCGTGAGCGCGCAGGCCGCGAGCGCGACCGACACCCCGTAGAGCAGCATCACGGCGCGGCGGTGCGTGAGGCCGATCTCGAGCAGCCGATGGTGGACGTGCCCGCGGTCGGCCGCGAAAATGGGCCGGTGCTCGATGACACGCCGCAGCATCGAGAACAGCGTGTCGAAGATCGGCAGACCGAGCGCGATCATCGGCACGAGCAGCGAGACGGCGGTCGAAGCCTTCTGCTGCACGGAGCCCGCGAGCGATGTCGTCGCGAGGACGTAGCCGAGGAAGTAGCTCCCCGAGTCGCCCATGAAGATTCGCGCGGGGTTGAAATTGAAGACCAGGAACGCCAGCAGGACGCCCATGAGCGGCCCGAACACCATCGCCGCGAAGGGCGAGCCGTTCAGAATCGCTACCGCGAAGCCCGTCAGCGCAGCGAAGAAGCTTACCCCGGCGGCGAGCCCGTCCAGGCCGTCGATCAGGTTCACCGCGTTGGTGACGCCGACGATCCAGGCGACCGTGACCGGCACGGCGAAGGCGCCCATCGACAACGTTCCGAAGGCCGGGAGGGAGATCGCTTCGATGCGGAACCCGCATCCGTAGGCGAAGAGTGCGACGGCGATCTGCGCAATCAGCTTGTGGAGCGGGCGCAGGCCCCGCACGTCGTCCACGGCGCCGACGAAGCAAATACCGAGCGCCCCGACCAGCACGCCGACGAGCTGGGTCCCCGCCGCCTCGAAGGTCTCCGCCGCGGAAGCATCGAGGTAGCGGAACGACAGCAGCGTGACGCACCAGCCGACGGCCAGCGCCAAACCGCCCAGGCGCGGTACCGACCCGGAGTGCACGTGGCGTGCGCCGCGACGCGCTACGGCCCCCCAACGCGTCGCGCCAACCAACACCACCGGCGTCAGCAGAAGTCCAGCGACCAAGGCAACGGCGAAAGCTGCAATATAGCTCTGCATTAGCGAGGCTCAGTCCCAGGTCTGTTGATCGAACTCGCTCCCCGATTCATATCGGGGCCCCGGCCGCTTTGCGGCGGTGCAGCATAAGCCCGCGAACAAGCTGGCGTCCAGGCGTTGCAGGCGCCAAATTCGCGCAACGCTGGAAACAAACTTCGGTTGCGTTAACGCCCCAGGGGGAACTCGAAGAGCTTCACGCCTGCTTCTTCGAGCTTTGGATCGTCGAGCTGCTTCGCCCCGCGGCGGTATGGCTCGAAAAGCTCATACGGAATGTTGAGATCCTTGGCGAAAAAGAGCGCCCACGTGTCGGGCGAGTCGTCGAGCACGCCGAGGAAGTAGAGACGCCCGCCCTGGGCCTTGGTGCTCGCCACCTTGCTCTCGAGGTGGTTGGTGAAGCGCTCGGTGGAGCGGCCGAGGCGGAGGCTGTCGTCGGCGAGGGCCACGTTGTCGACGGGCCGCTTGAGGACGTACCGCATGTAGCCGCTCGGATTGTCCCAGCCACGGCACACGACGAGGTCGTGCGGCTTGACGCGCTCGGCCACCGCGAGCGCGGCTTCCAAGTCCAAGTTGCGCGCGAGACGGCGCGGGATCACGACGAGGCCCACGTTGGCGGCGAGGAGGAGAAGGCCCGGAACGAGGAACCAGAGCCGCGCGACGCCGCGTCGCTCGGCTTGCGCTTCGGAGGAGAAGGCGAGCGCGTCGTCGACCACGACCGAAACGAGGAGCGCCACCGGGAAGGCAGCGAACAGCCACGTCTTGTCGTAGCCGGCGAGGAAGTAGAACGCGACGCCGTACACCGCCAAAAACCACAGGGCCCCCGCCGTCGCCTCGACCCAGCGACCGTTTGCGAGCAAGCGCTGCCGCGCGCCGAAGAGCCGCCAGACCAAAAGCCCGAGGAACGAGATCCCGAGCGCCGAAACCGCGAGGATCGTCGCCATCGAGCGCGGCGGGAGGTGGAACAGCCGCGACATGCCCTGGTTCGCCGGGAACGGATAGAGCGAGTTCGCAAAGCCGAAGAACGCGCCGATCAGGCTCCGCAGCTGGAATCCGCCATAGATCCCGTAGAGCTCGAAGTTGACGGGCTGGTGCGCGGCGACGGCCACGCCGCGCTCGGGATGAATCAAGAGCTCCGAGACGAAGACGAGCGTTCCGTAAATGAGACCCGCCGGGACCAAATGCTCGGCAGCGACGCGGACACGCTTCGCGAGCGGAACGCTCCCGCTCGTCCCGGCGCCACGCGTGAACGCAAACCACGCCGTCGGCAGCGTGAACACCGAGGACACGAGATAGAACGACGTCGCAACGCCCTGGAGCACGGCGGCTAAAAGGCGCGTGCTCCGGCGCTCGGGCGTGCGTGCCACGAGGTAGAGACCGAGCAACGCGGGCACGAGCGACGGCACCGGCTCCGTCGCGTTCGTCGAGTGCAAGACGTAGGCGCTCGAGCAAGCGACGAAGGCGACACCGGTGAGCGCCGCGCGCCGCGACGCGGAAAGGCGCAGGAAGCGATACATCACGACGACGGCGCCCGCCGAAAGAATGGCGTTCACGCCCTGCACGATGGCGATCGCGCTCGTGCGCAGGGGGCTAGCCTCGTTCACGAGCCCGAGAGCCGCTCCCGCGTGGTAGACGAGCCACGCGAACCACACGAAAAAGTAGTGGCGCGCGCCGCTTGCGTCGCTCGGGAACTCGGGCGCGACCTCGAGCGGCAGCCAGCGCATGGCATCGCCGATGTAGCTCGGTGAGCGCAGGAGGATGTAGGCGAGCGTGAGCCCGACGAAGAGGGCAATCGAATCGCGCCTGCGCGTGCCGTCGTCGGCGAGAGCCCCTACACGCCCGGCTTCCTCCAGTGCGGGTACCGCAGAAGACATCGGAACGCCTCCCTATCACACTCTGCCGGCGCTGCCCCACGCGGACCGGCCGCCGCGGCTTTGTGCTTGCCGCTCGCAGCAAAAGATCGGAAGTGTCTCGGCCCGATGCAGAGGAGCACCGCGCCGTGCGAGGTGGCGATCGTCGCGGGCGATCTCGTCAAGACCGGTGGGATGGATCGTGCGAACTACGCGCTCGCCGACTACCTGACGCGCTCGGGGCACTCGCTTTCTGTCGTGGCACACCGCGTTTCGAGGGAGCTTTTGGAGCGTCCCGCGGTGCGCTTTCATCGCGTCCCGAAACCGCTGCATTCTTACCTGCTGGGCGAGCCGCTGCTCGACGGCCGAGGGCGCATGGTCGCTCGTTCGGTGAACGGCCGCGGCGGCATTGCGCTCGTGAATGGCGGCAATTGTGTCGCCGGTCCCGTGAACTGGGTGCACTACGTGCACGCGGCTTACCGGCCCCGGCGGGCGGCGAACCGGCGCGCCCTCGTGCGCTCGGCCTACCACCACATCGCGCGGCGGCGCGAACTCGCGGCGTTCGCGCGCGCGCGGCTCGTGATTGCGAATTCGGCAGCGACGCGCCGCGTCCTCGTCGAGCGGCTCGGCGTGAAACCGGACGCCGCGGTCGTCGTCTACTACGGCATCGACGCCGCGCAGTTCGCCTCGCGAACACCCGGTCGAGCCGCCGAGGTGCGGCAGGAGCTCGGATGGCCCGAGCGTCCGACGTGGGCGTTCGTCGGCGCGCTGGGTGACGAGCGCAAGGGGTTCGACACGCTGTTCGACGCCTGGCGAGCGCTCTGCAAGAAGCCGTCGTGGGACGCGAATCTGGTCGCGATCGGCGGCGGCTCGGACGTCGAAGTCTGGCGCGCGCGCGCCCGGGCCGAGGGGCTCGGCGATCGCGTGCAATTGCTCGGATTTCGTGGCGACGTGCACCGCCTGCTCGCCGCGTGCGATGGGCTCGTCGCGCCGACGCGCTACGAAGCGTTCGGCCTAGGCGTTGCCGAGGCGCTCGCGGTGGGATTGCCCGCGATTGTCTCGGCCGACGCCGGAGTCGCAGAGCTTTACCCGAGCGACCTCGGAAGCTTGCTGCTCGGCGATCCCGAAAGCGCGAGCGAGCTCGCTCGGAAGCTCGAAGCCTGGCGCGAAGCGCCCGCCGAGCGAACGCGGCTCGTCGAGGGGCTCTCCGAACGCGTGCGTGGACGGACCTGGGATCACATGGCCGAAGACATCGTGACGCTCATGGCGGAGCGCATCGAGAGCCATGCCCGATAGCGACCCGCGAGTCGATCCGACTGCCGTCGTCGACGCAGGCGCCGAGCTCGGCAGCGGTGCCACCGTCTGGCACTTCTGTCACGTGATGGCGGGAGCGAAGCTCGGACCGGGCGTGATGCTCGGACAGGGCTGTTTCGTGGGCAAGAACGTGACGATCGGCGCGCGCGCTCGCATCCAAAATCACGTGAGCCTGTTCGAGGGCGTCGAGCTCGAGGAAGACGTGTTCGTCGGACCGGGTGCGACGTTCACGAACGTCGCGAGGCCGCGCGCGCACGTCTCGAAACGCGCCGAGTTCGAGCGAACGCTCGTTCGTCGGGGCGCGACCATCGGCGCGAACGCGACGATCCTCCCCGGCGTGGTGCTCGGCGAGTACGCCTTCGTGGCGGCGGGCGCCGTGGTCACGCGCGACGTGCCCGCCCACGCGCTCGTGGCGGGTGTTCCGGCTCGTCAGCGCGGCTGGGTGAGCCGCCACGGCGAGAAGCTCGAGTTCGCCGCTGAGGTGGCGCAGTGTCCGGCGACGGGCGAGCGCTACGAGCTCACGCCGAGCGGCGTGCGGCTCAGCGCGCCAGCGTGACCGGACGCTTGAGGTGCCGCGAGAGCGCCCGCTCGAGCACGGCCCACAGCTCTTCGCCGGACTTGGAGGCGATCCAGGCGTTTTTGGCCGCGACCCAGTCGAAGTGCCAAGCCGTGAGCTCGGCGGCCATCCAAATCTGGCGCGCGGCGCGGTGCGAGTTCACGACGAAGCGCGCGCCGTCGTTGAACTCGAGCGTGAGAATGTCGCTCGCGAGCTCCGCCTCCATGTCGGGCGTCTCGAGCGCGTCGAGAGCGCGCACGAGCGCCTTGAGCTCCGGGATCGCGACCGCTTCGTATTCGGCTTCGGTCACTGCATTTTCGGAACGCAGGCGCCGGCCATGCAGTGGTTGCCCGTGACGCAGTCGTTGTCCGACTGGCACGGCCACGCGCATTTGCCGAACTGCGTGTTGCAGCGGTGGGTGAGGCACGCCGCGTCGTTGGAGCAGGCGAGCGCCATCGGCGACGGCTGCGACATGGCGCCGCCCGCGGGCGCCGGGGCAGCGGGAGCGGGCTGACCCGGCTGAGCGGGCACCGGTTGCGCAGGCACCGGTTGAGCCGCCGTCG
Organism: Polyangiaceae bacterium; assembly: GCA_035558375.1. Classification (GTDB taxonomy): domain Bacteria; phylum Myxococcota_A; class Polyangia; order Polyangiales; family Polyangiaceae; genus PMG-095. Next base: position 9,339 of record DATMCL010000491.1, read on the forward strand.
GCTGCGCGGGCGCTGGAGCCGCGGGCTGGGCGGGATACGGCTGATAGGCGGGCGGCGGCTGCGGCGGCGGCTGCTCGTCCTTCTTGCAGGCCAGAGGCAGCGCGAGAAGGGCACCGAACGTCACGCCGATCAGTCGAAGTCGCATAGCTTTCTCCTCGCGCGCGAAGGTAGCCGCCGGAACCTATTCGGTCAACGAGCGTTTGGCGCTATCGTCAAGGCATATGACCGAGAGGGCGGAGCCGGCCTCCGTGCTCCGAGCGGGCGTCGTCGCTCGCCTCGTGGCGGAGCTCCACACTGCGCTCAAGCGACGCACGGCCCGTGAGGCGTTGCTCGGCGGAGCGCTCGGCGTGCTCGCCGCACATTCGCCCGCGCTCCGGCGCGAGCTCGAGAGCGCGCTCGAGGTCCTCGTGCGGCGCGGCTCGTTCGAAAGGCCGCTCTACTGCACGCTCGCGCGCGGGCTCGCGGAAGCGCGGGATCCTCGCATGGAAACGTTGCTCGGCACGGCGCTCGCCGCGGAGGACGGCGGTGGCCTCGTCACGCTTGGTGCCGCAGGACTATGCCAGGAGGGTGCGCTCGCGAAGCCGCTCGCCAAGGCTGCCGTGAGTCGTCACGCCCACGTCGCGTTCGCGGCGGAGGTGGCGCGCGTGGCACGCGGCGAATCGAACGGCGCCCACGCCGTGGCGGTCGCGCCCATGATCAAGGAAGCGCACCGCATCACGCTGTGCCAAAACGTTCTTTCACCGTGGCTCTGGCAGCCCTCGCTCGGCGCGGGGCTCGTGCCTGCGCTCTCGGCGCTGCGCGGGGCCGAGCGTCATCTCGGCCGGTGGCTCCTGCTCGCGGAGCTCGGGGCACGCGCGGGCGATACCCAGCCGTTCGGCGAGGCGAGGCACGAGGCAAGCGCCGCCTCGCTCGGGGCGCGCCCCGCGTGGGACCTCGTCGGATGGGCGCTCGCGCCGCCGGGCGCTGAGCTCGGGACGCGTCCGAACCTCGAGCTGGTCACGCGGCTCTCCGACCGGCCCACGGTGGATCGCGACGTGTCCTTCCTGTTTCGACTGGCCTCGGCCAAGGTCGCGGGAGCGCGCTCGTTGCTCCGGCACCTCACGCGGGGCCAGCTCGACCGCGAAAGCGGCGTGCGCGCGGCGTTCCACCTCGCCCACGACTACGGCGACGAGCGCGCCCAGCGCCAGCTCGTGGACGCGGCGCGCGCCCCACGCCGCGAGCCGCTCCGCGGGCTGGCCGCCGCAGCGCTCTTCGATCTCGGGGACCGTCGCACGGCGCTCGATGCGGCGGCGAGTCTCAGCGAGAGCCGCAGCCTTCCCACGCTCACCTGGAGCTGTTTGGTGCTCACGGCAGCCTCGGGTAAAGAGTCCTTGCCGTTGCTCACCGAGCCGCGCGTAAGAAAGATTCAGCTCGGATGGCTGGCCTGAAGAACACGCGCCGGCTCGCCCTTTTGCTGCTCGGCGGCGTGCTGGCTGCGTCGCCCGCCGGGGCGCGCGCGCCGAGCTCCGTCGCCGATCGGCTCGTGCTGTTCGTCGACAGCGACGATGACGACGACGACGGCGTCGCGGACGGGAGCGCTGGGCTCGTCCACGGTGCGGCGACGCGGGATCTCTTGCCGCTCCCTTCGGGAGTGCGCGTCGAGTGGACGCCGAGCGCGCTCTTTCGCGTGCTCGCCGGCGGGCGTCCCGTGAGCGCGGCCCTGGGCCGGCGCGGCCCGTTCTCCGTGCAAGGGCTCGCGCCGGGCGGCGCGACCTTGAGCATCGAGGGCGCTCCGTTCGAGCTCGCCGTGCTCGATGCTCTTCTCGTCGACGGGCGCGGTGCACGCATCGATCTGGCGCGCTCGCACGCTGCGCTCTCGCACGGGCTCCCGTCGGTCGCGAGCAGCGACGAGGGTCATGAGCCGCCCGATCCCGATGGGCTGCGCTGGGTGCTCGTCGGCCCGCTCGACGCGTTGCCGGACGAGGTCGCGCTCACGTCCACGCGTCCCGGCGGCGCGCGGCTCGATGCGATTCTGCACGTTCCGCTCGGGCCGTTCCCCTGCCCTGCCGGCGTGCCGCCCGAGCAAAGCTGTCGCGCGACGCCGCTCGGCTGGGCGACCACGGACACGATCGAGCGGCGCGATCCGGGTGAGGCGCGCTGGCTCACGGCCGAGGTGGGCGGCAGGATCACGCTGAGCGCCGGCGGCGCGAAAGCCGCGAGCGTGCGCGTCGGCGGACCGCGCCTGACGCGCGTGGGCCCCATCGAGCGCTGGCGCGGCAAGCTCCGGGTTCACGTGCTCCGCACGCAGCGCGGCGGCATGCCGGCCATCGGCGGTGACGATGCCGGTGCGCGCGCCCTCGCACAGGCCGAGGTCGACGTCGCGAGCCGGCTCTGGGGGCAATGCGGCGTCCATTTCGGACCACCTTCCGCCCAAGACATCTCGGTCAACGATCCCCCGCCGACCTACCTCTTGGCGGTCGGCTGCGAGATTGGCCTCCCGGCGAGCGGCGGCGAGCTGCGTTTTTCCGCGATGGGCCGGCGCGTGCGCGTTCCGACGCGCGCCGGGCAAACGCCGGTGGAAGTCGCGTACGCCGTCTCACGCGCCCTCGCGGCCGTCGGCGTCACCGCGAGCGTGAGCCCGAATCCCGCGACGCTCGGCGGACCGTTCGGCACGGCCGACGTGATCGCGCGGAGGCCTGACGGTTCGCTCGCCGAGCTCAAGCCCGACGGCAGCGCTCCAGTGTCGAGCGACCAGAGCCTGACGGCGTGCCTCGGCGAGGTCGACTTCGCCGACGGCGTCGAGCATTTCACCGACATCGACGCGCCCGCCGGCACGGTGGAGGAACGCGCGCTCGTGAAGGCGTTCGAGGACGGCGACCCGACCACCATCGACGTGTTCGTCGTGCCGGCCTTCGCGGGCGCGGGCCGCATCGGCGAGTCGTTCGTGCACGAGCCGGGCGCGAGCATCCAGAACGTCGTGATCCTCGATCGCGCCGGGATCCGCGCCGGGGCCCGCTCGTTCGTGCTCGCCCACGAGCTCGGTCACGTGCTGCTCGATCTGCCGGGGCACCCGGACGACTACGGCGTCGATCGGCCGTCGGATCTGATGGACGCCGACGCGGCCGATCCGAGCATGTTCGGCCCGCGCCGCCTCTCGATTGCCGAATGCGAGCGCGCCTACCGGCAGAGCGGCTCGAGCGCCGCCGCCCCGCTGCTCACGCCGTGGCCCCTCACGCGCCCGTCACCGAGCGATGTCGAGCGCCCCAAGCAGCAGCGCCGGATCCTCACCCCGTAGCACCGCGCCGATCACGGCGACGCCTGCCGCTCCCGCAGCGAGGCACCGTTCCGCATTCATGGCGGTGACACCTCCGAGCGCGTAGACGCCCGGTCGCCCCGGCGTGCCGGCGGCAGGGTGCGCCCGGGCGTGAAAGTGCCCCAAAACCCCCAAGCCGAGCGGCGGGTTCCCCTTTCGCTCGGTGAAGATCGGCGAAAGGATCCACGCGTCGACCTCCGGCTCGAGCTCGCGCGCGGGATCGTGGCACGCGCGCGTGAGGAAGCAGCGCGGACCGAGCAAGCGACGCGCGTCACTCGCGGCGACGCTCCCCTCCCCGAGATGCACCGAGTCGGCCGCGAGGAGCAGCGCAAGATCCAGTCGGTCGTTCACGCCCAGCCACTGTCCGGCGGCGAAGGCGATCTGCTTGAGCGCGCGCCCGAATTCGAGCCGCTCGCGCCCCGGAAGCTCGCGGTCGCGGAGCTCGAGGATGACGCTGCCGGGCGCGGCCGCGTGAGCCAATCGCTCGAAATGCGCGAGCGTGTCGACGGCGTTCGCCACGCTCCGATCGGTCATGGCGATGAGCCGCGGCAGGCGAGTCACGAAGCGCCGAGCCGCGCGACGCTCTTCTCGTACCACTCGACCGAGCGGCGGGCCCCCTCCTCGACGCTGACCTCTGGGGCGTAGCCGAGGAGCTTCTGCGCTTTCGTGATGTCGGCGTGCGTGATGTCGACGTCCGCCTCGGGCCGTGGCGCTTCGCGGAAGGGCACGGTGCGCCCCGTCACGCGCTGAAAGGCTTCGATGTAGCGCGTGACGAGCACCGGCTCGCCGCGCCCGAGGTTGATGACCTCGTAGCCGAGCTCGGCGTCCACGGCGCCGACGATGCCCTGCACGGTGTCGCCCACGAACGTCCAATCGCGCGTCATGCGTCCGCCGTCGTAGAGCTCGAGCGGCTGACCCGTGCGCATGGCGTCGATCAGCTTGTAGGTGAGCATGTCGGGGCGCCCGCGCGGACCGTACACGGTGAAGAAGCGGAGCGCCGTGAAGCTCACGCCGTGCAGGTGATGGTACGAGTAGCCGAGCAGCTCGGACGCGCGCTTGCTCGCCGCGTACGGCGCGAGCGGGCGATCGGCGGGATCGTCCTCGCGGAAGGGCACGCGCTTGGTCGCGCCGTAGACGGAAGAGGTGGACGCATAGACGAAGCGGCGACAGCCGTGCGCGCGGGCGGCGTCGAGCAGCGCGAGCGTGCCGCCGAGGTTCACGTCGTAGTACTTCACCGGGTCGGCGACGGACGCGCGCACGCCCGCCATCGCCGCGAGGTGCACGACGGCATCGAAGCGCCCCTCCGCAAACAGCCGGCTCGTGAGCGTGCGATCGCGGAGATCGCCCTCGACGAGCTCGAACGGCGCGCCGGGCGCCTCTTCCGCGATCTCGCGGACGTTCGCCCGCTTGCGCGCGGGGTCGTAATACGGGTCGAAGTTATCGAGCCCCGTGACGCGGTCCCCGCGCCGCAGGAACGCCACGCTCGTGTGGCTCCCGATGAAGCCCGCAGCACCCGTGACCAGGACGTGACGCGGCATGCGCCGACCCTAGTCCCGCTTCTCCGGCGCAGCCATCGAGCGACGCTCGCCGAGCAACCGATCCGCCTCGATTCCGCTGGATTCGATGAACTCGCGCAGGATGGGGGCGCCGCGCTCGACGAGCTCGCGCGGCGAGCCGGCAGCGGCGACCCGCCCCCCCGAAAGGAGCACGATCTGATCGGCGATGCGCAGGGCGCCGGCCATGTCGTGGGAGATCACGATGCTGGTCACGCCGAAGCGCTCGCGTGTCTCGACGATCAGGTCGTCGACCTTGCGGCTCGTGATCGGGTCGAGGCCGCTCGTCGGCTCGTCGTAGAGCACCGCCTCCGGCTCGCGCATGAGGGCGCGAGCGAGCCCGACGCGCTTGCGCATGCCGCCCGAGAGCTCGCTCGGAAACTTCTCCTCCGTGCCCTGCAGGCCCAAAACGCCGAGCTTGTCGCGCACGCGCTCGCGGATCTCCTTCTCCGAGAG
>DATMCL010000492.1:0-4240 GCA_035558375.1 Polyangiaceae bacterium
GCCGTCACGGGCACCACCGGCGGCAGGCTCGCGGGCTCGAGTGAGACCGCGTCTGCCTCGCTCTTCGGTGGGGCGCCTTGGTCGTCGGGGACCGACGCATCGTCAACGAGAATGCCGTCGTCTCGGTTCTGGCCGAACGCCGCTCCGGCGACGATATCGCCCAAGCCCTTCACGGCACCGCGCGGCGGCGGGCGCGGCGGCGGCATCCGCGTCGGCTCGCGCTCCCACCCATCGAGAGCCTGCTGCAAATCGTTGAGGTCGATGGAGCGCTGGCGCCGATCGCTCAGGAGTCCGCGCGCGATGATCTCTTGCAGCACCGGCTCCGTCACGCCGGCGCCGAACAGCGGCTCGGGCTTGCCCGCCATCGCTTTGAGCACCGCGTCACGCGTCCTGCCCGGAAAAGGCGGCTTGCCCGTGAGCATCGCGTAAAGCGTCGCGCAGAGCGCCCAGACGTCGTCGGCTGCGCTCTCCGGCGAGCCGCGCAAGCGCTCGGGAGGACAGAACGCGGCGACCGCGGGCGCGATCAGCTGCGACAGCACCGGGGCGATCCCTCGGCCCTCGGGCACCGCAATGACGCTGCGCGGCGAAAGCGCGCCGTGCACCGAGCCCGCCGCGTGCAAGGCGTTGATCGCGTCCGCAAGGCGGAGCGCCCACGCAACGGCTTTGGCCGGGTGAAGCGGACCGGACTCCAGCGCTTGCCGGAGGCTTTGTCCCGGCCGGTGATCGGCCACGGCGCAGCCGGCCCCGAGCGGCAACGTCACATCGGCAGGAAACGAGGAGGGGTCCACCTCCTTCAGCACCTCGGTCACGGTCACGAGGTGGCGGTGAGTGACACCCTTACCGAAGGTGCTGAGCCGGCCTGGCTCCGCCAAGGCCACGACGACGAGCCGGCCGCTCGATGCCTCGATCGCCATCCAGCGGTGGCCGTTCGGCGCCGACAACAACGGGCGCTCGAGGCTGTAGCGTCCTCCAAGGAGCGGGCGGGGCTCAGTCATCGGCACTCGGACGCTCTAGAACGGTAGCATCCCAGAGACCGCGAGATTTTGGAAAATAGTGTGAGTGAAGGTGAGTGAACGTCCGCTGGTCGTAGGGTCGGCCGAACGCACCGCAAGAGCCGAAACAGGCCGTTCCCGTCACGAAACCTGATCGTTCGTCGACACGAGAATTCCTGGCGACGCGTGCCGGTCGAACGTCGCCCGAGCGGCCCGCGCACTCCATCTCACGAGCGCACCCGAGCGCACGCGTCCCGGAAAGGGACCTGTGTCGTATTGGCTCGCTCGCACTTGACGTGATGGTCCGAGTGCCCGACATACCGCGATTGCGTTCGTCGCTTCGGAGCGCCGCGTGTCACCGCGCTGCGTGAAATAGTCGCCGAGGAAACGCGAGTGTCGCTTTTTTGCACGCGTCACACTTCGCTCGTCGAGCACACGTTCGCGTCGAGCCTCAGCGAGCGCGATCGCGCGGTTATCACGACGCGACCTGAACCCTTTCGAGAGGTGTAGCGCCGAATGCGACGAAGTCACGTACAAGCAGCAAGGTTTTGCTGTTGACAGACCTCCGGCCCCGCCGCTATGCAGCCCCACATGGCTAAGACTGACATCGACGAAAAAATCCGGGGGATGCTGGAAGCCTTCGCGAGCGATCTTGCCGGCCTCATTCGCGAATCCGCGATGGAGACCGTGCGTGACGCGCTCGGAGGCACGCCCTCGGGTCGCCGGGGCGGAGCCGCGCGTGGTGCACGCGCAACGGCCGCTTCTGCCGGCCGTCGTTTGCCGAAGGGCGCAAAGCGTCCTCCCGGCGAGATCGTCAAGCTGACTCAGCGCCTGCTCGACTACGTCAAAGCTCACAAGGGCGAGCGCATCGAGCAGATCGCGAAGGGCATGAGTGTGTCGACTCGCGAGCTCAATCTGCCCGTGAAGAAGCTGGTCGCCGGCAAGCAGCTCAAGACTCGCGGTCAGAAGCGCGCGACGCAGTACTTCCCTCGCTGAAGCACCGTTCGCTCGATTTCCACAATCGCTAGAACCACGCGCGCGCCGTGAGCTCGATGCCCGCGGCGCGCGGGTGGAGTGCGACCGCTGTTGCGCGGGACGACGACGGCCAGAGCGCCCAGGTCACGGCCAGGGCGCTCGCGGCAACGCCGGCACCGACGAAGCCTGCCGTCGCCAGCGTCGAAGCGCGCGAGTGATCGTCGAGCGCCTGCTCGAGATCCGTGCACGCGGCCGGCGCGGGCTGGGTTCCGCAGCCGCTCGTGCCGGGCGACGCCGCATCGACGCCGGACTGCGCGTGCTCCACGCGGCCGGCAGCGTTGTTGCGCGCGACGAGAAAACCAATCCCGAGGCCGAGGCCCGTCAGCGTGAGCGCGGCCTCGCTCAACAAGACCACCTCGCGCCCCCCGAGCGCACCCTGGTCGGCTTGCTGCGAAGGCGGCGGCGCGACCGGTGCCGGCGGGCTGCCCTGCGGGGGCGGAGCCGCTTCGACGAAGACCTTGATCGTGCGGCGCTCGCCGCTCGCAAAGCTGAGATCGGCTCTGAAATCGGCCTGACCCGGCGAGCGCACGAGCAGCCGATGCGCGCCGGGGTCGACCTTCACGGGCCCGCCGAACGCAGAGGGCGGGAGGGCCACGCCGTCGAGCTCGGCGCTCGCGTGAGCGCCCGCGGGCACGACGATCTCGAGTCGCGCCACGCGTGAGGCGAGCCGGTCGGCGGCCAGCGGAAGCAGCGGCTCCACGTCGGGTGCCGAAGCGCCGGCACGGATCAGCTCTGCCGCGCGGTCGTAGTCGTTGCCCGCCGCGACGAGCGCGCCGAGCTGCTCTTCGCAGTGTGCAAGGTGATAGCGAAGCCCGGGCGTCTCCTTGATCGAAAGCGCACGCTTGAGCTTCCCGGCGGCAGCAGCGTAATCGCCCTGAGCCTCGAGCGCCGTGGCGTCCGCAAAAAGCGAGCGAGCTTCCCCGAGCTCGGCGGGACCTGGTTCCGCTCGCAGCGGAAGGGCCAGCGTCGAAGCCGAGAGGAGCCAGCAACAAGCCGTGAAGAGCGTCTGCACGGAACGACCGTTCGGTCCCAGGCCGGGCGAGTTGCGCGCGTTCTTCGGCACCTCTCCCCCCGTTCGAGTCCTAGTAAGCGCCCGTGAGCAAGATGCCGGAGGCGGACCGACCCACGAGCGGAACCGCGCGCAGCTCCCCCGCTTTTTTCGCCGGCGCGAGGCTCGGAATCAGCAGCCACGCGAGCAGCGTCGCGCCCTCGACGGCGGCAGCGGTGACGAGCGCCACCTCCGCGGCATGGCGGCTGTCCCCCTGGCGAGTCACGAGGGTCCCGAGCTCTTGGCAGTCCGGAACCTCGGGGTCCATGCACCCGCCCGCGGGACTCGCGTGGATCTTCTTGCCGAGACTCTTCGCGTCGTCGCGGGCCGCGTTCGCGTCGAGCGTGAACCCCACGCCGATGCCCAGCGCGACGAGCGACAGGCTGCTGCCGGCGATGAGCGCGACGGTGCGCGGCTCGACCCCACGGGAGGGGGCGGGTTCGTCGCGTGGCGGCGCGGGCGCGACGGGTGTCGCTGCGACAGGCGGCGGTGCGTGCTCGAGCGTCAGGCTGATGCTGACGTCGCCGCCCGCCTCGGCGTTCACGATGCGCTCCTGCTCCTGAAATCCGCTGAGCCGCGCGCGCACGCGGTGCTCGCCGGGAACGAGAAACAGATCGTGGCCGAGCGGCGCGAGGCCGTAGGAGGCTCCGTCCACCGTGATCTCGGCGCCAGCCGGGTGCGCCTCGACGGAGAGCGCAGAAACCTCGCGCCGAACGCGGGCGAAGAGCTCGCGGAAGCGCTGCTTCGCGTCCTTCACCTCGCCGCGCGAGCTCACCGAAAAGGTGCGCAAGCAATAGTCGAGGTGCTCGGCGGCATCGCGCGCGAGCGAAAGCTCGACTTCGGTGCGGCCGAGGTTGCACGCGATGTCGAACGTCTGCTTGAGCGACCACGCGGTGCGGTAGGCGTCGAAGGCCGCGTGATAATCGCCGGCTGCGAACGCGCGATTGCCGTCCTTGAACGCCACCTCCGCGCGGTCGCTGTCGTCGTCTGCCGCCGAGGCGGGACTCGCGGCGAAGAGCGCGAGCGCGGCACCGAGCAACGCGAGCAGCCGACTCACTCGAGCCATGGATCGCGACCCTGCTTGGGTCGGTGGGTCGCCGAAGGGAGTGCAGTGGCGCTCGCTGCCGCGGTAGCGCGCACGGCGGGCGGAGGTGAGCTCACGGTG
>DATMCL010000493.1:0-4982 GCA_035558375.1 Polyangiaceae bacterium
CGAGCTGCCCGAGGGCTGCGTTCGACTCGACTGGGTGAGCGGCGCGCCCTTGCGGGGCGTCGAAACCTGGCTCTACGCGCCGGACGGAGCGCTCTGGGCCGCGGAGCGCGGCAAGAACCCGCAGCTTTTCCGCTGCGGACCGAAGAGCGGCGCCCGGCTCGACGTGAGCTCGCTCTCGCGACCGGGCCCGTTCGCGCTCGAGCTCTACGCCGAGCCCGGAACGCCGAAGGTGCTCGACAAGTATCCGCTCGCCGCAAGCCGCCTGCTGTCGCGCATGACGAGCCAAGGGCTGATCGCGACGGCACGGCAAGTCGGCGCCATCTACGAAGCGCAGCTGACGAGCACGGCGCTCGCCCGCCAGGCGCTCACGCTGCCGTTCGGCCGCTGCCTCGACGTAACGCTCGCCGTTGGGGCCGGCGCCGCGAGCGTCGAGCTACGGCTCGTCCGTCCCGACGGGACCGAGCTCGGCATCGCCCGCGGACAGAGCGCGACGAGCCTTCACGTCTGCGCCGTCGATGCGTCGACCGGAACCGCGCCCGAGGTCAACGCCGAGATGCGCGTGATCGCCGGCGCGGCCACCGGCCTCCTCACGGCGCACCAGGGCGATCCGCGACCACGAGCGCCTTGAGCCGCTCGTTGAACAGCGCGGGCGCCGCCAGATTCACGACGTGACCGGCGTTCGGCACGACGACGAGCGTCGCGGACGGCAGCGCGGCGGCGAGCGCGCGCGACGGCGCATGCGCGAGCACATCGTCCGCGCCGGCCATGATCGAGACGGGGATGCGGTGCTCGCGCAGCGGCTCGGCGAGCGCGCGCGAGTCCGGGAGCGCGGCCAAGGTTTTACGCAGGAGGTGCGCGAGCGCGTGCGGCGGATGCTCGAGGATCCCTTGCCGGATGAGCTTCGCTCCCGCCGGATCGAAGCGTGACTGCTCGCCCCAGACGAAGGCGGCGCCGGCGGCATCGAGCCCTTCGCGCTCGATCGCCTCCGCGAAACCGAGCGCCCACGCGACCCGCTCCGGACCGGTGCCGGGAAGTGACCCGAGGAGGAGCCCGCGCACGCGCTCCGGCCGGCGTACGGCGAACGCCAGCGCCGTGAGCGCGCCGAGGCTCACTCCGCCCGCGACGACGGGCGCACCCGCCTCCAGGGCCACGCGCTCGAAGTCGTCGACGAGACGCTCGAAAACGTAGGCGTCCGGCGACTCGGGCGCCTCGCTCCTCGAGTGCCCGCGGGCGTCGTAAGCGATCACGGTCGCTTGGTCGCGCAGCGCGCGCGACTGCAGGCGGAAGTTCCGCGCGCTGCCACCGAAGCCGTGGGCGAGGACGATGGGCGCGCCCGAGCCTTGGCGCTCGACGTGCAGGCGAACCGGATGCTCGGCCAAAGGGTCCCCAGCCTACCATTCGCGCGGCGCGCTAGCGCACCCCGAGCGCCAGGTAAATCGCAAGCTTCCCATCGTGGCGGCGCGAGGGTACGGCCCCTTCGATGCCGCCCGGGTCCCCGCCGTCCCTGAACCGCGCCCAGCACGACGCCGTCAACACGCTGAGCGGCCCGGTGCTCGTGCTGGCGGGCGCCGGCACCGGCAAGACGCGCGTCATCACCTATCGCATCGCGAGGCTCATCCAGAGCGGGATCGCCCCCCATCGCATCCTGGCGATGACGTTCACGAACAAGGCGGCTCGCGAGATGCGCGAACGCGCGCTCGCCCTGCTCGGCAAGCGGCCGAAAGGCACGAAGCCCCCCGAGATTTCGACGTTTCATTCGCTGTGCGTGCGGATCCTGCGTCGCCACGCGCGCCTGCTCGGCTACCCGGAGGAGTTCGCGATCTACGATCGCGGCGACCAGGAAACGCTCGCGCGCAACGCCTTGCGCGACGTGCGCGTGGGCAACGACAAGCTCCGCCCCGGCGATCTGCTGCACATCATCGGCGGCTGGAAAAACCGGGGCCTCGCCCCCGCCAAAGCCGAGGACAGCGCCGAAGAGGACAAGGAGCAGCTCGCAGCGCTCGCCTACAACCGCTACCAGCAAGGGCTCAAGGCGAGCGGGGCGATGGACTTCGACGACCTGCTCCTCAACACCGAGGCGCTCTTCCGGCAGTTTCCCGACGCGCGCTACGCGGAATCCTCCCGCTTCGATCACGTGCTCGTCGACGAGTACCAGGACACGAACGACCTCCAGTACCGCATTCTGAAGGCGTTCGCGGATCGCCACCGCAACCTCTGCGTCGTCGGCGACGACGATCAGTCGATCTACGGCTGGCGCGGCGCCGAGATCGCCCACATCCTGGGCTTCCAGCGCGATTGGCCGGAGGCCAAGATCATTCGGCTCGAGGAGAACTACCGCTCGACCGAGCCGATCCTGAAGCTCGCGAACACCCTCATCGGGCATAACGAGGCCCGGCACCCGAAGACGCTACGCGCGACGCGCGAAGGGGGCTTCGATCCACGCTTCCTGCGCTTCGAGGACGAGGTGGCCGAGTCGGAGGGCATCGTGCGCGAGATCGACTCACGCCTCCGGCCCAAGGAGCCGGGTCCGCGAGTGGTCCCGAGCGACATCGCCATCCTGTTTCGCACGAACGAGCAGCCGCGCGCCTTCGAGCTCGAGCTCCGGCGCGCCGGCATCCAGTACAAGCTCGTCGGCGGGCTCTCGTTCTACGATCGGCGCGAGATCAAGGACACGCTCTCCTACCTGCGCGTGCTCGCGAACCCGGCCGACGAGGTTTCGCTCCTCCGCACCATCAACCTGCCGCCGCGCGGGATCGGTGCGAGCAGCATCGAGGTGCTGATGAAGGTGGCCGTGGACCGCGGCGTCCCGCTCTGGACGGTCCTGCCGGAAGCGCCGCAGAACGGCGACCTCGCCCACGGCGTCGGCGAGCGGATCGACGCGTTCCGTCGCCTGATCGAGGGCTTTCGCGCGCGGCTCGGAACCGCGCCGCTCTACACGCTCGCGACGGAGCTCATCACGAGCATCGACTACCGGAGCGAGATCCGGCGCATCTACAAGGAGACCTCCGACGCGGAGTCGCGCTGGGCCTCGGTCGAGGAGTTCTTGAACTCGATCGCGCTCTACGAGCAGCGCAACGCCGACGCGTCCCTACTCGGGTTCTTGGAGGAGACGGCGCTCTCGGGTCGCGAGGACGACAAGGACGACGAGAAGCAGCCGCACAAGATCACGCTGATGACGCTGCACAGCGCCAAAGGCCTCGAATTCCCGCACGTTTACCTCGTGGGCATGGAAGAGGGCCTGCTCCCGCACGCGCGTTCGGTCGTCGATGGGCGCGGGATCGACGAAGAGCGCCGGCTCGCCTACGTCGGCGTGACGCGCGCGCAGTCGACGCTCACGATGAGCTTCGCCAAGGGGCGCATGAAGTGGGGCAAACAACGCCCCTCGATTCCGAGCCGGTTCTTGATGGAAATGCGCGGCGACACCGAGCGAGCGCAGCGCGCCGCGGCCGCTGCGGCGGCGATGTTCGGGCGGGGCGAAGGGCCGGCACCGGACGGCGACCACGCGCCCAAGCCCGCGGCGTCCAAAGGCGACAAGTCGAAGCGGGCGAAGCCGAAAGGTCAGTCGTCCAAGGCGTCGAGCTCGGCGTCCAAGCGGGCGTCGAGCTGAGCGTCGTTCTTGCCCGTGTCCGGCGTCGGACCCGTCGCCGGAACCAGCGCGCGCTCGCGCCAGCGCTTGAGCATCACGAACGCCGCCGCGCCCGCGCCGCCCATCCCGAGCGCGAGCAGCGTCGCGATCGTCTTGAGCGGGCTCCCCGGCGGCACGGCCAGGATGCGCGGGCCGTAGCGTCCGACGAGCGAGGCCTCGATGACGTCCGAGGTCTCGCCGGACTTCAGCCGCTTGCGGATCTCACGCCGGAGATCGTTGGCGAGCTCCGAGCCGTGGATGTCGATGGTCTGCGTCCAACAGCAGGGCGCCATGATGCGACCCTCGAGCGCCGACGCGCCCGGCACGTAGCCCTGGAGCTCTTCGGCGTACTTCGCCGGATCCTCGGGCGGCGCTTCGGGATCGCTACCGGCAAGCGCCAAGGACCCCGGCAGCACCAAGGCGAGCGAGAGGGCGGCGGCGGAAAATAGTCCCGAACGCGACATGCGACGGGAGCATAGCACCAGGCAAAGGCGCGCCCGGAGCGGCGAAGCGCCCCCTAAAAGCCGGCTTCGACGCCGATGCTCGGCAAGATCACCGGCCCGGCGACGCGCTGGGCACAACGGACGCCGCAATCGAGCCGCACGACCTCCGACGTGGAGGTCGCGTTCAGCACCTCGGCAGTAATGCCCCAGTAGCTGGTCTCCCCGAGCTTCCAGCGCTTGGAGCCGCGGACGTCGGCGCGGAAGTACGGACGCCCGCGGCGGTCGGTCGTGAAGTGCGGCGTCCCCTGCAAGTTCAGCTCGGGGACGCCCGAGTAGAAGATGCCGCGCACCCCGGTGGTGAGCCCTTTGCCGAAATCGTACGCGAGCGCGGCTTGCACGACGTGGGGCCGATCGAAGCCGGACACGCTCTCCTCGTCGCCCGAGGAGCGCCACGTGTGCGACAGCGTGTACGCGATGAAGCCGCCGAGCTTGTGCGTCAAGGCGCGCTTGACGCGGAGCTCGAACCCCGCGGAATCGATGTTCGAGCGCGGCACCGTGCGATCGATGCTGAAGTCGCGCTTGCCGCCGAGCGGATCGAGCGCGTTCAGGTACGCCGTGCGGAATACGGCCGCGTCGACGCCGAAATCGCTCGGGAGCCGCCAGTGAATGCCCGAGCTCCACATGACCGCTTCCTGCAAGCCGTTCTCCAGATCCGCGACCTGCGCGCCCGGCACGTTCGGGACGAAATTCGCGCGCTGGTGCCCGATCGTGAGCGACTCGTCGAGGCTCAGCGTTTCGGTGAGGTCGAAGTTGGCGAAGACGCGCGGATCGATCGCAGGCTTGAGGAGCGTGTCTTGCCAGTAGAGGTCGCCGCGCAAACCCGGAACGACCGTGATTCGCCGGGTCGGCTTCCA
>DATMCL010000494.1:0-3421 GCA_035558375.1 Polyangiaceae bacterium
GAGCTCGCGGCCGCGCTCGGCGACGGCTCGGCTCCCCCCCCGGGCATGACCAGCAAGCTCGGCACAGAGACCGAATTCGAGGTCTCGATCCCCGACGACATCCTGACGACGGCGCCGCTCGTCCCGCACGATCCGATCCACTACGGCGTCTCGTACGTCTTCTTCGTTGTTTGTGCCGGAACCCCAGGTTTCGATCCGAGCATCACCGAAGGCATCCCCGTGACCTGCACCGGTCCGGACGGGAAAGCGGTCGGAACCTCCGGCATGGTCGTCGGCTTCACGACCCTCTACACGTACGACGGCGGGGCCAACCTGAACCCCATCCTCACGGCGCTCGATTTCGACGGGGAAGAGATGCCGGCCACGCTCGTCGACCGCCCCGAAATGTCCTGCAAGACCGACGAGGACTGCGCGCCCCCGGCGGGACAGAGCTACAAGCACCCGCGCATTTGCACGCTCGACACGCGCACGTGCGCTCCGGTACTGAACGCGTGCCTGAGCGGCGACGACTGCCCGGAAGTTCGCGTCACGCCGCGCATCGATACGGCGAGCGTCGAGCGCTACTCCGACGGCTACGAGGTGATCTGGGCGAGCTACTACGCGACCTCGGGTGCTCTCAGAGAAGATGCGCGGCTGGTCGTCGATCGCACCGCGGGCCTTACGGGAGATCCGACGACGCTGTGGAAGATCCCGGACAAGCGCAGCACGTCGCGGATCTGGGTCACGGTGAACGATCAGCGCGGCGGAGCGACCTGGGGCTTCTTCGACGTCGCGATCCAGTGACCCACTACGCGTTCTGTGGTGGGTTCTTGATCAAATCCGACAAGCGCTCGAGGGCCGTCGTGAGGACGCGCTCGTCGGGGCCGAAGCTGAAGCGGGCGTGGTGGTAGAAACGCGACGCGCGGCCGACGCGGCGTTGGCCCGGGTCGACGTCGAAGAAGTGCCCCGGGACGACGATCACCTTGCGCTCGAGCGCGGCGCGGAACAGACCCTCGCCGGTGTTGAACGGAGGCGGCAGCTCCTCGAGATTGCCCCAGGCGTAGAAGGTGCCGTCGGCCTCGCGCTCGAAGCGCACGCCGAGCGCACGCAGCCCGTCGAGGATAAGCTTCCGCTTGCGTCCGAATGTCTTCCGAATCGCTTCGGCCTCCGCGCGCGCGTGATCGGCGGTGAGCACGCGCAACGCCGCTTGCTGCAACGGTCGCGAGCCGCCGCCGTCGAGGAAGGATCCGGCGCTCGCGAGCGCCTCGATCACGCGCCGCGGGCCGACCGTCCACGTCGTGCGCCAGCCGGGATAGCGCCAGTTCTTCGTGAGGCCGTCGAACAGGACGACGGGATCGCTTTCGACATCCTCGACGTAGGCGGCCGCGCTCATCAACGGCTCGGGCGAGCGGAAGACGTAGTGGGAGTAGAATTCGTCGAGTAAGAGCGTACAATCGAGCTCGCGCGCCGTGGCCACCCACGCTTCGAGCTCGGAGCCGACGATGGCTTTCCCCGTTGGATTGCAGGGATTCGAGAGCAGCAACGCGCCGAGTCCGCGCCCTGCAATTTCTCTGCGCAGCTCGGTGAGCGAGAAGTCGTAGCCACGCTCCGGATCGAGCAGGATCGGGATCGGCGTGAAGCGACGAAAGATGTCGAGCAGCTCCTCGTACGCCGTGTAATCCGGCAAGAAATGACCGAGATGGATCTGCCCGATCGCCGCGCACGCGCGCATGATGGACACGCGCCCGCCGCCCGAGAGCGCCACGTTTTCGGCTGAATAACGCGACGGCATCCCGCGTCGGAAGAGGTCGTTGTACATGCCGGCCACGGCCTCGCGCGCTTCCCAGATCCCTGCGACGGGGGCGTACTCTTGATCGAGCGAGCCGATGCTCACCTCGGTGACGCGTTGCGGCGCGCCGTCGAGCGGCCCTGTCTCGGGCTGACCCTGACCGAGATTGCACCAGGTGGGATCATCTTGCCGAAACCCGGCGCGCTGCGCTTCGGTCGTGACGTAGATCACCCCGGTGCGCGGGACGGGACGGAACACACTCGGGCGTTCGCTGAGGTCGGACTTTGCCATCGCCGACGGCAGCGTAACTCCTCCCCCCGACACCAAGCCACTGATCGTGTTAAAGTAGCTCTCGCCCTTGCTTGGTTCTCGGGCAGATGAGGACATGATGGCACTCGGAAACGTCAGGCGCGTCTTTCCCGCACTCGTCGCGATCGGTTTGTTGCAGGGGTGCTTCACTACTGGAGACGACGACGACGACAGCAGCAGTAGCGGCTGCAGCAAGGACGCCGACTGCAAGAACGGGCGCATTTGCGAGAACAAGAAGTGCGTCGACGACACGGGCGGCGTTCTCGGCGGCTCGAGCGGTACGGCGAACGGGCAGGGGGGCAGCTCGACGCCCGCCAACGGTGGCACGGGCAACGCCGCGAAGGGCGGGAGCTCCGGGACTCAAGGTGGCAGCGGCGGCAGCGGCGCCACGGGCGGCTCGACTCCGGCCAACGGCGGCAGCGCGTCCGGCTCCGGTGGCGCTAGCGGCAGCTCGAGCGGCACGGGCGGCTCCTCCGCGGGGACGAGCGGCACCTGCTCGCCGGACGATCCGGCGACGTGCCCGACGGCGGACTCGATGACGTTCTGCGCGAACGGCTCGCTCGTGACGTACACCTGTCAGTCGTACTGCGACACGCTCGGCTTCCCGACGGGCCCGTGCGCGCCGCCCGACGGCTGCGCTTGTGATTTCGAGAATCCCACCGACGAGACGTGTGTCGTGGCGACCAATGCGCTCTGCGGGTGCGTCGAGGGGACGGCCAATCCGTGCATCGACATGGTGGACCCAAACGACCCCGACTCCGTCATCTGGTATCCGCCCTTCATCTACGCCTCGTGTCACGGTGGCTCACAAGAGGACATGGACTTCCTCCATTGCCTCGCCGATCAAGCGCAGATGAGCACGCCGCCGACGTGCCAAGATGGCTTCGCGGCCTGCGGCGTGGACACCGGAAGCGCAGGCGCTTCTGGTATGTAGGAAGGGCGAGCTGATCCGCTAGGCGACTATGGCTGCGCCGACACGTTCTTAGGCAGGAGCGATTGGATCGCCGGGCGTCGTGCGCGGGCTGAGTGCCGCGTCCGCCGGTCTCGCCGGTTTGTCGTACGGGTTATCGCCGCTGTCGCGGATCGATCTGGCCTGCCAAGACTTTTGGGTCGTGGCGGCGGGCCTTCGGCCCGCGGCGGGCTTCGCCGAAACCTAGGACGGGCCTTCGGACAAGAAGCACCGGCTCGTGCGCGTGCCGAGCTCGTATAGCTTTGGCGCGTCGCGACGGCACCTGTCCATGACTTGCGGACAGCGCGGGTTGAAACGGCAGCCGGAGGGCGGGTTCGCGGCCGACGGGACTTCGCCGCGGAGCAGGGGAGCAGCTTGAGCACCGGCGTTGATGC
>DATMCL010000495.1:0-7790 GCA_035558375.1 Polyangiaceae bacterium
GAACGGTGGCACCAACAACAATGGTGGCAGCACGAACGGTGGCACCAACAACGGCGGGATGGGGGGCACGACGGCGGGTATGGCCGGGATGGCCGGCACGAGCGCCGGCACCGGCGGCACGACCCCGACGGATCCGTGTGACGTCGTAGGGCTGGAAGGCGCGGCGATGGCCTATCTCCCCGCCGCGAGCGCGACGATCGGTGCCGATGACATCGCGACGGCCCCCTCAAATACGGCGGCCAAACCGGCGCACACCGAAGCGTTTCCCCCCCTCTGCGTCGACAAGACCGAGGTGACGATCGCAGAGTATCGAGTGTGCGTGAACGCCGCAGGCTGCCAAGCGCCCACGGGAACCGGCTGCAACTGGAGCACGAGCGCTTCGAGTCGCGACACGCATCCGGTGACGTGCATGAGCCAGGCGAAGTCGCGCGCGTACTGCAGCTGGGCCGGCAAGCGCTTGCCGAAGGAGAACGAGTGGGAGTACGCGGCGCGCGGTCCGAACGGCAACCGCTACCCGTGGGGCTCGACGGAGCCCGAGACCACCACCAACACGCACCTCAACTGGAACAACATCGTCGGCGACACGAAGCCGGTGGGGTCGTATCCCGCCGGTGCGACGGAGAAGGGCGTGATGGACATGGCCGGCAACGCCTGGGAATGGACCGACAGCTTGTGGTGCGACAGCTGGGCGTCGGGCGCTCCGTGCAACACGAACCCGGTGGCGCGCGGCGGTAGCTGGAACAGCACCGACGCCGACTTCGTCCGCCCGGCGTGGCGCGATCCCGACTCGAACGGCGACAAGCGCTTCGGCTTCAGGTGCGTTTACGACCCGAGTCCCTAAAACCGACCACCCAAAGCGACACTTCCGCCCGCAAGGCTTGGGCGAATCGAAATGCTTGCGTTCTGACTCGACGGCGCGCCCACGGCGAACAGCGTGATGCCGCCCGCGAGGAGGACGGCGCCGCTCGCCATGGCAATCGTCGAGATCGTGCCGGCGTCGCGGGCCTCGTTGCGGAGCTCGACGCCTGTCGGATCGCAGTGGTCGTTCTCGTCGCAGTGACCATGCGCGTTGGAGTCGGAGTTCAAGGACAGCGCGCGAAAGCCGAAGACGGTGCCGACGCCCACTGCCACGAGGCCGAGTCCTGCCGTGGTGGCGCCGGCGATGCGGAGGGGTGTCCAGAACGGCGCCCCGTCCTTCGCCGGTTCCTCGCGCGCGGGGGGAGGCGGCGACTCGGAGTCCGGCGCTGCGGCGGTCGCGCCGGGTGCGGCATCGGCGAGGACCGGAACGGTCACGCGGGAGGTCGAGGTGCCGCGCGCGGTCACCTCGGTGCGGAAGCTCGTCTTGCCGGCGGCGGTGGCTTCGACCACGTGCGTCCCGGCGTCGACCGGAATCGCCACGCCCCATTCGGCTTCGCCGATCGTCACTCCGTCGCGCGTGACCAGGATCTCGGGAGGGTTACCGGCTGCGACGTTCACGACGAGCTTGTCGAGCTTGGCCTCGAGCTCGTTCGCTTTGGAGCGCGCGCTCTGCTCGCGATCGGGTGAGCCTTCGGCTTTGGCGCGGCTCGCCGCTTGCGTGTACGTCGCCCACGCCGTGGCGAGCTTCCCGGCGCGTTCGTAGCAGAGCGCGGTCGCGAGCAGCGCGCCCGTCGCGGGATCGAGCCGGTAGCTTTCAGCGAGCTTCGGACACGCGTGGTTGAAATCGCCGTTCGCCATCAGCTGCTTGCCGTCGCGAAAGAGCACTTCGGCGGCTGCAGCGTCGGTGCCTGCCGCGCGAGCGAGGCCAGGGACCGCGACGACGAGCGCCAGAAGCGCGAGGGAAGTGGTGGTACGGAGAGGACTAACGACGGTCATCGATGAGCTCGCTCGGATCGCGGGGGCCCGCAGGTTTTGGTCGCGCGACGGGTGCGGGCGGCTTCACCTTAGCGTGCGCGGCAGGCTTCTGGTGAGCCGTCTTGGCTGTCGTCGGAGGTGCGGGCGCCACGCTCGGCGCGCTCGCTGCGTCGGGTTCCGGCGTGGCTAGGACCGGTGTCGCCTGGGGCGGCGACGTCGCTTCGGCGGGTGGTTTCGCGGGCGAAGCCGTGGCGGCGATGGGCGCCGCGCTGTGCGCCTCGGGCTCGGCGACCGGACTCGACGGAGCGTGCCCCATCTTGGTGGCGAGCCAGATCCCTCCCGCACCGAGCACGACCGCGAGCGCGAGCCCCGTGCGCCAGAGCACGCGCCGATCGCCCTCGCCACGTGGCTGCGACCAGCCCTCGGCGGTCGCGACGAGCGGGCTCCCCGCCGCTGAGTGCGCCTGAACCACCGAAGCGCTGCTCGCCTCGAGCGCGCTCTCCGGCGTTCCTTTGGCTCGACGCATCGTCTGCACGATGCGCCGCACGCGGGCCTGGCCCTCGGGCCCCGCGAGCGGCGCGAGCTCTTGCGCAAGCTCGGCGGCGCTCGGGTAGCGCTTGCTCGGATCCTTGTCGAGGCAACGCCCGACCACGCGCTCGAGCCCCGTCGAGAGCTCCGGCCGCGTCGCGCGCACGGAGGTGGGTGAATCGGCGATGATCGAGGCGAGAACGCCCGACACCTGCTCGCCCGTGAACGGCGGCTTTCCGGTCACGAGCTCGTGCAAAATCACGCCGAGCGACCAGATGTCCGAGCGTGTGTCGACGAGCTTGGCGCTGCGGATCTGCTCGGGCGACATGTACAGCGGCGAGCCCAAGATGCCGCCCGTCACGGTCAGGTTCTGCGCGCCCGCGCCTTGAGGCACCTGCACCTTGGAGATCCCGAAGTCGAGCACCTTCACGATCGTGCTGCCGTCCGGCTGCTCGGTGAGGAACAGGTTCGATGGCTTGAGATCACGGTGGACGATGTCGAGCGCGTGCGCTTCCGCAATCGCGACGAGCGCTTGCAGGATGTAGTTCACCGCCGCCTCTTCGGGGAGCACGCCGCGCTGCTCGAGCAGGCGGGCGAGATCCTTCCCTTCGAGGTACTCCATCACCAAGAACGGGATGCCGGATTCCGTTTGACCTACGTCCATCACCCGGGCGACGTGCTCGCAGCGAATCGCGCCGACCGCCTGCGCTTCGCGCAAGAAGCGCGTGACGGAGGCACCGTCACCGGCGAGCTCACTCGCGAGGAACTTGAGCGCGACCTGATGCTGTACGTGGATGTGCCGCGCGGCGACGACCACACCCATGCCGCCGACGCCGAGCACGCGCTCGACCCGGTATTTGCCCGCGACCGTTTCGCCGGGTTTTACGGGAGACGGAGCTGGCGCTGAAGTCTGCTCGAGACCCACCTGACTCTCGGCCAGAGTACACGCGTGGATCCCTTCGGATCTACTGGGATCTTCCGATCCGCCGCCGCGCCCGAGCAATCCGCGCGGAAGCCGCGCTTGTGGGCGCCGTCCCATTTTGCGAAGACGCATGGCACGCGAAACATGAGCGGCCCCGGTCGCGCTTTGCGCTGGACGATCCTCGCCGCTCGCGCACGCGCTCCTGCCGCAGTTCGGATGGGGCGGCGCGCTCGAGTAGGCAGCCGTATGGCGAGGGAGTGGTTGCTCGCGTTGTCGAGGAGATCAACGCGCGGAGCACCGGGAATGAGAGTGGATCAAGGATTGTCGTGATGAAACGAGCGCTTCTCTCGACCGGCTGCGCGTGGCTGGTACTCTCCTTCACCGCGTGCAGCTCGACGAGCGCCGGCGATTCGGACGGCTCGCCGGGTGGCTCGACTGGCCAGAGTGGCTCGAGCGCAAGCGTCGCAGGGCGCGCGGGAGGGACGCCGGCCGCTGGCGGCAGCGGCGGTAGCACGGGCGGCTCGGCGGGAGCCGGTGCGACTGCGGGCAGCGGCGGCACGGCGATGAGCAGTGGCGCAGGCGCGGGCACGATGGGCGGTGGTGCCGGCAGCGGTACGCTGGGTGGATCCGGGGGCCTCGGTGCCCAGGGTGGGAGCGCGGGTGCTGCGGCCGGCTCCGCGGGCGCGCCGCTCGGAGGCATGAGTGGCGGCGCCGGCGCAGGTGCGGGCGCGGCCGGCACGCCGCCGACGATCGTGGAGCCGGCGCTCGTGACGTCGGCGCAGGGTGCCTACTGGAAAGAGGGCACCTTCATGGAGGTGACGAGCGGCAACGCCGACGTCACGGTCAACGACGCTACGACGTACCAGACGTGGGACGGCTTCGGCGGCACCTTCAACGAGGTGGGCTGGGCGATGCTCATGCTGCTCACGCCGGACGAGCGCAGCAAGGCGATGACGCTCCTGTTCGGCATGGACGGCGCGCGCTTCGCGTTCGGACGCGTGCCGATCGGCGCGAGCGACTACGCCGTCACCCGCTACACGCACGACGAGAACGCCGGCGATTACACGATGGCGATGTTCTCGGTCGACCACGACAAGACCACGCTGATTCCGTACATTCAGGCGGCGCTTGCGCTAAACCCCGCCGTGCGCCTGTGGGCGAGCCCGTGGACCCCGCCGACCTGGATGAAGGACAACGGCGCCTTCGACGGCGGGAACATGAAGGACGACGCCATGGTCCTGAAGGCCCACGCCCTCTACCTCGCGCGGTTCGTGGAAGAGTACGAAAAGCTCGGCATCAAGATCGAGGCCATCCACCCTCAGAACGAGCCCGGCTACGAGACGCGCTATCCGAGCTGCCTGTGGACCGCGGCGCTCATGAACAAGTACATCCGCGACTACCTCGGACCGACCTTCGCCGAGCGTAACGTCACCGCGCAGATCTACCTCGGCACGATGTCGAACGCGGACTCGGGCAAGGACGGCACGATCATCAGCACCGTGACCGCCGACAGCGCGACGATGAAGTTCATCAAGGGCTTCGGCTTGCAGTGGAACATGATCAACAGCATCTCGAGCCTCAAGTCGCGCAACTTGCCGATCGTCCAGAGCGAGCACAAGTGCGGCAACTACCCGTGGGAGACGTCGACGTTCAACGCGAATACTCCTCCGAACGATCACGCGTACGGCGTCGAGAGCTGGGGGCTCATCCGCGACTGGATCAACGCGGGCGCGACCTCGTACAGCGCATGGAACATGGTGCTCGACAAGGACGGCCACAACTCGGACATGCAGCGCCCGTGGCCGCAAAACGCGCTGATGTGGGTCGACAAGAACGCGAAGACGCTCACCATCACGCCCGCCTACCACGTGTTTCGCCATGTCTCGGAGTTCGTCGACCCGGGCGCCAAGCGCGTCGCGACGATGGGCGGCGATGCGCTCGCCTTCAAAAACCCCGACGGCACGCTCGTCGCGATCGTGTTCAATTCCGGCGCCGCGAAGCAGGCGATCGTCTCGATCGGCGGGAAGAAGCTCCAGTTCGACATGCCCAGCAACGGCTGGGCGACCGTCAACGTGAAGTGAGCGACCTCGATTGAGCGCTACGGCGTTAGCCCGCTCAGCGTGACGTCGTTCTCGAGCGTCGGGGACGTCCAGTCCTTCCAGTCGGCGATCTTGAGCTGGCCTTCCGAGCCGGGATCGATTTTGCCCGGCGGCTCGCCTTCGTGCTTCAAGAACGTGGAAATGCTCGCGATGAGCGGCGCCGTGTACTCGTCCTTGTAGGAGCAGTGCGGCGTGTCCTTGACGTTCGAGACGTAGCTGAGGTTCTTCTCCACCCCGAGTTGCTTGTAAATCTCCAAGCCTGCGACGCTCGCGATGTGTCCCGCCGGTGCGCTCATCTGAGTTTGGTGGGGATTTTCGAGGATCATCAAACCGCGTGGCGCCATCGTGCCGATCAGCGAGTGCGTGTCGATCGGGAGCTTCACGGCGTTCGAGGTGTTGTTCGCGTAGACGAACGGCTCGAAGTTGTCGCTCAACCAGTTCAGGCCGAAGTAGTTGTAGTCCGTGCGCTCGGTGTTCAAGACATCGACGATGCGATAGGCGGGGACGCCACCGGTGCTCGTCTCGTACGGAATCGTGAGCGCGATGCGCTCGTCCCAGAGCCCGACGGCGAATGCGCCCTTGCCGTTGCGCGAGCAGCCCGTGACGCCGAGCCGACTCACGTCGATGATGCTGCCGTCCGACTGCTGGATCACGTCGATCAGGCGGCTCGCCCCCCACGACCACGCTTGCAGCAGGCCTGCGGAGTGAGTGCCCCCGTAGATGTCGTAGAACTTGCCGGGGTTCGGCTTTCCTCGCGACGCCTCCGCGGTGCCCTCTTTGCCGAGGTCGTACATGTTGTAATAGAGCACCGCGACGCCCTGATCGAGCACGCGGCTCTCGCCGATCGTCATGCCGCTCGCGCCGACGTTGATGATCGCCGGGTAGGGCGGCGAGCCCTTGGTCGGCAGCTTCACGGTCACGCTGAAGTCGATCGCCTTCGAGAGCGCTTCGACGTGCACGCTGATCTTCGTGTTCGTGACCTCGCCGCTCACCTTGTCGAAGGCGGGGCGCTCGCCATAGATGTATTTCTCGGCCTGTTTCAGGATCTCCTGCCGCCGGCAGTGCCAATCGCTCCGCTTTCCGATCTTCGTCCCATCCATCTTGATGAACGGGTCGGGGAGCTTCTGGATCTTCGGGAGCGAGGCTGGATCCGCCGGTGCGGCGACCGTACAGTCGAGGCTCGTGTTCTCGACGTCCGCACCGTAGTGATAGACGAAGGCGCTCTTGCCGCCGCCCGCGCCCGCGCCGCCGCTCATCCCGGCGGCGCCACCGCCGGCTCCGGCACCGCCGCTCGGGCTGGTCCCCGCCATGCCACTCGCCGTGCCGCTCGTTCCGCCGCTCGGCGGGAGCCCTGCGCCGCCGCCCAGTGACATGGCGCCGCCCGTGCCCGCGCCAGCTCCGCCGCTCGCCGTGCTGCCGCTCGTGCCGCCCGTGTTGCCGACGGACGTGCCTGCGCCGCCGCCCATCGTCATCGACGTGCCGCCCGTCGTGCCCGCGTGGCCGCCGCTTCCCGCTGCCGCACCGCCGCTACCGCCCGTGCCGCCACTCGCAGGCGGCGTCTCGTGGGAGTCGCTCGGAGTTTCAGAGGAGCAAGCCGCGCCGGCGACCAAAGCTCCAAGCGCAAGAACCATCACCGGAGGTTTCATCGATTGTTCCTAGTCGCCGTGCAACTTGTGCTCGCGTTGCAACAAGGCGACACCGCTGTTCTACGCCGAGAACAGCGCCTAGGAAACGGCGCTCAGCGACTCATTTTTCAGTAGATTCTAAAGTTTGCCTTGTGCACGGATTCACGTTGCACAACTGGCTATTCTGCTCAGCGCGATACGAGAAGTCGCGTCGCGCAGCAGGCGATCGCTTCGCGGGCGCGCTCAGGGCGAGGCGAGCCCCGAAGGCACCGCGCCGCGCCGCTCGACTCGATATTGCTTCGGGGTGAAACCGGTCCAGCGCTTCAACGAGCGGTGAAACGCGGCGACCTCCGAGAAGCCGAGCAGCGCTGCGATCTCCGCCACGCTGAGCGTCGGATCGAGCAAGAGACGTCCGGCAACGTCGCTTTGCGTTTCGCCCAAGAGATCGCGGATCCGAGCCTCGTCGTCGGCGAGCAGGGCCGGGTCGATACCGCGCGGGCCGAGGAAGGGTCGCGGGGTCGATCCCGCGCAGGGCGAGGCGCATGACCAGGGGCGCGATGGCGCGGGCGGCGACGGTCGGCTCGCGAAGGCCATGCCAAGCAGTCGTTTGGGGACGCGTTCCACGGCGGTCCCTACGCGGCGCTCCCCGAGCTCACCGCGGCGCTCACGACCGCATACGTCGCAAACCCAACCGCGCCGCTGCCCGAGCGGTAGTGCCTGGCGTTACTGGGGACCGAGCTTGCTCAGCGCTTGCCGGATGAGCTGCTCGAGGGAGCAGGCGGT
>DATMCL010000496.1:0-4285 GCA_035558375.1 Polyangiaceae bacterium
ACGAGCGCGTGCTGCCGCCGGGTGTGAAGGTGAGCGCCTTCTACGATCGCTCGGATCTCGTCGGCACGACGCTCACGACGGTGTTCCACAACCTGGCCGAGGGCGCCGTGCTCGTCGTGCTGGTGCTGCTCGCGTTCACGCTCTCGTGGCGCGCGGCGCTGATCGTCGCGGCGGTGATTCCGCTCTCGCTCGCCGCTTCGTTCGCGTACCTGCACACGCGCGGCATGTCCGCGAACCTGCTCTCGATGGGCGCCGTGGACTTCGGCATCATCGTGGACGGCGCCGTGATCCTCGTGGAACACCTGTTCCACAAGCTCTCGCACCGTGACGACGCCGGCGCGGATCCGGCGAGCTTCGCCGAAACGCTGTTCCAAACGGCCAAGGAAGTCGCGCGTCCGACGCTGTTCTCGCTCTTGATCATCATCGCGGCGTACCTGCCGATCTTCTCGCTGCAGCGCGTGGAGGGACGCATCTTCTCGCCGCTCGCCAACACCGTGGTGAGCGCCCTCATCGGCGCGCTCTTGATGACGTTCACGCTCGTGCCGGTGCTGTGCTTCTTCGCGCTCCGGAAGCCGAAGCCGATGCGCGACTCACCGCTGCTCGTGTGGGCGCAGCGCGCCTTCGACCCCTCGCTGCGTTTCGCGATGAACAACATCGCCGTCGTGCTGATTGCGGCGACGGGTGCGCTCGCCGCGACGGGCATCCTCGTGCCGCGCCTCGGCTCGGAGTTCTTGCCTGCCCTCAACGAGGGCGCGCTTTACGTGACCTTCACGCTGCCGGGCAACATGTCGCTCAGCGAGGGCCGCAAGCTCACGCCGCGCCTGAAGGAGCTCTTGAGCCGCACGCCCGAGGTCACCGAGATGCTGTCGCAGCTCGGGCGCCCGGAAGACGGCACCGATCCCACGCTACCCTCGAACCTCGAGATCTTCGTGAAGCTGAAGCCGCTCGAACAGTGGCGCCACGAGATCCACGACCTCGACGAGCTCGTGGCGGAGATGGCCAAAAACCTCGGCGAAGTGCCGGGTATCGACTACAACTTCTCGCAGCCGATTCGCGACAACGTCGCGGAGAACATCTCCGGCCAGTTCGGTCAAATCGCGCTCAAGATCTACGGCGAGGACCTCGGGGAATTGCAGGAAGCCGCCGAGAAGGCGGACATCGCGCTCTCGAAGATCCCGGGCGCAGCCGACGTCGGCGTCGTGAAATCGGGCGAGACGCCGCAGCTCGCCGTGCACATCGACCGCGCCGCGCTCGCGCGCTTCGACCTCGATCTGGGCGACGTGCAGAACTACGTGGAAACCGCCATGGGCGGGCACGTGGCGAGCGAGATCTGGGACGGCGAGCGCCGCTTCGACGTGACCGTGCGCCTGCCGCCGTCGTCACGCACCGACATCGGCGCCATCTCGCGCATCATGCTGCCGCTCAAGGATGGCTCGCTGATTCCGCTGTCGGCGCTCGCCGACGTGACCATGGGCATGGGCCGCGCCGCGATCACGCGCGAGAACGGGCGGCGCTACGTCGGCGTGCGTATGAACGTGCGCAACCGTGACCTCGGCTCGTTCGTGGCCGAAGCGCAGCGGCGCGTGGGGGACGAAGTGAAGCTCCCCCAGGGCTATCAGATGACCTGGGGCGGCGAGTTCGAGAACCAGGAGCGAGCCATGCAGCGGCTGAAGCTCGTGATCCCGCTCGCGCTCATCATCACGTTCCTGCTCCTGTTCTCGGCGTTCGGCTCCGTGTTCGACGCGATGCTGATCCTGCTCAACGTGCCGTTCGCGCTGATCGGCGGTGTCGTGGCGCTCGCGGCCGCGGGCATGCCGCTCTCGGTTTCGGCGGCGGTCGGGTTCATCGCGCTCCTCGGGCAAGCCGTCTTGAACGGCGTGCTCGTGGTCGCGGCGATCCGCACGCGACTCGGCACCGGGGAGCCGCTCTTCGAAGCCGTGTTCAACGGCACGCGCGAGCGGCTGCGAGCGGTGCTCGTTACGGCGCTGCTCGCGTCGCTCGGTCTTTTGCCCGCGGCGCTGTCGCACGCGATCGGCAGCGAGACGCAACGACCGATCGCCGTGGTGGTCGTGGGCGGAACGCTGTCTGCGGCCCTCCTCACTTTGATTGGACTTCCCGTCAGCTTTTACGTGGCGAGCCGGATCCGTGAAGCGCTCGCCCAACGCCCGCTCAAACCCTCGCTCAATAGCGGAACCTAAAGACAAGGAGGCCACGATGACGATTGCTCCGAATCTTCGCACCTTCGGACCCAGACCCGACCCCGCCACTCTCGCCGAACCCTTCGACCTCCCCCTACCCAAGGACACGCGCGACAAGCTCGCGAGCGTGAGCCAGAGCGCGCTCACGCCCGTCTTGATCGTGGCTCTCGGCGAGAGTCGCAGGCTCGCAGCGCGCACGCTCCACGCGCTCAGCGACGCAGGCACGCGCGGAGCGCCGTTCGTCGAGATCGACTGCACGCTCTACGCCGAAGACACGACGGGCACCGAGCTCTTCGGGCAAGACCAGCCGACCCTTGGCGGCCGCGAGCGCACCCTTCAGGGTGTCGTCGCGTCGGCCCAGGGAGGGACGCTGTTCCTCGACCACCTGACGGCGCTCACCCCCGCGCTCCAAGCGCGCTTGCTGCGCCTGCTCGACGGCATCACGGCCCAACGCTCGGCGCGTCCGGGCGCGGGCGTGCCGGAGATGCGCGTCATCGCAGGCGCGGACCACGATCCGCTCGACGCCGTGCAGGCCGGAAGGCTGCGCGACGACCTCTACCGCGAGCTCGCCGTGTTCCGCGTCGACATTCCGCCGCTCCGCGAGCGCGGCGCCGACATTCTCGAGCTCGCGCGCGCACAGGTCCGGCACTTCGCCGAGCGGCTGCAGAAGCCGGTCGCAGGCCTGAGCGCCGACGCGGAAAATGCGCTGTTGGCCTACGATTTCCCCGGTCACGAGCGGGAGCTGCGCGCCGTGATCGAGCGCGCCACGATCCTCACCAAGGGGACGGAGCTCAGCGCGGGCGACCTCGGGCTCACCGATCCGCGCCATCGCCAGCCGTCGCCGGAGGATCACTTCTTCTGGGTGGATGCGAACCCGGGCGGAACGCCGCCGCCGCTCGATGTCGTCGACCGTGCGTACGTCGCGCGCGTGCTCACGCACACGTCCGGCCGGCGCCTTGCCGCCGCGCACCTGCTCGGCATCTCGTACCCGACGTTCCTCAAGCGCTTGCGCGAGCTCGGCTTCGATCGTCCTCAAGCAAGAGCGAACGAGCGCACGCGGATCTGATCGTAAGAGAGGGGGACGCGGCGTCGCGCGCGCCGTGATCCTGGCCGGAGCGCTCCGTGAATTTGGTGTGACGAATCCGTAGCAAGCTCGGATCGTCTCCACGGAGCGCCAGCGGGCGCACGAAAACGCAGGTCTCGACGCTAACGGACGCGCACCGTCTCGTCGCAACAGCGTCGCGGCAGCGCACCGTTTCGTCACGAAGAAATAACGGGACGGTTGCACTTCGGTACGTGCGCTCGGCCTACATAGGCGGCGCGCTTCACCTCCTAGATCCGAAGTGCCGAAAGGAAACTTGCGATGAGAACCAAGTCGCTTCAACTGACTGGGCGCACGCTGGCGCTCGGGGCCTTCGCCGCGGCGATGGCAATCGCCGGCACCGCGTCGGCCGACACGTGCCCGGCGTTCGCCAAGACCGTGGTCATCGTCGGCTCTTCCGCCGTGTCGAGCTTCATGACCCCCCTCGGTAACGCCCTGGCGAACCATGTCGACGAGAACAGCGACCCCGACCCGATCAACGTGCTCTACCAGAGCCCGGGATCCTGCACGGGCGCCACGTTCGTGGTCTCTCCTGCTTCGCCCGGAACCACGACCGGCGACGTGACGTACTACACGGGGTCCGCCAGCGCGACCTGCACGCTCGCCGGCGCCACCAAGGTGGACATCGGCATCTCGGACGTGTTCGCCGCAAGCTGCGGCTTCGATTCGCTCCCGAGCAAGGTCAAGGAGTTCCGCGGCCCGGTGCAGAGCATGGCCTTCGCGGTCTCGAGCGCGTCCCAGACCCGCACGATGAGCGCGGAAGCCGCCTACCTTGCGCTCGGCGTCGGTGACACGACCTCGGGCTTCCCGTTCCCGGACCTCAACAAGATCTGGGTCCGCGACCAGGCGAGCGGCACGCAGCAGATGATCGCCCACGCGATCAACGTGCCGGCGAATGCGTTCATCTCGGCCCATTCGACGAACGCCGCTGGCATCATCACCGGCCTCCAGGCGTCGTCGTCACTCGATCCGGCCGACACCGACG
>DATMCL010000497.1:0-2281 GCA_035558375.1 Polyangiaceae bacterium
TCAACGCGGGACA
This sequence comes from Polyangiaceae bacterium, assembly GCA_035558375.1. Taxonomy (GTDB): domain Bacteria; phylum Myxococcota_A; class Polyangia; order Polyangiales; family Polyangiaceae; genus PMG-095. Next base: position 14 of record DATMCL010000497.1, read on the forward strand.
GATTCACGGCAAGCGCGAGATGGCCTTGCTCGCGAGTGGCGCGAGCGCCGCTTTCGTCGGCGGCGGCTCTACAGTGGCAGTCAGGATAACCAGGTAGCCGTTCGCCTTCGCGATCATACCGACCTCCAGGCTGTCGTCCCAGAACACGGCTTCGTCGCCGACGCCGGAAATTTCCTCTCTGTTCTCGCTGCCCCCCATCGAATCGTACCAGTCCTTCAGAAGGTCGGCCCCATCGTCGTTGAGCGCGCCGTCAATCGCGAGATGAACCGCCTGCAACTCGCCCCATGCGACGTACGAGCAGCTACGAACCCAAAGGCTCGGCAGGTTCTCCTGCCCCGATTCGCGCCCGCCGTCGTTATTCGGAAGGACGGCCGCCACTTCCTCACCCTTGAGCAGCGGACACACAGCAGCCAGCGGCTCCTTCGGTGGAAAATCCTCCTCGCTGCATGCGCTCGCGCCGAAGCCCAGCATCACAGCGATGACCAACGATGCTGCACGCCCCGAGCTCCACCAATCCATGCTCATCGTTTGGAGTGTGAATGGCACGAGAGGCGGAGTCAATTGGCCGTGGTGGCCGTACGACGCTTGGGTCTTGGGCTGCTGAGTGCTCCAAATCGTCGGCGACCCCGACTCCGGCACGATAGGGGCGCAGCTCACCGAGCCGGCAGCGGTTTCGCGAGCAGCCTCGGAAGAATCTGCCGTGCCTGCGCCCGAGCCGCCTCGGCGCGGCGCGTAGGCTGAGGGTTCGCGAGCACGGACTCGTACGCCGCAATCGCCGCTGCGCGATCGTTCGCCTGCAGGTAGAGCGCCCCGAGGCGTAGATACGGAGTGACCAGCATCGGAAATCGCGCCGAGAATTCTCTCCACGCGCGGAGCGCGCCTTCGCGGTCGAGCGAACGCGCCCGCAAGTCGAGCCGAAAGATCTCGTCGTCGAAGTCGAAGCGCAGCGCGGCCGCTTGTCCTGCGGCCGCGAGGGCGTCGTCGATGCGGCCGGCGCGCGCGAGGGCTCGCGCCAATTGCGAGGCGCTCCTCCCGTGTTCGGGTAGGAGGCGCTGCGCTCGCTCGAGGGGGCGCGCCGCCGGGCGACCAGCGCGTAGCGCGTCGCGTCCGCGCGTCCAATAGGTGTTGCCCGCGGTGAAGCGCACGCCCTGGAACGCACCGAGCAGCACGATCGGCACGAAAACCAGCCAGCGCGGAGTGGCTCGCTGTGACGCCGGCACGAGGTAGCCGAGCAAGAAGAAGAAAAGCACGAACGTCGAGGGCACCCGCATCGGTGCATCCACGAGCCCGTGCACGAAGACCACGCTCACGGCCGCCCCGACCGCGCGAGAGCAAGGATCGTTGCTCCGGTATGCCTGCACGAGGGCCGAGACGAGGACGAGCACGAACAGAGCCGCCGTCACGACGCCTGCCTCGGCCGCGTATTGCAGGAGGTCGTTGTGGGCGAAATCGATGCTGGAAAGCGGAATGAAGGCGCTCGCGTCTCCATGAACCAGCGCGGCCGCAGCGTGGCCATACGCTGCCGGGTAGCCGCCAAGGCCCACTCCCGTGAGCGGCTGCTCGCTGACGAGATGAAGAGCGGCGCGCCAGAGAAAGAGTCGCCCTTTGAGCCACGGAGCCGTGGCGAAGAGCTCCCACTTCCAGGCGACCGCGAGCGCGAGCACCACGCTCGCCGCAACTCCGACGACCATCGCGTTCCGCCACTTCTTCGACAGAGCGCGATCGAGCCCGACGTAGACGAGCAGACCCGCGACGAGCGCGGCGGCGCCGCCCTTCGAGACGGTGGCCACGGCGGCGATCGACAAGAGGCCGGCGATGCCGTGATAAAGCCGGCGCCGCTCCGTGGTTCTCGCGAGCGCGAGCGACAAGGGCACCAGGGCCGCGAGAAACGCCGCCGCCCAGTTCGGGTTACCGAAGGTGCCGGGCGCGCGAAACTCGAGCCCGGTGTACGAGTCGCTCGTCAGCCAGCGTAGCCCCGCGGCTTGCATGAGCACGACCGCCGCACAGCACGCGCCTGTTGCGACGAGCAGGATAAGACTCGCGCGTCGTGCGTCGGGGTGCTCCGCGAGAGCCACCGGAGTCGCGATGAATAGTGCGAGGCCGGACAGCAAGCCGAGCACGTTGGGCCAGTGGGCGGAAGACACCGACCCCGAGCAGGCGGGCAAGAGCGCGGCGGCCGCGACGAAGCCAGCGAGCGCGCCCCACTGCCGCGGGAAGGAGAAGGGCGTTCGGCGCGTGAGGAGCACGGCACCGACCACCGAAAGCGCA
>DATMCL010000498.1:0-11768 GCA_035558375.1 Polyangiaceae bacterium
GCCGAGCTCGGTCGCATCGCGCCCTATCTCTCTCTGCTCAACGAGACCGAGCCCGTCCTCGATTCGAGCGGCGGTCCCGCGTGGTCTCGCCTCCGGCAGAAGCTATCGGCGCCGGGCACCTTCGAGGAGCTCGTCGCGGCGCTCGAGCGGGCGCTCCCGTTGCTCGACGATTTGGACGACGCCGGGGAGCACTCGAGCCACACCCGCCCGGCCGGTGCGTCGCGCGTCGCCTCGGACTTCCGGGAGGCCATCCAGCGCGGCCTCGACGAGTGCCGGCGCGTGCTCGCCGAGCTCGAACGCGCCGGCGAGCGCTGCGGGGCGCTGGCCGACGGCATGCGCTTCGGCTTCCTGTACGACGAGGGGAGGGAGCTTTTCGCGATTGGGTACAACGTGAGCAACGCGCGCTGCGACGGCTCGCACTACGACTTGCTCGCGTCGGAGGCGCGCCTCTCGAGCTTGGTCGCGATCGCGAAAGGTGACGCACCGCAGAAGCACTGGTTCCGGCTCAGCCGGCCGCGCACGAGGCTCGCCGCCGCGCACTCGCTGCTCTCCTGGAGCGGCTCGATGTTCGAGTACCTGATGCCGCTGCTCGTCACGGAGAGCCGGCCTCACACGCTGCTCTCCGAGGCGATGGAAGGCGCCGTCCGCCGCCAGCGCGTCTACGGCGGGCAGCACCACGTGCCCTGGGGCATCTCCGAGTCCGCTTACAACGTGATGGACCTCGAGATGACGTACCAGTACCGCGCCTTCGGCGTGCCGGGGCTCGGACTCAAGGCAGGTCTCGCCGAGGATCTCGTCGTCGCGCCGTATGCCACGGCGCTTGCGGCGCTCGTCGACCCGAGCGCCGCCGCGAAGAACCTCCGCGCTCTCGCAAAGGAAGGGCTCGACGGCAAGTTCGGCTTCTTCGAGGCAATCGACTACTCGCCCGGCCGGCTCCCCCCCGGCCGCCGCGGCGTCGTCGTGCACTCGTTCATGGCGCACCACCTCGGCATGACGCTCGTGGCCCTCGACAACGTGCTCCACGACCGCTGCATGCAGCGGCGCTTCCACGCCGATCCGCGCATCAAGGCGAGCGAGCTCCTGCTCGAGGAGCGCGTGCCGACTGGCGCGCCGCTCCTGAACGTGCCCGATGCGGCACTCGCCGCGCCGATTCGTCACCCGCTCGATCTCGACGCGAGCGAGCACCTCGTGCTCCAGACCGATGCTCCGCCGCGCGTCCACCTGCTCGGTCACGGCGCGCTCGCGACCCTGATGACGAGCACCGGAGCCGGCGTCCTCACCTGGAAAGGCATGGACATCAATCGCTTCCGCGAGGATGCCGTGTTCGATCCAGGCGGCATCTACGCCTACCTCCGCGTGGAGGGCGGCGAGAAGGTCTGGTCAGCGGGCTATTACCCCACGCGCCGCCGCGCCGATCACTACGACATCTCCTTCTTCGTCGACCGGGTCGAGCTCCGCCGGCGTGACGGCGACATCGAGATCATCACGGAGATCGTGCCTTCGGCCGAGCACGCGGCCGAGGTGCGGCGCTACACCTTGCGCAACCACGGCGAGGAGATCATCGACCTCGAGCTCACGACGTACACGGAGCTCGCGCTCGCTGCGCGCGCCGCCGACGTGGCGCACCGTACGTTCAGCACGCTATTCATCGAGACCGAAGCGCTCCCGGAGCAGGGCGCGTTGCTCGCCCACCGCCGGCAGCGCTCGCCCGAAGAGCCCGGGCTGTGGGTCGCGCAGGTGCTCACGCCCGAGGACGAGGGCTCGCTCGAGTTCGACTTCGATACGTCGCGTGAAGCGTTCGTCGGCCGCGCGGGCTCGCTCGAGCGACCGCTCGCGCTCGTCGGCCACCATCCGGGTCTCGGTCGTCACAGCGGTGCGGTGCTCGACCCCGCGCTCGTGCTGCAGCGACGGATCCGGCTCGCTCCCGGCAGCGGTGTGCGCGTCTCGCTCTCGACGCTCATGGCCGAAACGCGCGAGGAGGTGCTGCACCTGATCGCTGTCTACGCGACGGCACAGACGATCCCGCGCGCATTCGAGCTCGCGCTGGCGGACGCCCGCGTCGAGCTCCGTCATCTCGGCGTCACCGCCGCCGAAGCGCATCGCTTCCAGCGGCTGCTGTCCGCAATCGTCTTTCCGAGACCGGGGCTCAGGGCTCCGGTCGACCCGCTCGCTTTCGCCGCGAGCGGTAAGCGCGCGCTCTGGGCCCGCGGCATCTCCGGCGATCTCCCGATCGTCGCCGTCTTGCTCGATCACCCCGAGTTCGACGACCTCATGCGCGAGCTCCTGGTGGCGCAAGAGTACTTCCGCGTGAACGGCGTCCCGCTCGATCTCGTGATCTTGAACGAGGAGCCGGGCGGCTATCTGCAGCCGAACCACGAGCACGCACTCGACGTCATCCGCTCGATCCACGCCGAGGGACGCCTAGACCAGCCGGGCGGCATCTTCCTGCGTCGCGCCGATCAGATCCCGCACGGGGAACGACAGCTCCTCTTGTCGACGGCGCGCGTCGTGCTCTCGGCGACGGCGGGCTCGCTCGCCCGACAGCTCAAGCGCCAACTCACGGAGCAAAAGCTGCCCGCGCCGTTCGCGGCCGCACAACGCCCGCGGCCGCGTTACGTGCCCGCGCTCGAGCGGGGAGAGCTCGTCTTCGACAACGGCCTCGGCGGCTTCAGCCCCGACGGACGCGAGTACGTGGTGCTGGTCGATCCAGGAACACGTACGCCCGCGCCCTGGTGCAACGTGATGGCCAACCCGCAATTCGGGAGCATCGTCTCGGAGAGCGGCTCGTGCTTCACCTGGGCGGACAACAGCCAGCGGCAGCGCATCACGCCCTGGAGCAACGATCCGCTGCTCGATCCGTCCGGTGAGGTCGTCTACCTGCGTGACGACGACGACGGCGGCGTCTGGTCCGCGACCCCGCGCCCGAGCGGCGGCCTCGCGAGCTACCGCGTGGCCCATGGTCAAGGCTACACGCGCTTCGTCCACGTTCGCGGCGAGCTTCACCACGAGCTCACCGTGTTCGTGAGCATGCGCGAGAAGGTTCGCTTCCAGCGCCTGCGCGTCGAAAATCGCGGCAACGCGCGCCGCCGGCTGTCGGTCTATGGGGTCGTCGAGTGGGTGCTCGGCGGGAGCCGCGAGAGCAGCGCGCTCTCCGTGTGCACGACGTTCGAGGCCGGGGCGCGCGCAATCTTCGCGACGAATCCGTTCGCGCCCGCGGCGAGCGCCACGGCTTTTCTCGCGAGCACTCTGCCGATTCAGAGCTTCACTGCCGACCGTGGAGAGTTCTTCGGCATGCCGGGCTCGCGCCGTTGGCCGGCGGGACTGAAACGTACCAAGCTCTCCGGGCGTTCGGGCGTTGGGCTCGATCCCCTGGGCGCGCTCGAGACCAGCATCGTGCTCGAGCCCGGGGAGTCGCGCGAGGTCACGTTCCTGCTCGGTCATGCCCCGAGTCGAGAGGAAGCCGTCGCCATCGCCCACCGCTATCCCGATGCCGACGCCGTCGCCGCGGCGCTCCGCGACGTCGACGCGCAATGGGACGAGCTCTGCGGCAAGATCAGCGTCAAAACGCCCGATCGCTCGCTCGATTTCCTGATTAACCGCTGGGTGCTCTATCAGGCGCTGAGCTGCCGCGTCTGGGCTCGCTCCGGGTTCTACCAATCGAGCGGTGCGTACGGCTTTCGGGATCAGCTGCAAGACGTGCTGTGCTTGCTGCATGCAGCGCCGCAGGTGGCGCGCGAGCATTTGCTCCGGGCGGCCGCCCGTCAGTTCCTCGAGGGTGACGTGCAGCATTGGTGGCACCCGGAGGCGGGCGACGGCGTGCGCACGCGCTGCTCGGACGATCGTGTCTGGCTGCCCTTCGCCGTGAACGAGTACATCCAGGTCACCGGCGACCGCGCCGTTCTCGACGAGACGGTGCCGTTCTTGACGGAGCGCGTGCTCGGACCCACCGAGCACGACCTCTACAGCGTCCCGCAGACGACGACCGAAACCGCCTCACTCTACGAGCATTGCGCCCGCGCGCTCGACTGCTCGCTCGAAGTCGGCGTCCACGGCTTGCCGAAGATCGGCAGCTGCGACTGGAACGACGGCATGAATCGCGTGGGTTCGGGCGGGCAGGGGGAAAGCGTCTGGCTCGCCTGGTTCCTTTCGCGCACCCTCGACGACTTCGTTCCGACAGCGGTCGGCCGGCGAGACCATGCGCGCGCCGAGCGCTGGCGCGACCACGCCCAGCGCGTCGTCCAGGCCGCCGAGCAAAATGGCTGGGACGGCAATTGGTACCGCCGAGCGTACTTCGACGACGGCAGCGCAGTGGGCAGCGCGGGCTCGCCGGAGTGCGCGATCGATGCCATCGCGCAGTCCTGGGCCGTGCTCGTCAAGACCGCCGACCACGCGCGCGCCGCGCGGGCCCTGTTCGCGTCGCAGGAGATGCTGGTCGACGACGAGAGCCGCATCATGGCGCTCCTGGCTCCGCCGTTCGGTCAAGGTGGGCCGGACCCCGGATACATTGCTGCGTACCCGCCGGGCGTGCGCGAGAACGGCGGCCAATACACGCACGGCGTGCTCTTCACGCTGCGGGCACTGTGCGAGCTCGGCGAGCGCGCCCGCGCAACGCACCTACTCGAGGTGCTCAACCCGATCATGCACGGGCTCACGCCCGCCGACGTCGCGCGCTATCGCGTCGAGCCGTACGTCGTCGCGGCGGACGTGTACTCGGCGCCGCCGTACCGCGGGCGCGGCGGTTGGACCTGGTACACGGGGTCCGCCGGGTGGTTCTACCGCATCGTGCTCGAGGACGTTCTCGGTTTGAAAAAACGCGGAGACACGTTGGTCTTCGCGCCGTGCATTCCGCCGGAGTGGCCGGGCTTCGAGCTCACGTATCGCTACGGCCGCTCCGCACTGCACGTCACCGTGCAGAGCGCGGGCGGGGCCGTCACCGCGGCCGGCGTTCGCTTGGACGGCCGGCCTTGCCCGAGCGCCAGCGTGCCGCTGGTCGATGATGGTCGAACGCACGAGGTCGTGCTGACGCTGGGTGAGCGGCGCCTAAAGTCTACGGCGTGACACTTTGCCTCGCCGTATTCGGGGCCGCGTCCGCGGAAAAACGGCGTCGCGTTGGCACGACTGCTGCAAGTGACGCGCGTGCGCACCCGGGGCGGGCCTCGTCGGAGCAACCACGGAAAAAGGAACGATCAGATGAACTGGGACCAGATCGCGGGGCAATGGCGGCAGGCCAAGGGAACCCTGCGCGCAAAATGGGCAAAGCTCACGGAAGACGACATGGAGGCGATCGCCGGCCGCAAGGACGTGCTCGTCGGTCGCCTGCAGCAGCGTTACGGGCATCACCGGGAGGACGCGGAACGCGAGGTGGACGAATTCCTGCTGCGACTTTAGCCGCCAGGGCGGCACGCACGACTACCCTGGTCGCGGGCGCAGCCCTGCTCACCGCTGGCATCGTGTTGCTCGTTCGAGTCGGCAGCCGTCGGCTTGCGGGACAGCGGGGCCAAGTTTCGCGTGAGGCGCGGGATCGGGAGCCGGTGCCGCCGAGTGATCCCATCGACGAAGCGTCGTGGGAATCGTTCCCGGCGAGCGACCCGCCCGCGCGCACCATGCCGCTCCGGTGAGCCGCACGGGCCTCACGACGCGGCTACGCTGAGCCTACGACTTCCACTTGAACGTTAGGTGCGCGCCGGCTCCGAACCACGTGAGTGCCGATGACGAGCTGTCGCCGGCGATGCCCGAAAACAACGCGTGAATGCCGATATCGACGGGCAGCACGGTCAAGTCCAGCGCTCCGCCGAAATCGTAGGCCAAAGACGTTTGCGACTCCGTGCGCCCCGCGTGACCGAGGCCGGCGTGCGCGAAGACGCTCGGCTGAAGGATGAAATCTATGCCCACGCGCCCGCCCGCGAAGCCGCGAAAATCCGTGGGGCCGCCCGTGCCGAAGTCGTGATAGCTGAGCCCGAGCTCGGGGGTCAGCGAGAGAAACAGGATCTCCCACGAGTGACCGAGCCGGAGCCCCCCGCCCCACCCGGTGTCGTCGTGTGAGTCGGTGCGCCAAACGGCGTCGGCGTCGATGGAAATACGCTCGTGATCCGCCTTAGCGGGCCGGCTCGTGAAGAGCGTGATGCAAAGGGTGGAGGAAAAGAGAATGGCCGTGGGAGAAACGTAGGAGCGGATTTTCATCGTGCGCTGACCTCATGGGGCGGGGTGGATTGCCGCGCCGGGATCGACTGGTCTTCCTTATCAGAAACGAGAGACTCGGCGATGCGCCGCGCTCCGGCGCTGGCAACCGTGAGCACGAGGGTCCGGAGCACTTCGCGCACGATCGACTTCTGTGTCGATGCGCTCGCGCGCTCGAACGTGATGTGCCGAGGCTTCCGCACCGCGGAGACGATCCAGATGACGCCCCCGACCACCACGGCGGTCACCAGCGCCGGCTTCAACACGGAGAGCGCCTGCTCCATGCCCGCTTTGCCGACGAGTGTCACCTCGTGCACGCCCGCGTGGAGCGCTCGTTCGGCGCGAGCCACCTCGAGCTTGGCTTTGTCGATGTCGTTGGGCTTCGACGCGTCATCGTTGGTGCCTAGATTCATGTCGTTCCTCCAGCGTCTTTCTCGGGGGAAAGCCCCGCGCGCAACCGTCGAACGCCGAGCCAGGCTACGAGGCCGCCCGTCGCCGCCAGCGCCGCTGAAATCCCGAGCGACACTCCAACTGGCGTGAAATCGGAGCCCAGCACGCTGCCCGCACCGCGACCCACGACCAACGGCGACAGCGCGAAGATCACCAGGCAGAGCGCAACGAACAGGCCCGCGACGGCGGTTCCGACGCCCACCAGCAGCGCACCGATGAGCTCGGCGCGCGCGCGGAGGGCCAGCAGTTTCGCCTCGGCGCGCGCCAGTGCCACGGCACTCTTGAGGACGTTCTCGGACGCGAGCACGGCCTCCTGCGCGAACGTTTGCGGCGCGGGGGCATTCATCGTTCTAATAGAGGATGCAGTCTCCGTACCAAGTCGCGAAATGCGCCACGCACTGGTTGGTCCGAGGCTTGCACTCGCCCCCTCGTCCCCTACTGACGAGGTACATCATGCAAAACGTTCGCAACATTCTGCTTTCGATTGGCGCGGCCGTGGCCGGCACCAAGCTCGTTCGCTCCATCTCGGACCTCGAAATGGACGACGTCCTCGCCCCCATCGGCCTGGCGCGCCGGCGCTCGCATCTCGCTGGCGATCTCGCGCTGCTCACGACCGGCATGCTGGTCGGCGGAGCCGCGGCGCTCATCTTCGCTCCGATGAGCGGACGCGAGACGCGCCAGCGTCTCTCGCAAAAGGCAGATGAGCTGGGCGGAGCCGCCGCCAACAAGCTGCGCGAGCTCAAGGACGAGGTGCGCCCCCGCCTCGGCAACACCCACGCGAACGAGCACACGCATCAGTGAAAGGGCGCCCCGGACCGGAACGTGTGAGGCAGATTGTCGCGCGTTCCGGTCCGGCGCGTTCGCGTTCTGGCGCGGTGAGGAGGTCCGAGGTCCGAGAATGGGTGTTTGCGGGGCGTCGCGTGCGCGCTAAGTTCCCGCTACTATGCCGGCTGATCGCAAACGCGTGCTTATCGTCGACGATGACGAAGATCTTCGTGACGTCATGCAGGACGTCATCATGGGCTTGGGGCACGAGGCCCTCCAGGCCTCGAATGCCGAGGATGCCGTCGAGCTAGCGTCCCGCGGCGGCATCGACGTTGCCCTCATCGATCTCGGCCTCCCCCGCGTGGACGGATTCGAGGTCGCTCGTCGCTTGCGGGCGACGCAGCAGGCCGCGAGCACGCGCCTCGTGGCCCTCACCGGCTATAGCGACGCTCAGAGTCGAAAGACGGCGGAGGAAGCGGGCTTCGACGACTACCTCGTAAAGCCCGTCGGACCGGACGCCATCGTCGCGCTCGTGAGCCAGACGCCCGCGTGACGCGCTGAAACGTAGCGTGCTGCGCGAGCGGCACGTCGCGTGCATCGGTAGCGCCGATGAGCGCCGTGCACACTGTCGCGCCGGTGTGGGCGTGGGTTGGTTTCGTGAGCGGAGTCGGCGTCCTGCTCGCGCTCGATCTCGGGCTCTTTCATCGCAAGAGCAAGCAGGTTTCGGTGCTCGAGGCCGCGGTCTGGAGCGCGGTTTGGGTCGCGCTCTCGGCGTGCTTCGGAGGCTGGGTCGCGCTCACCTACGGCGCGCATCGCGGCGTCGAATTCGCCGCCGGCTACGTGCTGGAAAAAGCGCTCGCCGTGGACAACCTGTTCGTGATCGCGCTCCTGTTCGACCATTTTCGCGTGCCGGCGCGCTACCAGCATCGCGTTCTGTATTGGGGGATCCTCGGCGCGCTCGTCACCCGCGGCATCTTCATCTGGCTCGGTGCGACGCTCATCGCGCGCTTCAGCTGGGTGCTCTACGGCTTCGGTGCGCTGCTCGTCGTGGCAGGCGTCCACGTCGCGCTGCAGCAGGAGGAGAAGGAGCGGCCCGAGGGGCTCATCGTCCGCTGGATGCGCAAGCTTGTGCCGGTCACCAAGCACCTCCGGAGCTCCGCGTTTTGGGTCGTCGAGCGGAGCCGGCTCAAGGCGACGCCGCTCGTGCTCGCGCTCGTGACGATCGAGGTGAGCGACGTGGTCTTCGCCGTCGACTCGATTCCGGCGGTTTTTGCGGTCACTCGGGACCCCTTCATCGTCTTTACCTCCAACATCTGCGCCGTGCTCGGCATGCGCTCGCTCTATTTCCTGCTCGCGCACGTGATCGATCGCTTCCGCTACCTGAAGTTCGGGCTCGCTGCGGTGCTCTGCTTCGTGGGGGCGCGACTGCTCCTCCACGACGTGCTCGAGATCCCGACTTTGGTGTCCCTCGCCGTGATCGTCGTGCTGGTCGCGGGCGCGATGCTCATTTCCTGGCTGGAAACTGCGATAAAAGGGCGTCGCCGCCCCGCGCCGGCGCCACGCCGTGGCATCCATGCACACCAGAGCGGCGTCAGGTCGAATCCGTAAGCGGCTGCCCTTGGCATCGGTCTTGCGAGAGCGTGGATGGGGCGCTCAACACGGCGCCCCGTCGAGAGCGCGCGATGGCCCTCCGGAAGACCGGCCATTCGCGGCCTCGCCGGGCGCGCCGTGTGGCCCCCCACCTTTTTGTTCCAAGGAGCCTGTCATGAAATCAGTCCACCTGCTCTCACTCGCCGCGGCGCTGGCCGCGAGCACCGCGTTTGCTCCCGACGCTCAGGCCCAGCAACGCGTGGACACCGTCGAATACACCGGTCCCGATCGCGGACTCCTCAAAGGCGGCGTTTGGACGCTCGGTCTCTCGTACGCGCCCGCGCTCGTCGTCGGTATCGCGAGTCCGCTGCCCGAGGATCGCTACCTGCTCGCACCGGTCGCCGGGCCATGGATCGACTTTGCCAAGCGCGACTGCCCGTCCTGCGCCCACGAGGGCTGGAACAAAGCGTTGCTCGTCACGGACGGCATCATTCAGGGCGTCGGTGCGCTCGAGATCCTGGGCTCATTCACGTTCGTCGAGCGCAGCACGGTGACTCGCACGGCGAGCTGGTCGAAGAAGCACAAGCCCCTCGCGTTCCACCTCGTGCCGCGCTTCATCGGCACTTACAGCCTGACAGCCGTCGGCAATTTCTGACGGTGTGCGGCTCGCAGTGTGCGCGCCGTCGCAGGCTAGGCGCGCTGCGGGGGTAGCACCACGTTGAGCAACGTGGTGCGCAGGTCTTCGAGACTGAACGGCTTCCGGAACACCCGCACGGCGCCGAGCGACGCCGCCGTCTGCACGACGTGCTCGTCTGCGCAGCCGGTCATCACGAGCACGGGCACTCGCGGTGGCGGCTTGTGCAGCGCCGTAAGCACGTCTACGCCGCTGAACCCCGGCATCATGAGATCCATCACGATGGCGTCATAGGTCGGGCGCTCGGCTGAATGGCTCTCCGCCGACGCGAGCGCATCGAGGAGCTCATTACCGTCGGCGGCTTCATCCACGTCGTAGCCGTCTTCGCTGAGCGCGCTCGCGAGCTCCTCGCGGAGATCGGTATCGTCGTCGGCGATCAACACACGAGGCGCTTTCATCCAAAAGAGTGATCAAGCACGCCATGTGCCAGTGCGATCATTCGGATCTAGGCCGTTTCGCCGCGCCGCCCTGACCCGGTGTGGCAACTTGACCCGCCCAGTGGTGTACGTACCTAGGCTAGAAAGTGAGTGGGTGTGTGCAGCGATCTTCTTCGGCGATCACGCCGGGGACCGTGAACCTGAGTGTCGCGCCACCGTTGCCAAGATGGACCATGTATTCGCCTTCCTCGAGCGTCTGGTCGAGATCGCAGGTCATGTCTGGCGTGCCGCCGCAATCGCCCGTGCACGCCCCGCCCTCCGTGACGTTCACGCAGAAGAAACCATTGACGTAGAAGTCGTGCGGCGAGCCGATGTAATTGCAATCCGCGCTCGCGAGCTCCGTGCAGCTGCTCGAGAGACACCCGGCTGCTTGGATCGTGAACAGCATGGGCATACCCACGGTGAGCTCGTGCCCACCGCCACGGGGCGTGCCGACGACGCAGAGCTCGCCCTCCTGCAGATTGCAGTCTTCGCGAACCGTCGTGGGTTCGCCCCCGGTGCCGACGTTGCCGCCGAGGCCCCCCGTCGTACCGGCGCCCGCGCTCGTTCCACCCGTGCTCGCGCCTCCCGCGCCGCCGGTCGTTGGACTACCGCCCTCAGGTCCGCCGCCTGTGCCGCTCGATAGCGTGCCCGCGCGTCCGCCGCCGCTGTTCATCGACCCGCCGCGACCGCCGGGCCCGCAGCCCATGCCGCAGTCGACGCCTCCCGTCTTCGTGCACACGCATTCGTTGCACGCACCGAAGCTCTCACCGAGCTCGTGCCGCACGCCGTTGTACTCGCAGCCGGAAGGGGCGCTCCCCGCGCTTCCGCTCGTCACGGAGCCGGCGCTTCCCGCATTCCCGCCGCCACTCCCACCGAAGCCGCTGTTCGCGCTTCCCGCGCTCGGGCTCGTGCCGCCGCTACTCTTCTGGCCGTCGCTCTTGCCGGCGCACGCCGCGAGCTCGAGCCACGCGAGCGCGAGCAACGGAGCGACTCCGAGGACTCGCCGCCGTTCGACGCCCATCTGTCCCGACCACCACTGGCTCACACCGTAGAGGATAGCTCCGCGCTGAAACCTTGCTGCATGAGGGCGTCCGTCCCGTGGGCCGCCCTCGGCGCCAAAGATGATCAGGTCCGACGTGCCCGGGAATGTTTGCGAATAAGCTCACGAGTGCGCACTCCAGTCGAAAAATTACAAAGCCGCCTACCGGAACCGGTCCCGGGGCGCAGGTTTTACTCAGGCCCGGCCGTTCCGTTTCCCTGCTCGTCAACCGCCCGTATTAAAAGTGGAATGTTTGCGCGCCGCCGCTGGCCGAAGTAAGCGCCGCTCGTCCCTGCGGCAATCGGTGGAATACTGTGCCTGCCCACCGGCCGCATCCCTCTAGAGGTCTCTCATGAAACTTTCCAACTTGTTCCCGTTTGCCTGTCTTACTGCTCTCGCCGCTACCGCTAGCTGCTCGCAGGAAGGCCTCGACAACGTGAACACGGCGGGGAACAGCGGCAAAGGCTCGGGCGCGTCGAGCGGCTCCGCGATGACGATGGGCGGCACCGGCACCGGCGGCAGCATGGGCGGCACCGGCACTGGCGGCAGCATGGGCGGCAGCTCCGGCGCTGCGACGATGGGCGGCAGCTCCGGCACTGCGACGATGGGCGGCAGCTCCGGCGCCGGGACGATG
>DATMCL010000499.1:0-5789 GCA_035558375.1 Polyangiaceae bacterium
GACACCGAAATCGTCCACTTCATCGGCAAGGACATCATCTACTTCCACACGCTGTTCTGGCCGGCGATGCTGAAGTCTTCGGGGTTTGCGCTGCCTTCGCGTGTGCATGCGCACGGCTTTCTGGGCGTGAACGGCGCGAAGATGTCGAAAACGCGCGGCACCTTCCTGCTCGCAAGCACCTACCTCGAGCACCTCGACCCGAGCTACTTCCGCTATTACATCGCGAGCAAGCTCGGCAGCGGGCTTGCCGACATGGATATGAACCTCGACGAGTTCACGACGCGCGTGAACTCGGATCTCGTCGGCAAGGTCGTGAACCTCGCGAGCCGCAGCGCGCGCTTCGTGGAAGCGACGGGCCTCTCCGAGCGCTACCCCGACGACGGCGGGCTCTTCGAGCAAGCGGCGCGCGCCGGCGACGAGCTCGCGGAAGCGTACGAGGGGTGCGACTACGCGCGAGCGATGCGCGGAGTCATGGCTCTCGCCGATCGCGCCAACGAGTACGTGGACCGCATGGAGCCGTGGAAGCTCGCGAAGGCGAGCGAGCGCGCGAGCGAGCTCCGCGACGTGTGCACGGTGATCCTGAATTTGTACCGGCAGATCGCGCTCTACCTCGCGCCCGTCTTGCCGCGTCTCGCCAAGGCGAGCAGCGAGCTTTTGGGCGAGCCCTTCGCGCATTGGGACGAGGCGAAGAAGCCGAGCGTGGGCACGAAGATCGCCAAGTTTTCGCACCTGATGGCGCGCGTCGATCCGAAGCAGGTGGCGGCGTTGCTTGCCGCTTCCGCCCCGCCGCCCGGCACGGAAGCCGCGAAGCCGGCCGCCGCCGTGCCGGCTCCCGCGCCCGCCGCTTCCGCCAACACGGCCGCCACGCCGGCAGCGGGTGACGACGGCGCCGCCCTCGCCGCGGAGCCGCTCGCGCCCGAGTGCACGATCGACGATTTCGCGAAGGTGGACCTGCGGGTCGCGCGCATCGTCAGTGCCGAGGTCGTGCCGGAGGCGAAGAAGCTCATCAAGCTCGGCGTGTCGCTCGGCGGAACGGAAACGCGCACGGTGTTTGCAGGGATCAAGAGCGCGTACGCCCCGGAGACGCTCGTGGGGCGCCTCGTCGTGATCGTCGCGAACCTCGCCCCGCGGAAGATGAAGCTCGGGACGAGCGAGGGCATGGTGATTGCAGCGGGGCCGGGGGAAAAGGAGGTCTTCCTCCTGAGCCCGGATTCCGGGGCGAAGCCCGGGCAGCGGGTGCATTAGGGCCGGGGAGGAGCGCGCTGGGGCGGCGGGAACGAGCGCGGGCGGGGGGCTCGGCGCGTGCTATTCTTTGGGGTCGATGTTCGTGCGATGGGTGGCCGTGTTGGGCGTTGCGATGGCGCTGGGAGCCGTGGCGTGTGGGCCGACGACCGTGCGCCCGATCGAGCTCCGGGGTGGTGCGCCCGCCTACAAGATCGAGTGCGTGAAGCTCGACGGGTGCTTGAGCGAGGCGGCGCGGCAGTGCCACGGCGCGTTTCACACCGTGAGCACGCGCAACAACACGATCGCAGAAAGCGACCTTCCCGGGTTGAACGCCCGAACCCAGCGTCAGAACGCGACCTCGAACGGCCCCGGCATCGAGTCGGACGAGCCGATGCCCCTCACCGAAGTCGTCGTCGTCTGTAACGGCTAGGGGCCGGTACCCGACTAGCCGATCCGCTCGAGCACGAGCGGGCGATGCGGCGGTGGGCGGGAGCCGAGCACGAAGGCGCGTCGGGCGCGCTCCGCGACGGCGTCGATCAGCGAGCGGCGAGCCGCCATCAGGAACGCGAGGGGCGCGCCGCGCTCCACGCGCTCACCGAGCGTGTGGCAGAGCTCGATTCCAGCGCCGGGGTCGACCTTCTGGTCGGCGCGCGTGCGGCCGGCGCCGAGCGCCACGGAAACCAAGCCGAGCTCGAGCGCGTCGATGTCCGTGAGCACGCCGCTCTTTTTGGCGAAGAGCGGCACGCGCACTTTGGCGTGGGGCAGGCGCTTCGGGTCGTCGACCGCGCGCGCGTCGCCGCCGTGGGCCCGAACCATGCGCCGGAAGCGCTCGAGCGCGGAGCCGTCGTCGAGAGCGCGCTCGAGCAGGCGCCGTGCTTCGGCTGGCGAGCGCGCGCGCCCTGCGAGCCGTAACATCTCGACGCCGAGCACGATGGTGAGCTCGCGGGTGTCACCCGGCCCTGCGCCGCAGAGGACCTCGATCGCTTCGCGCGTCTCGAGGGCGTTGCCGATGGTGCGGCCGATCGGGACGCTCATGTCCGTGATGAGCGCGACGGTCGGGAGCCCCGCGCGCCGGGCCGTTCGCACGAGCGCCCGTGCGAGCTCACGCGCCCGCGCCCGGTCGGGCATGAAGGCGCCGCGGCCCGCTTTCACGTCGAGCACGAGCCCGTCGCTCCCGGCGGCGAGCTTCTTCGAGAGGATGCTGGCGACGATGAGCGGCGTGGACTCCACCGTGCCGGTCACGTCGCGGAGCGCGTAAAGCCGCCGATCGGCGGGGGCGATCGCCGCGGATTGGCCGATGATCGACGCGCCCGCGTCGCGCAGCACCCGCTCGAACGCGCGCGGCTCGAGCGCCACGCGATACCCGGGGATCGCCTCGAGCTTGTCGAGGGTGCCCCCCGTGTGGCCGAGACCGCGCCCCGCGATCATCGGCGACGCGATGCCACACGCCGCGACGAGCGGCGCGAGGCACAGGCTGATCTTGTCGCCGACCCCGCCGGTCGAATGCTTGTCGATTTTCTTTTTTCGCACCGAGCTGAGTCGCAACGTCTTGCCGGAACGCAGCATCGCCTGCGTGAGCGCCGTGGTCTCGGTCTCGTCGAGCCCGCGGAGGAGCGCGGCCATGAGCCAAGCGCTCATCTGGTAGTCGGCGATCGTGCCCGCGAGGTAGCCCCGTACGAGCTCTCCGATTTCGGCGGGCGTGAGCTTTCCGCCGTCGCGTTTTCTTACGATCAGCTCGACGGGGCTCGTCATCGTGGTGAAGCTAGCCTAGCTTCGGAACACCCCCTTTGGAACGCACGCCGCGCGGTCGCCCTCGAGGCAGGTTCACCCAGCACCGGCGCGTCGACCGGTTGCGGGAGATCCTCGGCCGGCATCCCAAGGGCCTTTCGCTCTACGAGCTCGCCGACGCGCTGGGGGTGACCGTGCGGACCATGCGGCGCTACATGGTCGAGATCGAGCGCGAGTTCGAGCTCGACAGCGCGCCCGTCAAGCCCGGCGGCCAGCGGCTCTGGCGCATCCGCTCGGGCGAAATCCCGCGCAAGCTCGAGCTGCGGCGCACGCAGGCCTACGCGCTGCTCGCCGCGCGCCGCGTCTTCGAGCCCATGCGCGGCTCGACGCTATTCGAAGAGATCGACATGGCGACCACCAAGCTGCTCCAGTTCGCGCAGCGTCCTGGTCGCGGTCCGAACGCGGGGCTCGCCGACGCGCGTCTCGAGCAGCGCTTCCTGTACCTGCCGCACGCGCCCAAGAACTACGCCCAGAAGACGGAGGAGCTCGACGACCTGTTCCAGGCCGTGTCCGACCTCCGACCGTTGAGCCTGCTTTACCGCAGCGCGAGTCGCGCGGAAGAAGAGCGCATCACGATCCACCCGTACGCGCTCGTCCTCTACCGCGACTCGATCTACTGCGTGGGCTACCACGTCGACCGCAAAGAGATCCGCACCTTCGTCCTCGATCGCATGCGCGACACGCAGACCGCGATCACGGAGCGCTTCGAGCTGCCGGCCGACTTCGTCGTCGAGCAGTACTTTCAGGGCGAATTCGGCATCTGGCGCGACAAGACACCGCACAAGATCGTGGTCGAGTTCGACGCCCAGGCCGCGGACTACGTGCGCATGCGCACCGTGCACGCCTCGCAGAAGCTTTCGAGCATTGCCGGCGGCGGGCTACGCCTCACGATGACGGTCGGCAACCTATTGCCCGTGGTGAGCTGGGTGCTCGAGTGGGGCCCGCGCGCCCGCGTGATCGAGCCGCCCGAGCTCGTCGAGCGCGTCAAAGCCGAGCTCGAAGCCGCGCTCGTCCACTACAAGGACGACAAGAAGCCTGCCGCCAAGCGACCAGCGCGCTAGTGCGCGGCGCGATACGACCGGTAGTTCGCGAGCACGCGCTTCACGTACTCCTGCGTCTCCGGATAAGGCGGGATGCCGCCGTAGCGCATGACGGCGCCCTCGCCCGCGTTGTAGCCCGCGACCGTGAGCTCGATGTCGCCGTTGAACAGGTTTGCGAGCACGCGCAGGTAGCGAACCCCGCCGAAGATGTTCTGCCGCGGATCGAAGATGTCCGTCACCATCATGCGCTCGGCCGTCTCGGGCATGAGCTGCATGAGGCCGCGCGCGTTGGCGGGCGACACGGCGCGCGGATCGAAGTCGCTCTCGACCTGAATCACCGCGCGGACGAGGTCCTCCGGGATCTGGTAGAGGGCGGCAGCCTGACGGATGTGCTCGTCGTAGCGGCCGTAGCGCGCGGGTGACGAATCCGAGGGCATGCGCACCGCCGAGCGCGACGCTTCCGTGCGCATGACGAGCGTTCCCTTCTTGCTCTTGCTCGGCGTGTTCGTGAAGCTGATGACGCCGTCCGCGCCCACCGTCTTGTAGATGTCGGCCTGGCTCGGTCCGGCGAGCGTGAGCGTCGCGGCGGCGAGCGCCCCGAAGAGCGCCCATCGCCCCAAGCCGCGGCGCGGCGAGCGGACGGGTCGTTCGGGGGTGGTCATGAACGCTCATCGTAGCGGGGGGCCCCCGTGTGGGTGCAAGTTCCCCGAGGTATTCCCGCGTGAAAACGCCGGATTCGGTGCCGCTATTCCACGCGGAGCCGCCGGCGAGTGGAGTGGTACCCTGTCTCCGTGAGGGCCCTTCGGGGTCCCCGCGAGGCGAGGCGAAGGATGGAGGTCGAGTACGACGAGTCGGCGTGGCCGATCGTGGTGGCGCGCTGGAAGCGCAGCCTGGTCGACGCGGACGTGACGCCGGTGCTGCGCAAGGTGGACGGCTGGCTCGCGCGCGGGCGTTTCGGTCTGCTCATCGACTCGCGCGGAGCCGAATCGCTCTCGCCCGACCAGCGGAACCGGATCGTCGAGCACATGAAGGCGAACGCCGCCCTCACGAAGGAGCGGCTCGTGCAAGCGGTGGTCCTCGACAACCTGGTGCACCGCACGCTCTTCTTCGGCGTGAATCTGATCTTTCCCATGCCCTTCCCCAACAAGGTGTTCGCGGATACCGAAACGGCGCGACGCTGGCTTGCGTCCCAGTTGGGTCTCGAGTCGGAGCGCGGGCACGGCGCCTGAAGCTTCAGGTCGAGCCGAGGATCTTGCGCACCTTGTCGAGCAAGGTGTCCGGCGCGATCGGCTTCTGCAGAAACGCGGAGCCGGCGGGCAAGAGCCCGTGGTCGACGATGGCACCGTCCGTGTAGCCGGACATGAAGAGCACCTTCAGATCGGCGCGCTCGCCGACGAGTGCCGTGGCGAGCTCGGGGCCGGTCATGCGCGGCATCACGACATCGGTGACGAGCAGATGGATGACGCCGGGGTGCTCACGCGCCACGCGCAACGCTTCGTCGCCGTTGCACGCCTCGAGCACGCGGTAGCCGCGCCGCGCGAGGATCGTCTGCGATAGGGCGCGAACCGAATCGAGATCCTCGACGAGCAGGATCGTCTCGACGCCGCCGGTCGCCGCGCGCGGCTTCGCCATGGAGATCGGCTCGGGGCGCTCGCTGCTGCGCGGGAAGTACGTCTTGAATGTCGTGCCGCGGCCGGGCTCGCTGTACACGTTGATGTGCCCGCCGCTCTGGCGCAC
>DATMCL010000500.1:0-13744 GCA_035558375.1 Polyangiaceae bacterium
GCCGCCACTCCCTCGAGGTGGGTGGGCGCTCGCCAAGCCCCACAGATCACCCCGTCGAGCCCGCGGTAGGCGTCCGGCTCGCCAGGCTTTATGCTTGGCGGGATGAGGATCGCTCTACTCTACCCGCCACCCTGGAAGCTCGCCGATCCGGGGCAGCCCGACGTAGCGGGCTTCGATGGGCCACCGCCTGGCTACCAGGAGGGAGATCTCGACCCGGATTTTCATCAAATCCCGTATGGGCTCCTGTCGCTGGGCGCGCAGGCGGCGCGCGCCGGGCACCAGGTCAAAGTGCTGAATCTTTCAGCGTTTTCCTGGGACCGGGTGGAGGAAATCATCGGCGCGCTCGACGCCGAGTTGTTTGGCATGTCCTGCTGGACGGCCAATCGGCGTGGGGTCGACCTGGTGTCGCGCCTGATCAAGCGGCAGCGGCCGCAGGCGCACGTGGTCGTCGGCGGTCCGCACGCGACGCCGCTCGCGCGCGAGCTGCTCGAGCACTACGGGGCGGTCGACACGGTCGCGGTCGGCGAGAGCGAGGACACGTTCATGGAGCTCGTCGAGCGCCTGGTGGCGCGCGCGCCCACGCAGGGCGTCGCCGGCACGTGGTTCCGAGACGGAGGGGAGATCAAGGAGGGGCCGCCGCGCAAGTCGATCGATGATCTCGATCGGCTCGCGTCGCCGCACGACTATTTCGCGACGCACATCGTGATGACGTCGCGCGGCTGCCCCTGGCAGTGCACGTTCTGCGGCGCCGAGACGACCTGGGGTCGCGGCTTTCGTGGGCATTCCGTGCCGTACGTGCTCGACATGCTCGAGGCCGCCCTCGCGCGCGTCAGCGTGCGCATGATTCAGATCAAGGACGACACGTTCACCACCAACAAGAAGCGCGTGCTCGAGCTGTGTCGCGGGATTCGCGAGCGGAAGCTCAACTTCTTGTGGAGCTGTGACACGCGCGTCGACGTGCTGAACGAGGAGCTTTTGTACGAGATGCGGCTCGCGGGCTGCCAGCGCCTTTCGCTCGGCGTCGAGTCGGGCTCGCAGCGCATCCTCGACGCCATCCACAAGAACATCACCGTGGACGAGATCGTCGAAGCGACCGAGATGGCCAAGCGCTACGGCGTGCAGGTGCGCTTCTACATGATGCTCGGCAACCGCGGCGAAACGCGCGAGAGCTTCGAGGAGACGCTCGCCTTCCTCGGCCGCGCCCGCCCCCATCAGTTCATTTTCTCCTGCTTGTCGGTGTATCCCGGCACCGCGGATTTTCACGCCGCGGAGCGCGCCGGATGGCTCAAGCGCGAGCTCTACTTCACCGAGGATTTCCAGGAGCTCAAGGTGCCTTTCGACGCGAGCGAGGAGGACGCGGCGCTGCTCGACGCCTGGTTCGCGAAGAACCACGGCCTGCAGGACCAGTGGACCCCGAGCGTGGACGACTGCCGGGGCGTCCTCGGCCGGCTCGGCGAGCACGCGCCTGCCGTGCTCGATCTCGCAGGCGCCCACTACCAGGCTGGCGCATTCGAGGCCGCTGCGGTCGAAGCGCGTCGCGCGATCGAGCTGGGGCATCCGACGCCGGGGCTCGCCTACAACTACCTCGCCTGCGCGGCGTACCAGCGCGGCGACATCACGGGCATGCAGGACCACTTCATGGCCGCGGCGAAGACCGATCCCCAGCACCACGTGCTGATCGCGAACGTGGAGGCTGCGCGCACCTGGTTCCGCGAGCGCGGACCGGAGCGCGGCATGCCGCTCGTGCTCACGGCGCGCCACGATTTTCAGCTGTTTCAACGCAACATGCAGCCGACGCTGCCCGGACCGCTCGGCGACGATTTCGGCAACTGGGACGCGACGCCCGAGCCGCTCGCCGCGGCGCCGCGGCAGGCGGAGCAGGAGAACGAGGGCTGGCTGCCCGATCCCGAGAGCGTGATGCGGCTCGACGTCGGCAACGAGCCCATCGAGTTCCGGCAGAAGCGCCTGCGCGTGCTCCAGTGACCGAGCGCCTGCTCACGTGCCGGCCGATCGGCGTCGTGCATTCGCCGTTTCGCGAGCGCGCGGAAGCGCCGCGGCAGACGGCGGCTGCGCGCGACACTCAGGGACGCATCGAGCTTTTCCCGGAGAACGGCTTCGAGCACGCGCTCGAGGATCTGGAGCTCTGGCCGTACCTGTGGGTGATCTTCTGGTTTCACCTGAACCAAGGCTGGAAGCCCAAGGTCCTGCCGCCGCGCAGCGAGAAGCGCCGCGGAGTGTTCGCGACGCGCGCCCCGTACCGGCCGAATCCGCTCGGGCTCAGCGTCGTGAAGCTCGAGCGCGTCGAAGGTCTCGTGCTCCATGTGAGCGCGCTCGACATGCTCGACGGCACGCCCGTGCTCGATATCAAGCCCTACGTGAAGTACGCCGACGCGCTCGACGACTCCGAGGGCGGCTGGCTCGAGACCGCGCTCGATCCGCAGCCGGGTTTCGCGGTCGAGTTCGCCCCCGACGCGGCGCGTGCGCTCGCTTACCTCCGCGAGCGGTTTCGGATCGAGCTCGAAGAGCCCATCGTGCGCGTGCTCTCACTCGGTCCGCAGCGGCACCCATACCGCCGCATCCGCTCGGACGGTGATGGCTTCGTGCTCGCCGTGAAGGACTTTCGCGCGCGCTTCACGGTCGACGAGCGTCGCATCGTCGTGCTCGCCATCAAGAGCGGCTACCGCCCGCGCGAGCTCGCGACGAATCCCGACGCGGCGCTCGACGCGCATCGGGCGTTCGTCGCAGATTTTGCCTGAAGGCAAGCGACATCGCGCGGTTCGAATGGCAGAGCGGCTGCCGCGACGGTTAGCAGCGTCGGCGGGACATGGTAGCGTCCGGCTTTCGCTGAGACATGCGGGCGCTTCGTTTTTCATTTCGGCGGGGAGGGTCGTCGACGCTGCGAGCGCTCGTCGGCGCTCACGTGGTTGCCGCGCTCATCGTGGCGTCTCCCGGCCGCGCGTCTGCGCAGTCCGCTTCGAACAGCGCGACCGCGCAGGCCCTGTTCGACGAGGGCAAGCGCCTCATGACGGTCGGACGCTACGCAGAGGCTTGTCCCAAGCTCGAAGAGAGCCAGCGCCTCGACGGAGGCAGCGGGACCCTGATGAACCTCGCGCGCTGCTACGAGCAGGTGGGGCGCGTGGCGTCCGCGTGGACGACGTACTTGGAGGCCGCCACCCAGGCGCACGCCGCCGGCAATAGCGAGCGCGAGACCGCGGCGCGCGACTTCGCGAAGGCGCTTTCGCCCAAGCTCTCGCGCCTCGAGATCCGTGTTCCCGAGGAAGCCCGTCTGGAAGGCCTCGAGATCAAGCGTGATGGCGCGCTGGTCGGCTCCGCGCAATGGGGGGTCGCGCTGCCGCTCGATCCAGGCGAGCACGTGATCGTCGCGACGGCGCCGGGCCACGCCGCGTGGCAGGAGCGCGTGAAAACGGGCGCCGCGGGGAGCACGGTGTCGGTCAACGTGCCGAAGCTCGGCACGCAAAAGGGCGCGGGAGTCGCCCCGGCGGCCGCTGCGGCGCCCGCCGTAGCGGAGCCGGCGCCCGCCCCGGCGGCCGCGTCGTCGTCCGCTTCGACGTGGCCAGCGCAGCGCACGGTTGCGCTCGTTGCGGGCGGCATCGGTCTCGCCGGGGTCGTCGTCGGCACCGTATTCGGCTTGCAATCCATGGCCTATCACGACGACGCCGCGGAGCTGTGTGGCGACACCACGTGCCCGACGCAGGGCGGCGTCGACAAGAGCAATGACGCGCGAAAGGCCGGCAATTGGTCGACGGTGGGCTTCATCGTCGGCGGCGTCGGGCTGGCTGCCGGAAGCGTGCTGTGGCTCACGGCGCCCACGGGGCCGCACCACGAGCAGGCGCGCTTGCGACTCGGCGTCGGGCCGCTCGGTGTGCGCTTGAGTGGGAGCTATTGAGCATGAGCTCCCTCGGCCGTACCCTTTCGAGCGCGACGTTTCTCGCCTCTGTCGTCGCTTGCAACGCGCTGCTCGACAATCCCGAGCGACACCTCGCCGCAAGCGCCGGCACGGGCGGCAGCGGCGCTCGAGCGGGGATGGGCGGAACCAGCAACGGTATGGGCGGGAACGGAGCCGGCGCGGGCGGGCGCGGTGCGGGCAGCGGAGGCATGGACGCCGCGGGTGAAGCAGCCGTCGGTGGCTCGAGCGCTCGCGCCGGGACCGCAGGTGACGACAGCGTCGGCGGGAGCAACGTCGGGGGCAACAGCGCAACCGGTGGCTCGACGGGAGGCAGCGCCGTTGCCGGCGAAGCGGGCGCGAGCGACGGCTCGGGCGGCTCGGCGGCGCAAGGCGGGACGGGCGGCTCGACGGCGCAGGGCGGGACGGGCGGCACCGGCGGCATGGGCGGGAGCTCGACGACCAAGGACTCGATGGGCGTTCCGCTCGCGGCCCCGGGCGAGGCGAAGACTGGCCTGGGCGAGTTCTTGAACCTGGGCGACATGCGCCTGGTCAACGACCGTACGGGGTCATGGGCACAGGGCTGCGAGGCGACGACCAGCGTCTTCACGAACGCCGACAGGACCGTCGGGTGGGATTTCAACCGCGGAAACTGCGTGGGCGACGGGGATCCCGATTTTCTCGGCATCGAGTTCGGGATCCACCCCTTCGCCCAAGACAGCACGCTCACGTCCGCGCCGGACTACTCGTCGACGACGCTCATGCCGGTCCAGCTCAAGAACATTCAGAGCGCGAGCGTCACCGTCGACAGCCTGCGGATCATGCTCAACGAGCAGGCCCCCAACTTCCTGCTCGGTTTCCGGGTTTGGCTCAGCCTGCACGACCCGAAGACGAACCCGAGCCCCGCCGTGTCGGACGAGCTCGTCGTGCTCTGGGGGTGGGCGGGGCGCCTGGCATGCGGTCAAACCGCAACCATCGTTTCCGGTGGCAAGAGCTACGACCTCTGTCAGGACGACAGCGCCTACGGATGGCAAGGCGTGACCTGGCGTTACCGCGAGTTCCGGCTCCAAAGCGGCCCGGTGACGAGCTTCAGTGGTGCCTTCGACATCAAGGCGCTCCTCAACTGGATCATCGCGACCGATCCGGCCTACTCGACCGACCACTGGGTGACCCGCTTCGAGATCGGCACCGAGCTCGGCGATTCAACCTCGGGTTCGGCGAACGTGAAGGACGTTACCTTCGAGCTGAACGGCGATAGCCGCTCGATAACGCTCGCGGAGTAGCGCTCGCCGCGGCCGCTTAGCGCGTCTTGGCGCGCGGCGTCGTCAGCGAATAGCCGGTGTAGGTGTAGGTGACCTGGCGACCTCTGCCCGGCGCGTGCTCGGAAGCCTTGAGCCGTACCGACGAGGGGAGCGGCGCGCGTCCTTCGAGGCGAGACCCGCAGTGCATGCAGGAGTGTGCGCCCTGGAAGACCTCGGCCTTGCACTTGGGACACTGCTTGCACGCTGGTTCCACGGTGTGTCTCACTCTCCGGGGGGGCGCATCGCCCGCCACCGACTGGTAAGTGGGGCCGGCCGGGCGTTTTTCTGATCGGTGAAGCGTGCCGTAGGGACCCGCATTGTCTCGGGTTTTCCAGAGGAGCGGTAGCGCGGCTAGGGGGCTCTCAGGCGCAGTGGCCGCCGCCGTCGAGCTCCTCTGCAGAAGCCGAGGAGCGCGGTGAGGAGCCAGGCGGGGCTCGTCGCGGCGCGCGACCCGCCGACGCGGCAGCCGCACCCCGAGTCGTCCTTGGGCGGCGCGGAGGCGTGACCCGCCGCCGTGCTCCCGGCCGAGCCTGCGAGCGCGGTTTGCCCGGCCGTCGCGCTCCCGCCCATCCCGCTGCTCGAGACGCCCGCGCCGCCGCCCGAAGTGCCGCTCGTTCCGCCGCGAGCCGTGTCGGTACCGGCCTCGCCGCCCGCGTCCTCGCCCGGAGCGCCTCCATGCGTCGTGGTAGCGCGACGGCCGCCCGAGGGCGCCGTGGCCCCAACACCACCCTCGCCACCGTCCGTGCTGGAGCTCACCCCCCCGGCGCCAATCTCGGCCGGCACACCCGCCTGGCCGGCGTCGTCAGTCGTTCCACCAGCGCCGCCCGCGCTCGGCATGACCTCGTTGCAGCTGCCTTGCGTGGGGTTCCAGTCATTCGGACAATTGTCGACCGCCGTGGGAACGCCGTCGTCGTCGCCGTCGCTCGCTGCGTCGGACGCGATCGCCACCGTGCGAAGCTCGGCGCTCTCGCGCGAGCTCGCGCTCGAGAGCTCGACGTAGAAGGCGAGCCGCGCTTCGGCGCTGCTCGTGTCGTCGATGTGCATGAGCTCGGCGCAGGGGATCGACTGGACGGGCACGCCTTTTCGATCGAGGAGCCCGCAGGTGAGATCTTCGTAGCTCGGCGCGCCGAGGCGGATCGTCCAGGCATGTGCCGCGGCCAGTGCCTGCCGCGTGAGCGCCATGCGCTCGCCCGGAGCGAGCACCGCTTCGAACCCCGCTTTGCCGTCTCCGGCGAAGCGCATGGGTAGTGGCCCCGCCAGGACGAAACGGTCGTCGTCCAGGGAATACAGCGCGGCCTCGAGACGGTCCTCGAGCGTGTCGAACGAGTTGACTTGCCCCTCGCGAATGAAGACGAAGCCGCCGTACGCGCGGAGCTGGCCGCCATTCTCGACCTCGATCGTCGTGAAGCTGCCGGCCTGCAGCGTTCCGGCCACGATGCTCGGCTCGCTCGCGTGCGGGACGAGGTCGGCTCTTGCGCCGTCGAGCGTCAGGGTGAGCGCGCCGCAGTCGCTCGAGCACGCTTCGCGGGGCATGACGTCGAAAGCGACGCGCCGGCTCACCACGTCGTGAGCGAAGTTGTGGATGACGTGCGCGGTGTCCCGATCTTCGATGAACCGCTCCGGGTAGGGCCCGAACACCGAATCCGCGATCACCGTGCCGGTCGCCCCGAGCTCGTCGAGCTGACAGGTGAGGTGACTGAACAGCGTGGAAACGTCGTGAGGACCCGCGTCGAACGGCAAGTCCGAGACATCCCGCTCGGCGCTGGCGCGGGCGTGGCAATCGGTCGCGAAATCGGCGCTGTGGAGGTTGATGAGCGCCGTGGGGCTCAGCCCGTCGGCTCCCATAGCCTGCGTGCCCTTGCCGCTCGTCGCGCCGCTCGGGTTCGGCACCTGCTCGCACAGGCGCAGTCCGAAAGCTGAGCCCCCCCGTGCGACCGGACCCACGAGCTCGTACAGGGGCGTCGAGCCGACGCGAACCAGCATGCCGGAGCCCGACGTACCGTGACAGCCGTGCAGATCCGACCAATAGTTGAGGCCCCACGAGGTCGGCGTCCCGTCGCTCCAGGTGACGGAGCGGAGGGGCAGGAGGTCTGCTGCGTCGTCGAAGTAGTGGTAGTTCTGCTCGGGGCTGGTTCCGTGCGCGACGTAGTGATCGATGCGGTCCTGCGGCAGTGAAGCCTCGAGTGCTCCGAGATCGAGCACCTCGTGCTTCCAATGCACGAGAGCCTCCTTCCCGCCGGGATCGCCTTGGCTGTTTGCGTTGACGAACCCGTATTTGTCCCCGGGACGGCCGTCGCAATGGAGCAGCGCCATGTCCTTCGTGGGATCGGGACAGGCGATGGCCGGATCGTCCGGCCCGCCGTAGCAGCGGTTCAGGAGCGTGCACTCGTACTCGTCGAACAGGAAGCCGTCCGAGGCCGAGAGGTTCGGCTGAGAGTAGCTCGGGAAGGTGCCGCTGAGGGCGGCAGGGACGTACGTCTTCGCGAGGGCGGGCGTGATGCGGTAGAGGCGGAGCTTGATGGC
Source organism: Polyangiaceae bacterium (assembly GCA_035558375.1). Taxonomy (GTDB): domain Bacteria; phylum Myxococcota_A; class Polyangia; order Polyangiales; family Polyangiaceae; genus PMG-095. The sequence goes on from DATMCL010000500.1 coordinate 7,729, forward strand.
GCTCGTATCGCTGTCGCTGTCGGTGACGCAGTGCCCCGCGGTGATGGCGTAGCTCGGTGAGACGAGCGTGATGCCGCACGTGTACCGGATGGGGTTGTTCGCGGGCGCGGGCGCGACAATGCGGTCGCCGCCGTCCTCGGCCGGGATGGTCAGCACGCCGCTCGCCCACGCGGGCTCGCCTTGCACGGCGAGCTCGCGCGCGAAGGTCGCGACGTTCAGTGCGGGCGCGGCGGTAGGATGCGCGGCCGTGACCTCCGCGAGCGACGGTGCCGGCTCGAACGCCACGTCGAAGTAGACGCCGCGTTGGGAGCTCGAGACGCGTCCTTCGACGCGCGCGAGGCGGCCGTCGCCAGGGCGCGAGGTGTCGCTGCAGGCCAAGCCTGCGGGCGCCACGAGCACCAGTCCGAGCCACCTGCGCCACGAGGCGAGCCCGACGGGCCCGCGCCGACGTTTTCCCGACACCACGGCCCTAGAGTATCACTGTCCTAGAGCAACGGCTCACCCGGCTCGGCGGTCGGCCGAGACGGGTGTGAAAATGTACTTTCGTCGCGTCTTTTGACGCCGCTCAGTTGCCGCCGGCTCCGTTGCCCGCCGCCCCGCTCGCTCCGCCGCCGCCTTCCTCGGGCGGCGTGCACTCGGTGATGCCGGTGGTTGCGACGGGTGCGATCGACTTCAGGTAGATCGCGATGTCGCGGGCGTCGTCTTCGGTGATCCCGGCGAACGGCAGCATCGGGCCGGAAGGCATCGGCGGGCACAACCGGTTGCCGTCCCCGTCGATGCCGGTGCGGATCGCGCGGACGATGTCCTCGACGCTGAGCGTGCCGCTGCCCGTCGCGTCGGGCGTGAGGTTCGGGGTCATGATCTCCGCGGGATACGGCGGCACGGGCAGCCCGAGGCTCGCCGACACGAAGACGCGGCCGCCCGCGAAGAGGCGAGCCGTGTCGATGGGAATCGCGCTCCCAGACGCCGATTCAGGGGAGTGGCACTCCATGCAGATGCCGATGTTTCCGGCGAGGTAGCGACCGTGCTGGGCATTGCCGTAGTTCTCGTTCGTCGTCGGCAGCGTCGTCTGGGGGATCGACGCCTCCGGGACGGGCGTCGCGGGTGCCGTGAGCGGCGCCGGAAGCGTCTGGCGTTCCGGGATGGTTGCCGCGACCGCAGGGACGCTGCGCAAGTACGCGACGATCGCGTTCGCATCGTAGTCGCTCATGTTGTGGAGCTCGGCGTACGGCATGATGGGAAAGAGCGGCTCGTCCTCGTCGTCCACGCCGTTCAAGAACGCATTCTTGATCTGCGCGTCGGTCCAATCGCGAAGGCCCGACGCATCCGGCGTGAGATTCGGCGACGGGATGAGGCCCACGGCGTCGTCCCCCGGGACGATATCGATGAACGTGGGATTGCCGCCGAGGAGGCGAGCCGTGTCAGGAGTGCCGTCGCTCTTGCGCGGCGTGTGACAGTCGACGCACGCAGCCACGTGGTTCACGAGGTACGCGCCGCGAGCGAGCAGTGCCGCCTCGTCCGTTTCTCCGCCGGCACCCCCCAGCGTCGTGCCAGTGCCGCCCTCGGGCGCCCCGGCATTGCCACCCTCGCTTGTTCCGCCCTGGCTTCCACCCCGTCCACTGCCGCTCACGCCGCCGCGTCCGCCGGTGCCGGCGCCCGAGGTGCCGCCCTGGCCGGAGCTTCCGCCTTTGCCGCTCGCGCCGGCCTTACCCCCCTTGGCCGCGGTGCCGCCGTGACCGCCGCGCGGACCTGTGCCGCCGCTACCGGAGCTGTCGTCGTCGTCGCCGCTGCAGCCGTAGGTGCTGGCGAGCGTAAGAATCACGGATGATGCGAGAAGCTTGGCGAGGGGCTTGTTCATGTAGAGTTCCTCCGAAGTGCCGTGCGACGAGATCGCGATCGGTCGCGTCCGCTCGAACAGCAAGGCACGTGCCGAACATCGCAAGCTGCGAGCGCGCCTCTAAAGCGGCGCCGGTCCGTTTTCGTAGGGACGAGATGGATGCAGCGTGGCATCCGGGTTCGGTCGATTCGCGCCGCCGCCGTCGTGCGGCATTTCGCCGCGTGGCTTTTCTAGGCTCGCGCCGGACGGAGGCGCAGTCGCTCCTGCTCGGCCGACAGCTGGCCACGCACGAGCGCTCCGAGGTCGCTACCGAGGAGCGCGTACCCGACCGCGATCCAAACGAGCTCCTTGCCCCTCTTCATCACCACGAACGCGGCGCTCGTGCTCACGGCCTCGGGGACGCCGAAAGCCGCGAAGCACGCCGCGTAGCCGAGATCCTGCACGCCGAGCCCCGCGGGCACGACGAACACCACGTTGCGGACGAGCGAAACCACGACCTCCATGCTGCCGACCGTGAGGAAGCTCGGGTGCGCGCCGAGCATGCTCAGGATGAGCCACGTCTCGAACGACTCGAACAGCCAGCTTCCAAGGTAGAGCAGCGTCGGTACGCAGAGCTCGCGCCAGTCGCTCCCGAACAACGACGAGACGGCGCCGTCGGTGGACGCGAACGCGCGCTCGCGCAGGAGGATCGACGTACGGAGCCGCGAGCTCGGGAGCCGCCGTAGGAGCGCGAAGGCTCCGCGCGCAATCCTGCTCTTTCGCAGGAGGAGCGCGCTCGTGACGCCGCCGATGCCGAGGAGCGCGCCCGAGCCGAGCGTCAGCCAGCCGACGTGCTGCACGCCGAGCCCCGCGCGCGAAGCGGCCTCGAGTCCCGCGAAGCCGAGCGCAGCGAGCCCGACGACGTAGACGGACTGCGCGACGAGGATCAGCACCTTGCGCGCCGTCATCCCTGCCAGGCTCCGATCGACCGAAACGCCGCAGTGCCGCCCGAGCAAATGCGGCTTGATCGACTCGGCGAACGCCACGCCGAGCGGCAGGCTCTGCGCGAGCGCTTCGCTCGCGATGCGTACGCGGAGCAGGGGAGCGAAGCGCACCCTGGTTCCACCGGCGCGGAACGTCAGCTTCCAGCCGAGCGTCTCGAGCAACAGCGCCGCGAGCTGCGGGAGCAGCAGCAAGCCGACGCCAACCGCCCCGACTCCGAACAGCAGCCGCCCGATGGTGCCCGTGTCGGCTGCCCGGAACACCTGAGCGAACAGCAGCAGCGCGGCGACGCCGAGCGCACCGCGCAACGCCACGAGCCAGGGGCGCTTCTTCTGAAGCACGGCCCGAGGTTAAGCGCGCTCGGCGTCGAGTCCGTTCTCGTCGGGCGACAATCCGGCGCCAAACGGCGGCGGCTTCGGTGCCGTTTCGACGACGAGATGGCGGCGCCCCGGTCGGCGCACGCTCTCTGCGTGTCTGCGTCAGCGCAGTGCGTCCAGGCGCGCGCCCGCGTGTTTCCGAAAGAATTCAGACATCTGCCGGCAACATTCGGGGCGCAACCTGGGGCTCTCCGAAAGGCTCTCCATGAAAATGCTTCGTCTGCTGGCGGCTGCTTGTTTCTCGCTGTTCATCGTTGACTGCAATAAGTCCGAGCCCCCGCCGCCCGCCGCGACCGAGGCCCCCGCGGCCGCCGCGAGCCCCGCTGCCGCTCCTTCGGCGGCTGCTGCTCCGACGCCCGCCCCCGTCCCGGAGCCGACGGGTCCCGCCCTCAAGGTTGCCTACAGCGATTGGCCCGGCTGGATCGCCTGGGACATCGGTATTCAGAAAGGCTGGTTCAAGCAGGCCGGCGTCGCGGTCGATTTCGCGTGGTTCGAGTACGCGCCGTCGATGGACGCCTTCTCGGCCGGCAAGGTGGACGCCGTCGCCGTCACGAACGGCGACGCGCTCGTCACCGGCTCGAGCGGCGGTCCGAGCAAGTGCATCCTCGTCAACGACTACTCGAACGGCAACGACATGATCATTGCCAAGCCCGGCATCAAGAGCGTTGCCGACCTCAAGGGCAAGAAGATCGGCGTCGAGGTCGGCCTCGTCGATCACCTGCTCCTCTTGAAGGCGCTCGAGAGCGCGAAGCTCACCGAGAAGGACGTGAAGATCACGAACGTCACGACGGACCAGACGCCGCAGGCGCTCAAATCGGGCAGCGTGGATGCGATCGCCGCGTGGCAGCCGAACAGCGGTCAGGCGCTCAAGGACGTTCCGGGCTCGACGGCAGTGTTCACGAGCGCCAACGCGCCGGGTCTCATCTTCGATCACCTGTGCGTGAACCCGAAGAGCCTCGCCGAGCGGCGCGCCGATTGGCTCAAGGTCGTCAAGGTCTGGTTCCAGATCGCCGACTTCATCAAAGACCCGAAGAACGTGGACGAAGCGGCCAAAATCATGGGCCAGCGCGTGAAGCTCCCCGGTGAGGAATACAAGAAGTTCATGAGCGGCACGGCGTTCCAGGATCTCGCCGGCAACCTCAAGGCCTTCGGCAAGGGCGAGACGCTCGAGTCCGTCTTCGGCTCGAGCAAGACGGTCGACGCCTTCTTCACCAAGAACAAGATGTACAAGAAGCCCGTGAAGTTCGAGGAGTACTTCGACCCAAGCCTCGTCGAAGAGCTCTCGAAGGCAGCGAAGTAACTCCGATGGCGGGCCGTCTGCCCGAGGGGGAAGTAGACGCATCGACGTTCGATCCGATGGAGGAGCCGGTTCGTCCCCGGCTCCTCGCCGTTCGCCAGCCGCTCTCACCCCGCGCGACGTTCTTCGTTGGGCTCCTGGCGTTCGCCGTGCCCATGGCGCTCTGGTGCGCGCTCTCGTACTTGCCGTTCGTGTGGCACCCGCTCGTGCTGGTGCAGGATCCGGGCGACACGAGCGTCCCTGGCACGTACGCGTACCTCGCCGAGGGCCAGCTCGTGGAGCGCGAGGTGTTCGCGGCGCGGAACGTCGAGCTCGCGCACGCCGGAAAGAAGCTCGCGCGCGGTGAGCGCTCGAATCCCGTGTATTTCCAGCCGCCGCACGCCGTCGGGCGCGCGCTCTACACCGCGTTTACGACGCCGCCCGAAGGGGTGGGGGACGTCTGGTTCCACCAGAGCCTGCTCCAGAGCTGCAAGGTGATCTTCTGGGGCTTTTTCTGGTCGGCCCTGCTCGGGCTGCCGCTCGGGATTGCGTGCGGCACCTTCTCGTTCTTCTCGCGCCTGTTCGAGCCGTTCGTCGACTTCATCCGCTACATGCCGGCGCCGGTGTTCGGCGCGCTCGCCGTCAGCATCTTCGGCCTGGCGGAGGAGCCCAAGGTCGCGATCATCTTCATCGGCACTTTCTTCCAGATGGTGCTGGTCGTCGCGAACACGACTCGAACGGTGGACCTCGCGCTCCTCCAGGCAGCGCAGACGCTCGGCGCGAAAAATCGCCAGCTCGTCGTGCACGTGGTGATTCCCGGCATCTTGCCCGCACTCTACCGGGACGTGCGCATCCTGATCGGCTGGGCCTGGACGTACCTGGTCGTCGCCGAGCTCATCGGCGAAAAGACCGGGCTTTCGGCGTTCATTTACCAGCAGCAGCGCTACCGTCACTTCGACAACGTCTACGCGGCGATCGTCATCATCGGCCTCGTCGGGCTCGGCATCGATCAGCTGCTCGGATTCTTGGGCCGCTACCTGTTCCCGTGGGAGAGCGGCAACCTGCGACTCGTACGGCTCGCGCGCGGCGTGAAGAAGGCGCTGCCCCAGAGCTTGCGCCCAGCCCCAGCGAAGGTGGTGTGACCGTGTCCGACGATCGATTAGAGCTCCCGAGCTACCTCGACCACACGCCGGAGGTGCGCGAGCGCATCGAGACCTTGAATTCCCGCCCCGTGGTGATGAGCGTCGAAGGCCTCACCCGCGAGTTCGATGCCGGGGGCGTGCGCACGACGGCCCTGTCGCGCGTGAGCTTCGAGGTGCGAAAGCGCGAGTTCATCAGCGTGATCGGCCCCTCGGGTTGCGGCAAGTCCACGCTGATCCGCATCCTCGCGGGGCTCGACTACCCGACCTCGGGCGTCGTGCGCCTCGACGGCCTTGCCGTGCAAGGACCGGGCGCCGATCGCGGCATGGTGTTTCAGGCCTACACGCTCTTCCCGTGGCTCACGGTGAAGAGGAACGTGATGTTCGGCCTCAAGATGAAGGGGAT
>DATMCL010000501.1:0-18830 GCA_035558375.1 Polyangiaceae bacterium
CACGCCCACGAGCTCGCGGTAACCGGGGAAGCGCTCGACCGAGAGGGGGCCGCCGCTGTCGCCCGAGCAGATGTTCGGGGTTCCGTCGAAGCCTGCGCAGAGCTCTTGTGAGAACAAGTCGCGGTAGTCGTTCGGGCTGCACGCGGAATTGCTGAGGATGGGGAGCGTGGCCTGCTGGAGGATGTTCGGCACGTCGAACATCAGCGTCTTGCCCCAGCCCGAGGCGAGGGCGTCCTGCCCGCTACCGTCCGCCCCCGTGGCGAGGCGAATGGGACGAACTCGCGCGTTGATGACGGCGGGGCTCGAGAGTTTGAGCAGGGCGAAGTCGTTGTACGGTGCCTGATTCGAAGTGCCGAAATCGGGGTGCGGTACGATGGTGCTGACCGAGAAGGTCTGCTCGTTGCCGTCCGTCAGGCTTAGGTCGTGTTCGCCCAAGACGACCGTGAACGCGGACGCAGCTTGTCCTACGACGCAATGGTTCGCGGTCAATACCCACTCGGGCGAGAGCAGCGACCCACCGCATAGCTGCGTCGAGGTGACGCGCGCCTGCCACGGCCACGCGCCAGCAACGGCATTCGAGCCACCGACGATCGCAGACTCCTCCGAGCCGACGGCTTCGCTCTCCGAGCCGTTCGGCACGACGGAGCACCCGAGCGCGAGCGGCAGCAGGGCTCCAACGACACCCAGGCGTGGAAACGGGGACGCAGACGAGTTGAACCTCTGCATGGTGCCCCTCAATTGAGGATGCTCATGATCTCGATCTGATTCCCACCGCCGCAGGCCGTATACGAGATGCTCAGTCGCTTGCCTGACAGCATGGCGGTTTGGGCCAGGGAGTACCAGGTTTTCACGAGATCCGTGGAGCGGTTGTAGGACGTGCAGGGCGAAGCAAGGTCGGTCTTGGCCGCATAAGCGCCATTCGAAGTAAAGATAATAAGGCCGAAGTTATACCCCAGCGTGACCTGGCTCACCGTGACATTGCCCGAGGAAGAGGATGCTTTCGCACGCGTGGCGACGGCACCGAGCGCGAGCGCCGCGCACAGACCGACGATGACGCCGAAGCGGCGACGCTTGTTCTTCGTGAATCCATTCATGATTGTTTATTCCCTGTCGGATTCGCTGGTATTTGCTCGGCGAGGTTTCTTCGGCTTCGAGCGCCATGTTTCGCTTCCGGATCCCCTTTGTAGAACGACACGCGGGGCTGCTCGCACTTCTTGCCATCGAGCTCGTGCTGATCGTGGTCTATGGGCCGACGCTGCTCGAGCACGCACGGCTCGCAGCGGGGCTTGCTCCGTCAACGTCTCGCTTCAGCTACGCCGCGACGCACTCGCACGTGGCGCCCGCCGTGAACATACTCGCGCCGTATCCCTGATGCAGGCAGCACGTCGTGCACGTGTCCGCCGAGTCGAGTGAGTCTGCGCAGAGCGTTGCGTCGTGGAGTTGGCGGCACTGGCACATCGCCGGCATGGAGACGTTCGAACCCCGCCAGCTCGAGCTGTGGAAGTTGTGGTCGGTGCAGCACTTCGTGCACGCGTCGCGGTCGTTGTTCTGCGGAGGGCAGACGGTGTCGCCCATGTCGCTTTCGAGGCGACCCACGCACGTGCAGGCGTCCGCGTGGACGAAGGAGGACTGCCGTATCTCGTCGACCGCCTTGTCGCAGCAGGCGAAGCAGGCCGTGGGCGCGTTCGCATCACTCGAGTGGATGCTGGCGCAGCTCTTCACGTCGATGTTCGAGGGAAATTCCTCCACCGGGGCCTTGCCGGCGGAGCCAGCCGGCTCGGAAGCGGGCTCGTCGTTGCCGCAAGCCGCGAGGGGCCCGGCGCAAAGAAGGGTGAGACACCCAAGGAAACGCAAGCGCATGTCGCGACTCTAGCTCTTTCCGGCTGAAGCGGTCAGCTACCCCATTTCTCCAAATACTTTCCGTAGCTCTCGAACCACTCCTGCGTGCCGAAGCGACCGCGGCTCTGGTGCGTGATGCAGATCGGCCACGTGCCGAGCCGGAGCCCTTTTTGACGCGCAGTGCGACAAAAGTCGATGTCGTAGAGGTGGAAGGCGAAGCGGGGATCGAAGCGCACGTCGTGCGCGCGTAGCGTGTCGCGTTTGGCGGCGAGGAGGACACCGTCCATGACCTCGCACTCGGCGGGGACGGCGCCCCACGTCGACACGGGGCCGAAGGGCTGCTTGCCGTGGGCGACGCATCCACTCAGGTACTCGCGCTCTTCCGGCGTCAGCTTGTGGTCCACGATGGCCCACGATGGCTGGCCCGGGTGACGGCGGCGATTGCCGGCGACGCCGATCACGTCGAAGCGCTCCACGCCCTCGAGCACGCGGTCGGCGATGAAGTAGTCGTCGAGCCAGACGTCGTCGTGCACGAAGACGACGTGCTCGGCGCAGTCGGGCGCGGCCAGACGCTCGTTGTAGACCTCGGGGAGGCCGCGCCGGTTCTCGAAGCTAGGGAAGGCCTTCAAGCGCGAGTCGCTCTTCAGTCGCGCGAGGGAGAGCCCGAGCGCCGATTGGGCCCAAAAATCTGCTTCCGAAAGCCGGGTCGCCGTAACGACGTCGATCATCGATTCACCCACCTGCACCTCGTCCCAGGTTCGAGGCTAGCCTGCGTCGCCGTGGGTGCCAACTGGAGACCGGCGATCACGCCGCGCGCTGCTCAGGACGCGGCCGAACCACGAGCTCGACCTCTCGCGACCCGCGCGCGAGCGTGAGCCCGAGCTCGGCGCCACCCGTGAGAACGAGCGTTCGCACGAGATCGTCGACGCTACCGACCGGTTTGCCGTTCGCGCGCAGGATCAAGTCGCCGCTCTGCAAGCCGGCTCGAAGCGCGGGCGAATCGCTCGCGACTTCGAGCACCTCGACGGCGCGACCCTGACCGAGCGCCGCGATGCGGCCCGGCGAGAGCTCCACGCCGCGGGCTGCGACGCCGATGCGCGGTCGCTCGATGTGCCCTTGCTTGAGGAGCATCGCGACGACCCAGCTCACGGTGTGGGCTGGGATGGCGAAGCCGATGCCGCGAGCCCTCGGGATCACGGCGGTCGTGATGCCGACCACGGTGCCGTGGGCGTCGAGGAGCGGGCCGCCCGAGCTACCAGGGTTGATCGCCGCGTCGGTTTGCACGAGACCCTCGAGCGCGTGGCCCGGCGCGGCCGGAAGCGTGCGCTCGACCGCGCTCACGACACCGAGGCTCACCGAGCGATCGAAACGCAGCGGATTGCCGATGGCGAGCACCAGCTGTCCGACGCGCAAACGTCGCTCTTCGAGCAGCGGCAAGCTCGGGGCGCTGCCGCTACCGAGCCGAAGCACGGCGAGATCGCTCGCGGGATCGTCGCCGACGAGCTTGGCGTTCACGCGCTCGCCGGGTGCGAGGCGGACGCCGAGCTCGTTCGCGCCTCGCACCACGTGCGAGTTGGTGACGACGTAGCCGTCGGAAGCCACCACGAGGCCGCTGCCCTGGCCCCGCGCGTGGTCGACCGATACGACGCTCGGCGACGCCACTCGAACGACCTGCTCGATGGCGTCCGAAAGGTCCGCGAGCGCGGTCATCGCGCCACCGGCTTGAGGGTGAGCGTCGCTTCCGCTCCCGCACGATGGAGCTCGAGGCTCGTCTCGGCGTCGATCTTGCTCTCATCGAGCAGCGCCTGAAGCTCCTCCACTCGCTCGACCTTCGTCCCGCCGACGGCGAGCAAGATGTCACCGACGAGCACCCCGGCGCGCTCGGCCGGCCCGTTTTCCGCGAGACCGAGCACGATGAGCCCCTGGCGCGCTCCGAGGCGAGCCGCCGCCTTCGCCGGCAGGTCGACCCGTTGCAGGGCAACTCCAAGCTTGGCGCGCCGCACGCGGCCGTGGTCGGCGATCGACTTCACCACCGAAGCCAGGGCCGCGAGAGGAAGCGTGACGAGCGAGCCGCGCCCCGGACCGATCGCGTTGATCCCGACGAGAGCGCCGCTCGCGTCCACGAGCGCGCTGCCCGAGAGCTCGGGAGTCGGCGCGATGTCCGTCTCGAAGTAGCGTGCGAGGCGCAAGCCGCCCGCGAGGTGCCACGCGCCTCCGACGCGGCTCACGATGCCGAGGCGTGCTCGCGTGCCACGGAAGCCCTGCGAAATCGCCACCACGAGGTTCCTCGGCCTAAGCTCGGCGTCGTCGGCCAAGGGAAGTGGGGCGAGGGGGCGCTCGACGCGTAGCACTGCGAGGTCGCTCGCCGGATCGGCGCCGACGAACGTCGCCGGCACGCGCTCCCCGCCGAGCGCCACCTCGAATGGCGCATCGGGCTCGATGGCACGAGCGGTCGTGACGACGTGATGCTCGTCGAAGACGATGCCGGTCGTGACAGAGCTTGCGCCTTGATGGATGGGGAGAACACCCGTTTCCGCGCGAGCGACGGTGTCGCGGAGGGCGTTCGAGAGATCGGTCATGCTACTCATCGGTGATTCCTTTCGAGGCGCCCGAAGCGGCACGCCTCGACGTTGAAAATAGGAACCGAGTCGCCGTTGCGAAACTCGTCGATCGGCGGGCAGAGCCTGCTCGATCGGCTAGGAGCCCTTCGGCTAGGGCCCTTTACAGCGCTGGAAGCGGTCTTAAGGTGTGGGGATGTTAGGACTCTTGTTGGGCGCTGCCGTGCTCGCCGATTCGGCGATCGTTCGGCGCGGCCTTTCGGAGATCCTCAACGGCACGGGGGAGGTGCGAGTCGTCGCGAGTGCGCCGCTCGCGGAGGCGTCCACCCTCGAGCCCGAGGGCGTCGATGTGCTCGTGGAGGATGTGCCCGATCAGGCGAGCGTCGAGCTTTTGCTTGCGCAGCGCCCGGGGAGGGTACCCGCGCTGGTTCTCGTCGCCGAGGCCGAGCACGCGCGCAGCCTCGTACGGGGTGGAGCGCACGGCGCCCTCGCGCGCGAGGCGTCGGGCGAGCAGGTGGCGGCGGCCTCGGTGGCCGTGGCGTCCGGGCTGCACGTCTTTGATCCGCAGACGTTCTCAGCGGTGTCATCGCCTCGCGCTCCCGTGGGCGCGCAGCCAGTGCTCACGCCTCGCGAGCACCAAGTGCTCGACCTCGTCGCGTCGGGCTGGTCGAACCGCGCCATCGCCGACGAGCTCACCGTGAGCGAGCACACCGTGAAGTTCCACGTCCGCTCGCTACTCGAGAAGCTCGGCGCCGATACTCGCGCCGACGCCGTCGCGCGGGCGGCTCGGCGCGGTATCCTCACGCTCTGATTCAGTCGATCGGCGCGATGCGCAGGACCACGCTGTCCTCGAAAGGCGACAGCTGTGCAGTGACCCACATCTGGCCGTCCGGGCCGGCGGTGATGTCCGTCGGCTCAGGCGAGACCGGCAGCCCACCCTGGTAGCGATCCTGGACCACGGGGAGCGTGACCGTCGAGAAAGCGCCGCTCGTCGTCATGTGACGGATCACGCGATCGGTGCGAGGGGCGCCGACCTCCGTGAACCAAATTCCGCCGTCGGGCCCTCCGGTCAAGCTACCGAGTGTGCGCCCGGCGGCGAGCTCGACGGGATATTCCGTGACGTTGCCGTCCGCGTCGATGCTTCCGATGCTGCCCGCGCCGACGGCCGCGAACCACATCTTGCTGTCCGGTCCGGGCGTGAGCCTGCTTGGCGCGCTATTCGCGGTGGGGAGGTCGAACAGGGTCACGACGCCGGCGGGGGTGACGCGGCCGATGACGTTCTCTGCGGGCTCCGTGAACCAAGCGTTGCCGTCGGCGGCGACGCTGATGTCGAACGGCTTCCCGCTCGGTACGTCGAGCTCCGTCACCTCGAAGTCGGGCGTGACGAAACCGACGCGCGCGCCCGTCTGCTCCGTGAACCAGACGTTGCCGTCCGGACTGGCGGCAACGCGACGGGCCCCGTCCCCGTTCGGGAACGCGTCGGCCGCGATCTCCAGTTCGCTGGAAATCCTACCCAAACGCGCGAGGTCCCGGCGGCCGGAAGCAAACCACACATCGCCGTCCGCAGTCGGCCCGATGTCGAGGTTCTCGCCTTCGACCATCGCGACGGAAGCGGACGAGAGCGTGCCGTCAGTCGCGATCGACCACACCTTGGCAGCCTTCGAGTCGGACATCCAAACGCGGTCAAGCCCCGCGACAATCGTGCGCGGGGCCGAGCTCACGATGACGTCGCTCACCAGCGTGACCTCTCCGGGAGTTACGCCACGAGCGTAGAGCTCGGGTTCGGTATCGGTGGCCCCGGGACTTTCGCCGCTGCATGCGCACGCTGCCAGCCCCAGCACGAAGGAGGAGCCCCACGTGGCGACGCGATGGGTTGCACTCCACTCGTTCGATCGACGTCCAATCTTCAACATGATGTCCGCGCATCAATGCAGACGCTGTGCCATGCGCGGGTATGCGACAAGAGCGCACTTGTTCGGCTGCTCAGCGGCGTTCGAGCGCAAGTCAATGCGGCACGTTGCCTCAGCCGTGACGAACGTGTCCCTCACCCCTGCCAAGGCCTTTCAGCGGCTGGGGCGAAAAGGTCTGCGACCGACGCGCTGTGCAATCGCGCTGAGCTATGGGGGCGGCACCCTCGCGGGACGCTAGGGCCCGAACGCGAAATCTCCGAGTGCGGCCCGGACGCTCCCGGGGATTTCGTGACGGCCGTCGAACGGCCGAAAGTCCGTCTTGATGCCGTGCTGCCCGAGGATCGCGACCGCGCGCTCGGCGTTCTCGAACGGCAGGATCGGGTCGACACGGCCATGCGTCATCAGAACGCGACGGCCCCTGCCGCAGCCCTCGTGAACGGCGGGCAGCGAATCGAGGAGCAGCGAGCCCGAGAGGACGGCGACGCGATCGACGCGCGGCTCGCAGCGGAGGCCAACGTCTAACGCCAGCATCGCACCTTGTGAAAAGCCCGCGACCGTGACGAGTGACGGCGCCAGCCGCTCGTGTATCCGTCGGAGCAGCGCTTGAACGGCCTCTCGTGCGCTCGTGATGGCGGCGAGCGGCTGGAAGTCAGGCGGCAAAGCATCCGCGCGGGCGTAGTGAGCGCGAGCGCCCGCATCGAGGTGCCACCAAGCCCGGCCCGAGCCTTCGTTGAGCGGCGCTGCCGGCACGAAGACCATGGTGTTCTCGCGCACGAGCGCGCGACCGAGGGATGCCAAATCGTCGCCCGGTGCGCCCCAACCGTGAAGCAAGACGAGCGCGTCGTTGTTGCGCGCCACCGTTCCGAGCTCGATGACGCGCAGTGTCCCGTCGCTCAACGAGGGAACGCGGGCAGCGGAACGCGCCGGTGCTGCGCTCGCCGTGGGTTCTGGCTCGAGCGGCGTGCTCCGACACGCGGGCAGGGTGGTCGCGGCGAGCGCGTGTAGGAGCTGGCGGCGCGAGAGCATCCGTCGAGCACACGGAGCCTTGGGCGTCGTCGAACGTCAAGCGGCCGGCGCCACGCGACGTGCCGATCTGTGCCAAAACTAGTGGCACGAAGGCTGCCTTGCAGTGATGTGCCCCATGGCTCAGCGCGCGCACTGGCTCTGCTCGATATCGATTTTAGCGGCGTTGGTGGTGCTTGGGTGCGGCGGCTCCAGCCGGCGGGACGACGACACGAAAGAGGAGCACGGTACCGGCGGCACGAGCACGGCGGGAATGAACGGCGTCGGTGCAGGCGCTACAGCGGCTCGTCATTCGAGAGGCGGGTCCGTCACGTAGAGCTCCGTCTGCCCCCGCATCTGAACCCGACGCAAGGGTCGCCCCACGACGACGTTCGGATGACAGCGGCGCTCCACGGCAGCGAACGCTGCGGTGGCAAGCGCTGCGCGCGGGCCGTCGACGAGGGGCTCGAAGGCGGGCGCAGGGCCTGGGTTCACGACGGGCAGGCGAAGATCCGACAAACGATAAACGCCGCTCGGGTAGGGGGAGCCGCACGACAGCACGACCACCCGCGGATCGTCGTCGCTCGCGCGCGGGGCCTCCTTCGGAACGCGGGCAAGCGTGTAACCCGAGATCACTTGCGGCTCCTCCGTGTAATGAAGCGCGTAGTCGAGAAAAGCAAAATCGCTCGCGAGGCTGTCGCGGCCGAGCGCCGCGTTCGACCAGAGCAGGTGCGTGACGTGGAGGGCCGTGAGCTCGTCGTGGATGCGGCGAGGGGTGCGTAGGGCCGCGTAGCTGAAGCGACTCTCGTGCACGTCCGTGACCCATCTCCGGTCGAGCCCGAGGATCGTCACGAGATCGTGCGCCAAGATGACCGCATCCTCCGGCGTCGCTTCGCCAATCGTGCCGAGCGGCTCGTACGGGACGAGGCGCCGCTCGCGGTGCTCGAAGCCCGAGGCGAGGAAGGCTTCGGCGACGCGGATGGGCGAATCGTTGATGAGGTTGTGCGTGCGAAGAAACGGCACGTCGCCGGCCCAGACGAGCTGGAGCGCCACGAGCAGCAGCAGCGGCCCGCGCGCGAGCCAACCGTTTTCCCAGATCCGCCCCAAGCACGCCGCAGTCACGGCCGCCATCCACGGCAAGAGCACCTGGAGATACCTATCGGCGTGGTGCAAGAGGTGCCAGAGCACGAGGGACAGCATCACGCATGCGTGCGCCACGATGAGCCGCGCCGGGCGTTTCACGAACAGCAGACAAGGAAGCGTCAGCGTGAACAGCGAGCCGAAGATCGGGACGTCCTGATGAAAGACGTACCAATCGTTCGGAATGAAGGAGAAGGTTACGGTCGCCTTCAGCGCGTCGAGGAAGTCGTTCGAAGCCAGCGACTGCGCTTGCATCAACGTCTGCATCGCGGCGATGGGCCCCGGCGCGTCGGGGTTCCACGGTCGCGACGGGAAATAGCGATGGAGGAACGGGTAGAGGGGGTCGTGGAACCAGATCAGGTTCCGGAGCCAGACCGGCGCCGTCACGAGCAGGCAGGCGCCCACCGCCGTCGCGAGGCCGAGAACAGCGCCGGGACGACGCCGAATCGCGAGCTCTGTGCCGCGCCCGCCGACCAACAACAGCAACGGGACGACGACGCAGAGCGCGGTGAATTTGGTGAGCGCGAGCCCACCGACGCACGCCGCGAAGACGACGGCGCTACGCGGCGAAAGCTCACGCAGGCAATGCAACGCCGCGAGCGCCGCCGGGATCGCGAAAAAAGCGGCCACGTGATCGGCGCCCCCGTGGAGGTTGCCGTCGTACAGGTAGATGCACGGAAACGCGAGGAGGACGAGCGCGCTCAACGGATGGCGAAGGCGTGGAGCGAGCCGCCGCGTCAGGATCGGAACCTGCGCGAGCGTCGCGAGGAAGAGCACGAGCTCGACGTGAGCGCAGATCTCCAGGCGATCGAAGAGCAGCACGCTCGGAGTGAGGAACGCCCAGGTGTAGAGGTAGCTCGCGAGGTGCGGATTGGCTTGCTGCCAGAAGCCTTCCTCGAAGCGGCCCGTCGAGCCGGTGAGCGCGTAGCGCTGCGCGATTGGCAGGTGATACCAGCGCTCGTCGAACCCGAACGTGTCCGGCGTGAGGAGCTGCACATAGACGAGAAAAAGCGCGACGACCGCGAGCGCCCACGCGAAGAGCTGCCAAAACGGCGGCCGCAGCTCGACCTTGCGCAAATGCCTGACGAACCGGGGAAAATCGCGAGACGCTCGGCCCCACCCGACGGCGACGAGCAGCGCCGGGATCGCATAGAAGCTTCCGGCCCAAAGCCCGCCGACGAGCCCGATGAAGAACACCAACAGGCCGAAGGCGAGCACACCGAGCGCGGGCGCGAGGGTGAGCTCCTCGCGTTTTGGCAAGGTCGTCCCGCCCAGGTGTTCGAGCAGCCCGTAGCCACCGACGAAGCTCGCCCCCAAAAACACGAGCGCAAGCAGCCAGGCGAGCGCGTAGTGAAAGAAGAGCCAGTCACCGATCGGGTAGTGGGCGTTGACGACCCCCCCGAAGAGCACGACCCCCCCGAGGAGAACGACCCCGAGCCCGAGCGCACGGGCATTCTCCCCGCGTCGCACCCACTTCATGGCTGGAGACTACCCTAGAGCGCGCCCTCCGGAAGCGGGCCGAGCAGCTCGATGTGGTGCTTCTGGCTGAGCGCCTCGAGGCGCGGGAAGTCCGGCGGGACGTTCGGTGGGTACTCGGGACGGGGCGCGGGGACGCCGTAGTCGCGGGTGAACTCGACGAAGCCGTCCGGGCGGCACACGACGAGCATGCGAAGCGGCGTTTCCGTACGGAACCCGTGCGCGATGCCGCGGGGCAGGTGAACACACGAGCCGGCGCGACCGCGCACGGTGCTCCCACCTTCGAGGAAGATGGTGAGGTCCCCCTCGAGCACGATCAGGGTCTCGTCGTCGTCCTCGTGGCGGTGAAAGGGCGTTCGGGCGCCGGCGGGGAGTGCGACCTCGATGACGCCCCACGGAGCGGCGGCGCCGCGCAGCTTGACGGTCACGAGGTGGTCGAGAAACCACACGTGCTCGCCGGCGCCGGGCTCCAGGGCCACGACGGATTGGGCGGTCTCGAGGGCAGGGCGGGACTGAAACGCGGCATGGGCTTGAACGGTCATGAGTCACTCCTGGTCTTTGACGGCCGCAAGCAGCGGCGTCGCTGAGACCCAGGGATACCTGGACTATCTGTGGACCGTTAGGTCTGTTATTGCCGCTCTATGGTCCAAAAACAGACCACCCTGGGTTGGGACGATCTGCGCGTCGCGCTGCACGTCGCGCGCGCGGGCTCGATGCGCAAGGCGGCGCGGACGCTCGGCGTGAGTCACTCGACGGTGCTGCGGCGCATCGCGGAGCTCGAGGAGGCGGCACGCGCGCGGCTCTTCGAGCGCAAGGACGATCGGTACGAGCTCACGAGCGCGGGGCAAGATGCCGTCGACACGGCGCGCGAGCTCGAGGAGGTCGTGACGGGGCTCGAGCGTCGCGTCGACGGGCTCGATCTACGGCTTTCGGGACCGATCCGCGTCACGCTGCCCGACCCGCTCTTGCCGGCGCTCCTGCCGCACGTGCGCGCGTTCGGTGCGGAGTATCCGGACATCGACGTGACGCTGGCCGTGAGCGTCGGGTACCTCGATCTCGCGCAGCGCGAGGCGGACGTGGCGTTGCGCATCGCCACGGAGCCGCCGCCCGACCTGGTGGGGCGGCGCGCGGCGCTCGTCGGTGCGGCCATTTACGGGTCCAAGCGCTACCTCGCCGGACGCCCGACGAAGGAGCTCTCGCGGCTCGATTGGGTGGGCTGGCAGGTGGGCTCGACGATGGCGTTTGCGCGCTGGATGGCCGAAAACGTGCCGAAAGCGCGCGTCGCGGTGCGCGTGGACAGCTCCTGGGCGTTGCGCGACGCCGTCGACGCCGAGCTCGGCGTGGCTCTCTTGCCGTGCGCGCTCGGTGACGCAAAACCGAATTGGCGACGGCTCAAGCTTTTGCCCGAGATGCGGGTGCCGCTCTGGGTGCTCACGCACCGCGACTTGCGCGCGACGGCCCGCGTGCGCGTGCTGCGCGATTTTCTGTTCGAGGCGATCGCGCGAGAGCGCGCGCTCTACGAGGGGCGAAGTCGCACGGCGTGATTCCGAGCGCGGCCCGCCGCGACGGCGACGATCAGGAGACTAACGCTGCGCGCTGTCGCGCTCGTGGTCGATCGGGTGGCCCATGGGGTGCCCCATCCGGCGCTGCGGGACGCGGTGGCCGTTGTTCCCCTTCGGGACGCTCTTCGGCGCGTACGGATGGTAGCGAGGTCCGGGCGGCGTCGGGGGCGGCCGCATGGCGTAGCCGGGAGGGCTGCACTCGGCGTGGTGCCACTCTGGGTCCATCATCACGCGCGGCGGGGGCGGCGGGTACCGATCGACGTAAATGACCTGGGGCGGGGGAGCCGACGCGCAGCCGCCGAGCGCCGCGCCCGCAGCAAGAAGAACCAAAAAAGCTCGAGCCATACGGCGTCTTACGCGCGGCGGAGCGGGAACCTTCCTGCTCGCGCCGCGCGCTCGGGCCGCGGGTCTCGCGCCTGTTCCGCTCAGGGGTAGTTGAAAGCGAGCGGCGGAGCTTCCTTCGCCACGATGTACTCGAACTGTTTGCGGAAATCGGCCGGCGCGATCTTCGCCGTCTTCGCGAGCTTGTCGAGCTCCGCCGCGTCCTCGAAGTCGTCCTTGCGCAGGCGGATCATGTAGCGGCGCGCGATCTTGTACGACTCGGTGTCGATGTTGACCATGCGGACGCGCGTCTTGCCGGTCTCCGGATCGAGCATGTCGCTGAACTTGATGGGCTTGAACTTGCCCTCTTGCACCGTGACCATCGCGCCCGAGCCACCCTCGATCAGGTACTTGGCGGCGCAGTAGCCGAGGTCGCGCGTGTACTCCATGTCGTACGGGATCGGATCCGTGCAGCGGAGCTCGTAGCCGATGTTCTTCGGCACGATCGTGAGCTTGATCCCGAGCGCCTTCAGCTTCTCCTGAACGCGCGCCTTGATGATCGGGCCGAACTCGACCTCCGCCATGCGGATGTGACCGTGCTCGTCGAGCTCGACGTCGCCGGCGACCGCCTTGAGCTCCGCCTCGGTGAGGTGCTCGACGAGGCCCTCGGCCAACACGGCCACGCCGTCGGAGCGGCCGTTCGCGAGGCGCTTCACGATCGCGCCCACGAGGATGTCGGCCATCTCGTCGAGCGGGATGTGCTTCCGGCCGAACTCCTCCGGGATGATGGTGAGCGTCGCGCCCGCAGCCTTGCCGATGCCGAGCGCGAGGTGGCCGGCCTTGCGGCCCATCGCGATCACGAAGTACCAGCGCACGGTCGTCTGCGCGTCCGTGAGGAGGTCCTGCACGATGCCGGCGCCGACGTGCCGCGCCGTCTGGTAGCCGAAGGTCGGGATGCTGTCGGGGAGATCGAGATCGTTGTCGATCGTCTTCGGAACGTGGACGACGCGCAGGCTGCCTTTCGAATGCTCGGCGAGCGTCAGCGCGGAGAACGCCGTGTCGTCACCGCCGATGGTGATGAGCTTGCCGACGCCGAGCCGCTTCAGCGAATCGAGCGACGCCGCGATCGTCTTCGGATCCTTGGTGGGGTTCGCGCGCGCGGTGCGCAGCACGGAGCCGCCACGGAAGTGCACGCGGGACACCGACTCGATGTCGAGCTTGCGCACGTTCGTGATGTCGCCCTTCATGATGCGCGAGAAGCCGTCGAGGATCCCGACGACTTCGATGCCGGAAAGGCAGGCGCGAATCGTTGCGGCGCCGATCACGCTGTTGATACCTGGGGCCGGGCCGCCTCCGACCACGATGGCAAGCTTGTCGTTGTCTGACATGAGGGCGGCGCCTATACCACGACGCCGCGCCGAATCAGAGGGTGTCTACGTCGGAAGCCCGGGATGCTTCACGAGGCTTCGGCCGAGCTCGCCTGTCTCGAAA
Source organism: Polyangiaceae bacterium (assembly GCA_035558375.1). Taxonomy (GTDB): domain Bacteria; phylum Myxococcota_A; class Polyangia; order Polyangiales; family Polyangiaceae; genus PMG-095. Next base: position 13,300 of record DATMCL010000501.1, read on the forward strand.
TAGTGCAAGCGCTCGAGGTCGAAAAAGACGGGCGTGCTGTCTCCCGGGCGTAACCCTGCATGCGCCGGCATCTGCGCGACGGCGTGCCGGTGCTGCTCGGTGGAGAGCACGACATCCATCCGGTCGCCGAGGGGCTGGACGAGCGTGACGCGCATTTCGAGCGAGTTGTCGGTCGTGGGGAAGCGCGCGTGCTTCTGATCCGACATCGCCTCCGGACGGGCGCCGAGCACGATGGTTTCGCCGACGCGGCTCTCGAGCTCGCTTTTGGCCCAATCGCCGACGGGTAGCTTGCCGGTGCCCTCGTCGAAGAAGAGCCGGTCGCCCTCGCGCATGAGCTTGCCACCGAAGAAGTTCATGGGCGGGCTGCCGAGAAACCCGGCAACGAAGCGATTCGCCGGCCGGTGGTAGATCTCGAGCGCGCCCGCGGACTGCTGGATCACGCCGTCCTTCATCACGACCACGCGATCGCCGAGCGTCATCGCCTCTTCCTGGTCGTGCGTGACGTACACGGTCGTTGCATTCAAGCCCATGTGGATCTGCTTGAGCTCGGCGCGCATCTCGACGCGCAGCTTGGCGTCGAGATTCGAGAGCGGCTCGTCGAACAGGAAGCACTGGGGGTCGCGCACGATGGCCCGCCCGAGGGCGACCCGCTGGCGCTGTCCGCCCGAGAGCGCCTTGGGCTTGCGCTCGAGCAGCTGCTCGATGCCGAGGATCTTCGCGGCCTTCCGCACCTTGTCGTCGATGGCCTTCGGCTCGAGCTTTCGGAGCTTCAGGGCGAAGCCCATGTTCTCGAACACCGTCATGTGCGGGTAGAGCGCGTAGCTCTGGAACACCATCGCGATGTCGCGATCCTTCGGCGGGGTGTCGTTCACGACCTTTCCGCCGATCGCGATACTGCCGCTCGTGATCTCCTCGAGACCGGCGATCATGCGCAGCGTGGTCGACTTGCCGCAGCCGGAAGGCCCGACCAAGACGACGAACTCGCGATCGCGGATCTCGAGGCTGATGCGGTCGACGACGCGCACGCCGCCCTCGTACTCCTTGACCAGATCCTTCAGCGTGACACTTGCCATCGGGTGTCGTGAGCCCGGCGGGAGGTCCGGGCGGCGCGCATCATAAGTCGTGTTCGCCCGCGCAACTCAGGCAACGTAGAGCTACACGCGAAAAGTATCGTGCAGTCGAAGTGACTACTCCGGTCCGCTGACCGGAAGATCTCGCAGAGAAACGCGCTCGACGGATTGCGTTCGAACGAGACGAATTGCTATACCGTCTCGCCCCTTCGATGCTTGGAAAGCCCTGGACCTCGAGAGCCCTCCGCTGGCTCGCCATTCCACTGGCCGTCGGTCTCACGCACGTCGTCGTGCAGGAGCGCACGGCGGACGCGAAGACCAAGAAGTCCAAGAAGCCGAAGAAGACCGGCCCGAGCATGGACGACAACGCCGGCAAGGACGATGTCGGCGGCACGGCACCGGGAACGACCGATTCGAAGTCGAGCGAGGTCGAGGTCGTCGACCAGACCCCGAAGAAGAAGGGCCCCGAGCCCGAGCCCGTCGTGCTCGAGGAAGAGGACGCGCCGCCGGAGAACCCGAATCCCGAGCCGCCGCCGCCCTACTCCCTCAACTGGCTGAGCCTGATGCTCCAGCAGGACTTCTTGGTGTACGGGGACACCAAAGACGTCTGTCCCTCCGCCGATCAGAACGGCAAGGAGTACCTCGGGCAGCCCGGCTACTCGTGCCGCGACGCCGAGGGCGTTTACAAGGGCGACGTTTATCACGGTGCCGGCAACGAGGTGCACGGCGGCTTCGGCCTCGCCACGCTGCGCATCAACATCGGCTACGACCGCGTGCTCGCGTCGCGGCTCATGCTCGGCGCGCGCTTCGGTGTGCTGCTCCTGAAGGCGCCGGCCGTCACGGGCTCGAAGGCACCGAAGCCGATCGGTGGTGAAGCGCGTGTCGCGTATTACTTCGGCGACAACCCGTTCGAGCGCAAAGGCCTGCGCCCGTTCACGTCGTTCGCGGTCGGCTTCGCCGAGGTCGACGGCAAGGTGAGCGTCGTCTACTACAAGAACCACATCGACTATCAGAACAACAAGCAGGGCCGCCTCGACGTGTGGCGCACGACGGGCCCCGGCTTCGTCGCGCTGAGCGGCGGCGCGAGCCTCCCGCTCGGCGACTTCATGCTGAGCGGCGAGATCCGCCTGCAGGCGATGCTCGGCACCTTCGCCTTCTCGCCGGCGCTGGCCGTCACCCTCGGGTACGGGCTCTAAGCCCGGACGCCCGGAGCGAAGCCGCGCGGTTCTAGCGGAGTTGAAGCCTGCCCGGGGCCTGGGACCGGTTCCAGTTGACAGGGCAGGGCTCGAAAGTCCAACATGCCCCGCCCTCGGGCGCCTTGCCGGCTTCCAAACGGTCGGAAGCTCGCCGCGCCGGGGTTTTTCCCAGGTGATCACCATGCAACGACTGATGATGTGCGCGCTCGCGGCGTCGGTGGGCGCTCTCGCGCTCGGACTGGCTGCCTGTGTCGAGAAGATCGATCCCGCAAACCCGAAGACGGCGGAGCGGCCTGACGGCAAGACGTGCCCGCCCGAGACCGGCATGATCTCGGACGGCGAGTCCGCCAACAAGACCAACTTCATCCAGGGTCGCGGTGGCTACTGGTACACGTTCCTCGACGCCAAGAACAACGGCGGCTCCGACATCTGGCCGCTCGCCGGCGAGCTCGGCGGCACCTTCGAGATGAGCGAGGGTGGGACCGAAGGCACCGCACACCACGCTCGCATGAAGGGTACGGTCGGCGGCGCCGACATCGTGTACGCGGGCATGGGCATGAACTTCGTCGACCCGAAGGGCCCCTACGACGCGAGCAAGTACGGCGGCGTCGCCTTCTGGGCGAAGAAGAACGGCGACTCGACCCCGAACGTTCGCCTGAAGATCCCCGACGATCAGACCGACGAGTCAGCGGGGCAGTGCAAGCAGTGCTTCAACGACCACGGTGTGGACCTCGTGCTCACCGACCAATGGGTCAAGTACGTCGTGCCGTGGCCCGCGATGCACCAGGAAGATTGGGGTCCGAAAGACGGCGGCATCCACCCGAATCGGATCTACGGCATCCAATTTCAGTGCAAAGAAAAGGGTGCCAAGTTCGATATCTCGGTCGATCAGATCCAGTTCACGGGCTGCAAGTAGCGGGGGCGCCTTCGGCGTCCTTCGTTTCGCGAGCAGCCTAACCGCTTCGTCCCATTTTGGGACGCAGCGCGTCAGCCAAATTCGGCGGCACACACGCCGAGCGGTGCCATGCTCCTTGGCCCCGCGAATCAACGTTTAGGTCCGAGGCTTGGGGTCAAAAGCCGCCCCTCCTGTGACTCGCTAATCCGGAGAACCACCTTGCGCTACGGCCATTTCGACGACGAACGCAAAGAGTACGTCATCACGACGCCCAAGACCCCGTACCCGTGGATCAACTACCTCGGGTCCGAGAAGTTCTTCGGGCTGATTTCCCATCAGGCCGCGGGCTACTGCTTCTATCGGGACGCGCGGCTACGCCGCATCCTGCGCTTCCGTTACAACAACGTTCCCGCGGACGCGGGCGGTCGCTACTTCTACGTGCGGGAGACGGACGGTGACGTGTGGTGTCCGTCGTTCATGCCGGTGAAGAGCGAGCTCGAGTCGTTCGAGTGCCGTCACGGTCTCGGCTACACGCGCATCACGGGCAAGCGCCGCGGCCTCTCCGTCGAGCTGCTCGCGTTCGTGCCGGACGGCGTCGACGCCGAGGTGCACCAGGTCACCCTCAAGAACGAGAGCGACAAGCCGCGCGAGGTGACCCTCTTCTCGATGCTCGAGTTCTGCCTCTGGAACGCGCACGACGATCAGACGAATTTCCAGCGCAATTTGAGCACGGGCGAGGTCGAGATCGACGGCAGCACGATTTATCACAAGCACGAATACCGCGAGCGCCGGAACCACTACGCCTTCTACACGGTGAACGAGAAAGTCGCCGGGTTCGACAGCGATCGCGAATCGTTCCTCGGTCTCTACAACGGCTTCCACGAGCCCGACGTCGTGAAGGCGGGCAAGAGCCGTAACTCCGTCGCGAGCGGCTGGTCGCCGATCGCGTCGCACTCGCTCGAGGTGAAGCTTGCGCCCGGCGAGTCGAAGACGCTCGTCTTCCTGCTCGGGTACATCGAGAACCCGAAGGAAGAGAAGTGGGAGAAGCCCGGCGTCATCAACAAGAAGCGCGCCAAGGAGATGATCGCCGCGTTCTCGACGCCCGCACAGGTGCAGGCAGCATTCGAGAAACTTCGCGCGCGGTGGACCAACCTGCTCTCGAGCTACAAGCTCACGTCGAGCGACGAGAAGCTCAACCGGATGGTGAACGTCTGGAATCCGTACCAGTGCATGGTGACGTTCAACATGTCGCGCAGCGCGAGCTACTTCGAGTCCGGCATCGGGCGCGGCATGGGCTTCCGCGATTCGAACCAGGATTTGCTCGGTTTCGTGCACCTCGTGCCGGAGCGCGCCCGCGAGCGCATCATCGACATCGCCTCGACGCAGTTCCCCGACGGCAGCGCCTACCACCAGTATCAGCCGCTCACGAAGCGCGGCAACAACGACGTCGGTAGCGGCTTCAACGACGATCCGTTGTGGCTGATTCTCGGTACGGCCGCCTACATCAAGGAGACGGGCGACTTCGGCATCCTCGACGAGCAGGTGCCGTTCGACAACGACGAGAAGAACAAGGCCTCGCTCTTCGAGCACCTCAAGCGCTCGTTCTACCACGTGATGGAGAACCTCGGCCCGCACGGGCTGCCGCTCATCGGTCGCGCGGATTGGAACGACTGCCTGAACCTGAACTGCTTCTCGGAGACGCCCGACGAGTCGTATCAGACGACCGGCAATCGCGTGGGGCGCACGGCGGAGTCGATCTTCATCGCGGGCATGTTCGTGCACATCGGCCCCGAGTACGCGACGCTCGCCGAGCGCCGCGGCCTCGCCGATGAAGCCAAAAAGGCGCGCGAGCTCGTCAAGAAGATGAGCGACACCGTGCTCGAGCACGGTTGGGACGGCGAGTGGTACCTCCGCGCCTACGACTTTTTCGGCAAGAAGGTCGGCAGCAAGGAGTGCGAGGACGGCCAGATCTTCATCGAGCCGCAGGGCTACTGCTCGATGGCCGGCATCGGTCTCGACAGCGGTCACGTGAAGAAGGCACTCGACTCCGTGAAGGAGCGCCTCGACACCAAGTACGGCATCGTGCTCCAGCAGCCGGCGTACAAGGAGTACCACCTCGAGCTCGGCGAGATCTCTTCGTACCCGCCCGGCTACAAGGAGAACGCGGGCATCTTCTGCCACAATAACCCCTGGATCATCATTGCCGAGACGCTCCTCGGCCGCGGCGATCAGGCGTTCGAGTACTACAAGAAGATCGCTCCCGCGTACCTCGAGGAGATCAGCGACGTGCACCGCACGGAGCCGTACGTCTACTCCCAGATGATCGCGGGCAAGGACGCGGTCCGTCACGGCGAAGCCAAGAACAGCTGG
>DATMCL010000502.1:0-8934 GCA_035558375.1 Polyangiaceae bacterium
GGGGATCCCTGAACGTCCGTTTCACGTGAAACACCAAGTGCCGCCAATCCCAGGTAGTCGTTCGAGGACGCATCCACGAAGGGCACGCCCAACGCCTCCGCCGCCAGCTCCGCCGCCCGCCTCCGTCCCCCATCCTCCGGCACTCGCAAAAGCCCGGCGCCCTCGAGCTCCCGCAGCCGCTTCTCGGCAAACCGCTCAACGCTCTTGGGCACGCGGGCACTCTAGCAGGACCCGCCGCTGGAGCGCCTGGGGACACTCTCTCGACAGTCGGTCGGCAACGCTGATTCCGACGCGGCTCCCCAGCTGCGGGCGGCTTGCACCGTAGCCCGCTTCAACCCAAACCTCGGCCGCACCCCAACCCCGACCCAAGGCGCAAGGCTGGTTCACTTCAACCCGAAGACCCGAAGGTTCCACCCCCCCGAACGCCGAGCACGACACCGCGGTAGCCCCCCGGTCCCAGCCGCTCCCCGTCTGCGCCCCACCGACGCGACAGGCCGCTTCCGCGCCACCCCCCGGCGCCATCTCCTAACCCCGAGGTTCCGCGGGTGGGCCGCAGGCTGCCCAATACAGCGCCGCTCGGGTGCAGCGGGCTGGCTGCGGAGCGCGACGGGGCATTGGGGCGACTGGTTGACCAGCGCGCGATCCAGGGCGCAGTCGCTCTGCGCAGCGTGGTCTCCGCGAGACTCTGAAGCCGGAGATGAGGGAACTTGAGCTCCGTTCGGACTCGGCAATCGAGTCCTGTCGTCGGTCCCGTCATTTGTTCGCGGCGGGATTGCGGGCAGGAGCGCTGCTCGGTGACCCTGCGAGTCGCGAGACTCGACTCGGTTGGGAGGTGAGCACCAGATCCGAGCTCTTCTCGGAGGTTTAGCGCGCCGAGGACCTCTGACGCTGAGGTGGTGGCTCGGTAGAAGAGCGGAGCTCAACGGGTGTGTGTCCCGGAGTCAGCGTCAGCTCGGGAGACGCCCTTCGTGTCGTGCGATGCATCGTCCTTCAGCACCGGGTTCGTTGCGCCGGGTGGCCTCACTGTGACGAGGGGCAGCCCTACAGCCACGGAGCATAGAGACGGAAAAGTATTTATTATATAACATCTGGATAATATTGAATAATATCTAGACTTGACGCCAGGACCCGCCAAGATTTGCGAACGGATGCGGCCCTGAAATGGAAAATAAAAACTCTTGCGTATCTATGATGCCTGCTTTGTTCCGAGTTTCTGGCGGCGTGGCGGTCGGATCGGGACACCTCTTCGCCATCATTAAGTACTAAGCTGTTCTTATGGCCCTGCCCGAGCGCGATTCGGCGACGCTCGCGCCCGCTCCGGGGCGTGGTCAGTACGATCGGAGGCAGCCGCGAGAGGCGCGGCTGCTCGAGCAGAAGGCGCGATTGCTGTCCGCGACGGCACTCGCTCTCGCGCGAAGCGCGGAGGCGACGATCGCGGACGTGGTGAAGGTCGCCGGCGTCTCTCGCAATACGTTTTACGAGTATTTCGATGATCTCGCGCACGCGCGCGTCGCTGCTGAGCAGCGGGCGGAGCACCGGCTGGCGGTGCTGCTGCGTGGCGCGGAGGAGCAAACGCGAACGCCCGTCGAGCGGTGGCGCGCGCTGTCGCACGCGTTCATGAGCTGGGTCATGACGGCGCCAGCGGATGCGCTCTTGTGCTTGGAGGGCGTGCGGACGGGGCTCAGCACCGCGGGGCGCGCGCTCGAAACGGCGTTTTCACGGTCGCTCGCGATCGTGCGCGCGTCGGGGGTGCGCGCGCAGGATCAGGATGGGCTGCGCGCCGTTGCGCTCGCGGCAACGGGCGAGGCGTTTGCGCGCCGGATCATCGCGGAACGGTGGGGCAATCCGCCGCCGGAGCCGGCGCGGCTGGAGCGCGAGCGCGAGCGGGCCGAGCGCGCCCTCGCAGACGCGGCAGTGCGGCTGCTTCGTTAGCGTTCCGGAAATATCGGACTTCTCAAGACCAAGTCCTCAGGATGCCCCCAAGGCAAACGGCTGCCGGGCGTCATCCGGGCATTTCCATCTGTGGGACGGGGTGATACCGTACGCGTTGGAATGCAAGCCGAGCCGGTGGAGCTTCGGGTTGGCGGACAGACGTACCGTGTGGTGGCGTCTGCGACGGGGGACGATCTGCGTCGTCTCGCCGCCATCGTCGACGATCGGCTGCGCTCCATCACGCCTCCGGGTAAAGCGGTTTCGCCGCAAGCTCTGCTGCTCGCCGCCATCGCGCTCGCTCACGAGCTCGAGGAAGAGAAGGCGAAGAATCTGAACCTTGCGACGCGCTCGCGCGAGATGCTCGGCTCGATCCTGACGCGCATCGACGCGGCGATGGGTGCCTCCGTCGCGCCCGCCGAAGCCGACGAATCCGCACCAGGCACCTAGCGTCGCCGGTCGCACTACGCGAGCGGAGCGAGCGCGCCGCAGGCGGCGGGGGGAGCGGTCGCGGAGCGAGCCGCGGGGGGCAAGGCCCCCCTGTAACCAACTAGCGGTCGCGAAGCGAGCCGCGGGGGCAAGGCCCCCTATAAGCAGACCTGCTACTTGAGCGCCTGGAACGCGAAGATGAAGGGCGCGAGCACGAAGAAGCCGTCGATCTCGACGCCGACGCTGATCAGCGTCGCGCGCTCGGAGTCGAGGTCACGGTAGGCGCTCGCGTAGATGCCCAGCGCGTAGTTGTAAGCGCTGTCGAAGTTGTAGCTGCGGGCGCCCCAAAACAGCGTGCCTCCGAGCGACGCCGCGCGAAGCTCGTGGTCGTACGCACCGACCGAGATCACGAGCGGGTAGCTCTCCATCACGGGGACGAGCAGTGAAAGCCCGCCGCCGAAGCGCGCGTCCCAGAAGCCGGCTGTATTGACCTCGAGATAGGGGCCGAGCCCGAGGTCGGTATTGCGATTGCGGAGGAACAGGAGGTCCCCCGTGAGGCCGCCGCAGAACCGCGTCTCCTGCCAGAGCTTGCCGCCGGAGCCGACACCGCACGGAGCCGCGCGGAGCGCCACGTGCCCTTGGGGGTCGGCGTGCGCCGGGGTCGCTAGCGTGAGCGACGCGGCCAGCGTCGCCGCGCCGCCGACGATGCCGAGAAGCCGCATGGTCGCTCCCCGGGGCGACCGCTCACTGCCGGTACGGATTGTAGGCGGGGCTCTCGCAGGCCTTGTCGAACGACGCGCAGACCGTGCAGGGGAAGTAGTAGTCCTGCCCGAAGAAGCAGATGGTCGTATCGGCGGCGGTGTCGGTCGAAGCGTCGCAGGTGGGCGGCGTCGAGTTGCTAAGGGCGTCGGCCGGATAGGTGACGAGGCAGCCCGTGCAGAGCGTGATCGGGTAGTCGAAGGTGGCCGACTCGATGTCCTGGCCGCCGAGGGTCGTGCCGAGGATCTTCACGCGGGCGATCATCTGGCCGTCGCGGCCGAGCTTGGCCATGTCGTCGTAGCGCACGAGCCGAGCGAAGACGGCGGCGAGGCCCGGATCGGTGCCGCTCGATGGGTTGACGAGACCGGTCGCCGGGGTGTCGAACTCGATGACCGCACCCTCGGTGCCGTAGAGCGTGATGTGGGCGCCCGTCACCGAGAGGCGGGCGGTTTCGGTGCGGAGCTTCTCGCGATTGCCGCGCTGCGTGAGGTGGCTGCCGACCAGGATCGCGGCCTTGTACCCGTCGGCGAACTGCCGATCGAGGGTGCCCTCGGCGATCAGGGCAGAGTTGGAATCGGGCTTCGCAATGCACTGCGAGCTGTTGATGTCCATCACGCCGTAGATGAAGAACGAGCTGTCGTTGTCGACGCAGGAAGAGGCGGCGAGCGCGGCGCCAAGCGCAAAAAGCCCAGCCAACGTCTTCGTGAACCTCTGCATCGTGACCTCGTTGAGCGGGCGGGCGAGGGTCGGCCGCCGCACCTCGAAGTGTAGCGGTCGCGCGCCCCAGCGCCAAAAATTGGGGGTTTCGGCTTATTGAAGCGCAACGGCCAGCCGCTCGAGCTCGTTCACGTCGAGGTCGGTGGTTTCGACGCGGCCGATGTCGCGCGCGACGACGAATTTGAGCCGGCTGCCCGCGCGTTTCTTGTCGAGCGTGATGAGCTTCGCCGCGTCCCCGAGCGGCTCGCGCGACAGGTCCGCTGGCAGGCCGAGGGCGTTCAGCAGGCGCACCGTTCGCTCGCGTATCGCTCGCGGCGTCGAGCCGAGCTTCTCTCCGATTTGCAGTGCCGCCACGAGACCGAGGCTCACGGCTTCCCCGTGCGTCAGGCGCTCGAAGCCCGCGTGCGCCTCGAGGGCATGGCCGACGGTGTGCCCGAGGTTCAGGACGGCGCGCAGGCCGCTCTCGCGCTCGTCGAGGCCGACGATGCGCGCTTTGACGCGAACGGAGCGGCGGACGAGCTCGGCAACGAGATCGCGATCGCGGGCGCGCACGGCCGCCTCCTCGCTCTCGAGCAGGTCGAAGAGCCCCGCGTCACCGATGAGTGCCGTTTTCACGACCTCGGCGAGGGCGCTGGTGAAGCCGCGCGCGGGCTCCGTGGCTTCGAGCTCGGTGTCGCAGATCACGCCGGAGGGCTGCCAGAACGCTCCCACGGCGTTTTTTGCCTGCAGAAGATCGACGCCGGTCTTGCCGCCGACCGAGGCGTCCACCATGGCGAGCAGGGTCGTGGGCACGCCGAGCCAGCGCACGCCGCGGAGGTATGTCGCAGCCGCGAAGCCCGTCATGTCCGTGACCACGCCGCCGCCGAGTCCGACGAAGACGCTCTTCCGGTCGAGCCCGGCACCGAGAGCCGCGCGCCAGAGAGCCTCGACGCTTCCGACGTGCTTCTCGCGCTCGCCGGGGGGGAGCGTGTGGAGCGTGGCGGTGCGGCTCTTCGCGGCGAGGGCCGCGAGCGCGGCGTCGCCGTGGAGGGGGCGGACGTTTTCGTCGGTGACGAGCAGGATCGACGGCGCCGAGCCGGCGAGCTCGGGAAGGCGGGCGGCGACGAGGCCGCGGCCGACATCGACCGCATAGGAGTGCTCGCCCGCCGCGACGGCGATGGGATCGCGCTGCCAGACGGCGAGCACGGCGTCTGCAACGGTCGCGGGGGTGCGGCCGTCGGTCGAGACGGTGGCGTGCGCTTCGGCGTAGGCGAGCGCGCGTTGGGCGAGGAGCTCGAGCGCGCGGCGCTCCGGGTCGGGGGTGTCGAGCAGGGGACGGCCGCTCCGCCCGCCCGCTCGACGCGCCACCTCGGCGGCCGAGGCCTTCAGCGTGACGACGACGGCGGCGTCGAGCACCTCGAGCCGGAGGTCCCTCGCGAGCAGCGCCCCGCCCCCGAGCGCGACGACCGGCGCGGCGTCGCCGTACGGCTCGGCAAGCACGCGCCGCAGCTCCGCTTGCTCCTCCGCGCGGAATGAGGCTTCGCCCGCGCGCGCGAAGTACTCGGCGATCGTGGTGCCGAGGCGGGTCGCGAGCCGCGCGTCGAGGTCGATGAAGCGCCGGCCGGTGCGCTCGGCAAGCTTCTGTCCCACCGTCGATTTGCCCGTGGCCATGAAGCCACTGAGGAAAAGAGGACGCCGCATGTCGCTCCCACCCTGGCACGCCGGAGGTCGGGTCCGCCAGTCAGCGACGCGGGCCCGGCTACTGGTCGAGGCCGCCGAGACGACGGACCGCGGCGAGGCGGCGCCCGTGCGGGTAGAGCCGCGTGTACTCGAGCGCGCGCTCGTGAGCCTGCTCCGCTTCGCCGGCGCCAGCCCAGCTCTCGACCTCGCGGGCGAGGGCGTCTTGGGTGAGCGTGCCGCCGCGATCGAGACGGCGCGCCGTGGCGAAGGCGCGGGCGGCTTCGCGCGGGCGGCCGAGCTGCTCGAGCAGCGTGCGACCGAGCGTGAAGGCAGCGAGCGGTGCGCGCGGGTCGAAGGGATGGTCGGCGATCACGCGCTGCAGGGGCGCGACCGCGCGGTCGGGACGGCCGCCGAGACGGGCGACGTCCGCTTCGAGGAGGAGGTCCTCCGGCGTGTCGCGCACGGCGTTCGGGCCTTCCGCCGTGAGGCGGGCGAGGGCGCCGATGTAGTTCTGGTCCTTCGCGAGGGCGCGCCACGAGGGCTGAACGACGACGGGTGCCGGCCGCGCGCTGACGGGCTGCTCGGCGGCGGGGACAGCGGGAACCGTCGCCGTTGACGCGGCTTCCGCGGCGGGATCGGCGGGGACGGCGGGGCTGTGCGTCGCGAAGCTGCCGGATTCACCGACGGCGAGCACGCGGGTTCCCTCGACGCCTTCGACCTTCACGCGGCCGCGCTCGACCGCGACGCGAACGGCCTTGGGATCGAGCGCGACGGTGAACACCGTGCCGAGCACCGTGACCGTCGCGTCGCGCGCGATCACGCGGAAGGGACGCTTCGGATTCGGCGTGACGGAGAAGCGCGCGCTGCCGGAGTCGAGGCGCAACGTGACGCCCGTCGGGCCGACCGCGACCGTCTGCACCCGCGCGTCCGGCGACACGGCGTCGACGCTCGAGCCGTCAGGCAGCTGAACGAGGCTCTGTTGAGCCATGCGCGGCGAGCTGCTCTCCGTGAAGCCTTGGCGCGCCGTGGTCCCCGGTTGTCGCCCCAAGAAAAAACCGAGCAAGAGCGTGCAGGCTCCGAGAGCCACGACGAGAGCCGTCCGTTGACGCTGGCGGCGCTGGAGGCCGCGACCCACATTCGCGCGAACGCGTGCTTCGCGCTCCGGGCTCCACGCGGGCTCCACGTGGGCGCTCGCCTGGTCGATGCGGCGTGCGATCTCAGACATCGCCGAACGCCTCCTCGATGCGCGCGGCAGCGGCCGCGATGCGGCGCTTGGCGGTGGCGAGCGAGCAGCCCGCGAGCGACGCGACGCTCTCGAGCGGCTCTCCCTCGATGTGACGGAGCGACCAGGCGATGCGCTCGTTCGCCGGAATTCCGTCGAGGATCTTGTACACGCGAGCGAGGAGCGCGCGCTGCTCGGCCGTTGCGCTTTTGTCGACGACGGCGTCGTAGACGACCGGCTCGTCGAGGCCGAGGAACACGCGAGCACGGCGCCGGCGCAAGCGCTGGCGAGCGACGCGCACCGTGACGCGTGCCAGCCAGCCGCGAATGGCAGCCGGGTCGCGCACCGCGTGCACGCCGCGCACGGCGGCGACGAAGACTTCTTGAATCGTGTCGTCGACGTCTTCTTCGCGACCGAGCAGCCGGTGAGCGATCGCCGCGACGTACGGCGCGTAACGGCGGAACAAGCCGTCGAGATCGAGCGAGTACTCGATGAGCGAGCCGTCGGGCGCCGAGCTCACCCGGTCGTCGGGCGAGACGCTGATGCGCGGGTCGGAAGGCGAGGACGCCCGTGGGTCGGAAGGCACCGACGCCCGCGGCGAGCTTCGGGGGCTCGGCGGGACCAAGCGCACCAACGACACGGCCGGTTGCTCTCGAGACATTTCGTCTGGCGCCTTGGTGGGTTTCATGGCTCCGAAAGGCTCAGGTGAGCGACCCCGCGTCCCCGAATTATAGCGCCGCCCGGCCGGAACGCCGTGATCTCGCCGCGTTTGGCGAACGGCGAGCCCCGGCGAGCCGGCGCGCCCACCGATAGCGTGGACAATGACCCTCCCGCTGCCCCCGCGCCGAGGTGGCTCGGACGTTCAGTAGCCGTTCGCGTCACAGCGCAATTCCTATTCCGAAGTGGCCGCTCAGCCAGAATCCCTGCAAGTCGGATTTGCCGGAGACGAGCATGTTGACGTGGCCGCCCTCGACACCGAGGTCGACGACGAGTGCCTCGGCCCGGGCGGTCACCGAGGAGACGAGCATCGGCCAGCCCCAGATTGCGGGCGTCGACCGCGAGTCCCAGGTGAGCACACCGGCGCGCAGGCCGCCGCCGCCGCGGAAGGTGAGGGCCTGGTAGCGCGCGTAGAAGCACAGCCAGCCACCGAGCGTGGCGTTCGTCGCGCTCTTGGTGTCCTGAAGGACCCCACTTTCGACGAGCGCATCCGCGGCCCAGCTCACGACACCGAAGCGCTCGCGCCCGAAGCGCGCGCCGCCGCCCCATAGCGTTCCGGCTCCGCTCATGAACGTGCGGAAGGATACGACGCCGATCACGCGATCGGCGACGTTGGCTGGCGGAAGGTCGCGCGACGAGTGCTTGCCCGTGCTCGTCGGCGCGGCGCCGGCCCGGGTCATGGCGATCGCCTCCGGCTGCTCGCTATCGGCCGGGTCGGGGCCCGCGGGAACGGGTGCTGGCGCACCCTTTGCGGCCACGGGCGGCGCGGGGGCCGCCGGAGCCGTGCGCGCCCGGACGACGCTACGCGCGGTCTCGACGGCGTCGGCGCTCGGGGCCGGACCTTCGGCGGGGACTTGGGGCGTGGGGTTCGACGCAAGCTCCGCCCAGCTCGCGAGCACGAGCTCCGACGCGGCGATCGCGACGATGCGCGACTCGGCCTGGGTCCCGAATGACTTCGGGTCGAACGAGCGCTTCAGTGTCTTCCTGCTGATCGGGTCGCGAACGCGGACGGTGACGCGCTCGCTCTCGCAGGTGATGGTGACCTCCGTGACGTCCGGCCCGCCTTCCGCCGCGGTGGTGGTCCCGAGGTCGGCGGAGAAGATGCGCTGAACGCTGCGCGCGTCGAGCGTGGGGCAGCCCGCGACCTCGAGGTGGACCGGCGGTGCCGCGCCCAGAGCTCGGCGGGGCGCCAAGGTGAGGGCAAGGACCAGCGCCGCTCCGAAGAGGCTAACGAAGGCCCGCCACACCTGACCATGATAAGCTAAATCCTCGAGGAACGCGCCTCATGCAGCATCGGCCGCTCGCATTCGCCAAATACGAGGGGGCCGGCAACGACTTCCTAGTGGTCGATGCCGCCTCCGAGGGCGCCGTGACGCCCGAGCGTGCCATCGCGCTCTGCGACCGGCATTTCGGGGTGGGGGGCGACGGCGTGCTGCTGGTCGTTCCGCCGAGCTCGAGCGGGGCGCGTGCTCGCATGGTCGTGCTCAACGCCGACGGGTCGC
>DATMCL010000503.1:0-4486 GCA_035558375.1 Polyangiaceae bacterium
CGCGCCCGGCCTACTTCTGAAGGCCCGCAATCGCTTCGATGATCGCCCGGAAGCACGGGTAGTCGGCCGTCTTCGCGCCGTCCGAGGGCGGCATCAAGTCACCGCACGCCCTGGTGGCGACCGTGAGCTTCGAGAGCATCCAGCTCGCTTCAGGGTTCGCCGAATCGACGAGGAGCGCGCCGGTCGGGCACGTGTCGGGGATGCAGTTCCTGGTGACATCGTCGGCGCACGGGACGTCGCTGAACGTCGCCGGCACGTCCAGGAGGCGCATCGCGAGGCCGGGGTCCGTCCGGAGGTCGAGCCCGGCGACGAAGTTTCTGCCGTGGCAGAAGCTCTTCGCGCACGTGTTCGTGAAGAGCTGCTCGGGATCGGTGGCACCGCAATTGACGGTCGAGAAATCCAGGATGCGGCCTGCCGGACAGGATGCGAGCTCGGGCGGCGGCGGGTACGCGGCGATGAAGTAACCCGGGCTGGTGATGGTCGCTTGCTCGAAGCCCGCGTTCGTGTAGCTGTCCTCGATCGGTGTCCAGGGTCCGTCCGGCGACTCGGCGAAGTAGACGGCGATTCCCTGGGGGACAGAACCCGACGGAACCGTCCACGGTACGGTGACCTCTCCCCCGTTGCCAAACGCGTCCACGCTCGATTCGACGCGATACACGGGCGACACGTCGAACAGGCCGATCGGCGGCGAAAGCGTCGTTTCGCTGAGCTTGAACGTGGTGAGCACTTCGAGCGAGCCGGGGAATAGCTTGACCTTGAAGGGCGCGCCGATGGTCGACTGGGTGTGGCTGAGCGTCAGCTCGCCGCCATCCGGTCCGATTGTGTCCGTGACCGAGAGACTAATGCCGCGCGGGCAATCGCGACTCACGGGCGAGCTCGGTCGTCGCGAGCAGGGGCATCCGTCGGGCTCGACGACCGTGCCGGTGCCGCCGCTGCCGCCGTTCCCGAGAGCGTCCGTGCCGCCAGTCCCCGCGCGGCCGCTGCTGCCGCCGTCGGACACGGGCGCAGCGCCGACGCCGAGGTCGGTTCCGCCGACACCGGTGTCGCCTCCGTTCGCACCGGGCCCTCCACCCAAGCTGCCCCCCGAATCACCGACGCCCGCGGCGCCCGCGTCATCGCGTGAGACCGTGATGGTCGGCGCGCACCCGACGAAACTACTCACACCGAAAATGCCGAACCCCATTCCCCAAACCACCAATTTCCCGTTGTTCATGCTGTCTCCCTAAGGCGCGAGAATGCGCGTGATGCGCTCCTCGTAAAGACTCTCCGGGTGGGCCGCGCGGAAGCGAGCGGCGCGTGCCTTCGCCTCCGCGAGACGCCCCGAACGCGCGAGCGCTTGGATGACGAGCAGCTCGCGCTCGATAACGAGCGTTCCGTGCGGTGACTCTCGGGCGTGCTGCTCGAGGAGCCCGAGCGCCCGCGCCGGATCGGCATCGACCAAGCGACGCGCCGCTTCGAGCAGCTCGAGCTCGCGCGTGACGCCCGCGCTCGGGCTCGGTGGCAGCACGGGGGGCTGCGATGCAGCGGTTCGTTGCGAAGCGGACGGGCTCGGCGCGCTTGCCGGTGGTTCGGGTGCCGGCAGCTCGGGCGTGGGTTGCAGCGCGACGCTCGGTCGCGGCGCTTTCGGAACGGCGGGGCGCTGCGCGCTCGGCACGACGACCGACGCGACGGGCGGAGCCGGCGCGAGCGTACGGCGCCCCACTTCGACGCCGAGCCCCACGACGCTCCCGAGCAAAGCACCGAGCGCGAGCTTCTGAACGAGAACGAGGCTCCCGCCGACCATGGGCAGCGACGCGAGCGCCATCACACGCCGGCGCGAGCGCGCGAGCCGCGCGGGATCGGGGGCGCCCGGTCGCTCGGCGGCCGCGAGCAGACGCCGCACCTCGGGCGAGGCGTCGTCGTCGTCGAGGAAACGACGCGGCTCGTTCACGCGCCCTCCCCTTCGCGGATCCGGTCGACGGCGCGCTGAAACTGCTCGCGCGCGGCGCGCAGGCGCGAATACACGGTGCCGAGCGGAATGCCGAGCTCGGCGGCGATCTGCGTCGTGGAGAGCCGCTCGATCTCGAACATCACGAGCACCGCGCGCTTCGGTGGGTCCATGCCGTCGAGCACCTCGGCGAGCTGGCGGCGCGCTTCACGCTCGAAGGCGACGCCTTCGGGTCCCGGGCTCGAGTCGGGGACATGCGACTGGTCGAGCTCGTTGGGATCTTCCCGCCGGCGGCGCGCGGTGCGACGGAACCGGTACGCCACACGAAGCGCGACGCCATAGAGCCACGTCGTGATGCGCGCCGAGCCCCGAAACGTGTGGAGCTTCTTGTGCACGACGACGAAGACTTCCTGCACCGCGTCGTCGAGCTCGCTCTCGCGGACGCCGAGCCGCTGGAGCGTCCGAAACACGAACGCGGCGTGCTCGTCGTGGAGCTCGACCAGATCGAAGCCGCTCGTGTTCGTGGGGTCGGCACCCATGGCGATGGCACGCGTCACCTGGAGATGAGCGCCCGGGACGGCGCGTCTCCATCGAAAGAAAGTGTCTACGTGCCTCCGAGCTCCGCCCCGGCAAAGAGGAGCCCGCCGACCACGCTCGACTGGAAGCTCGCGGCACCCGGGCTATCCACTTGAAATTCCTGACGAATCAACGGAAAGAGCGCGGTAGCACCGGCCTGAAAGCGCACGAGGGAGCTCGAGCGGACGACGAGCCGAAGCCCGGCATCCAAGGCGACCCACGGAAAAGGGCCCGCGTTCACGGGCGTGAGGTCGCGGGCAACGACGGTCACGAAGCCCCCCTCCGCCCCCGCGCAGAGGCCGAGCGCCAGCGCGGCCGACGACGCCACCTTCGCGCAGGCGCCGAGGCCCAGCGTGTCGAGCCCAACCTGCAAGTGCCCGTCGTCGGTCGTGACGGGAACCAGGATCCGCGCGCCGAGCACCGGCGTGATGGGCGACAGCGGCAGCGACACGTCGAGCGCAACGCCGGGCGCAAAGCGCGGCAGCGGACCGACGGCACCGGCCGCAGCGACGAGCGTGCCTGGGATGGGCCGCGGCGGTGGCGGCGGCGGGCAGGGTGCGGCGCGTTCCGATTTCGGCGCAGGCGTCTCTGCACAGAAAGGCGCCACCGGTGGCAGCGGCGGCGGCGACGGTGGTTGGTCGATCGGAAAGCTTGCGCTCGGTTGATTCGGCTCGAGCGCGGCGTTCGGATCGATCGTGAGCACGACGGCGAGCGTGACGGCGCCACCGAGCGCGCCGCAGTCCTCGCCCGGCGTGCTCACCCGGCGCTGCCCGATGACCTGATCGGTCGCCGTGCGCACCGTCAAATCGGCGTCGTAGCCACTCGCGGTTCGCGTGACGTGCCCTTCGATCGTGCGCTCGGCCACGGCCGAAAACGGCTCACGCCCGAGCCGCGAGCGCACGCGAGCAGCGAGCTCCGCCTCGCTCAAGCACGCGCCGGCGCCTTCTCCACGCGTCCAGGCGAGCGCGTATGAGTCCGTGGTCTCGGCGCGCGCCGGAAGCGCGACCAGCAGAGCGCTCGCCAGAGGCCAGGTTCGGAACCGCATCGGGGGCATCCTACTCTGGCTCTTACCAAGCGAGCTCCGAGCCTACCTCAAGTGCGGGGAGCCGCCGCCAGGCACCGCGCCACCGCGTCGAGCACCTTCGGCTCGTACAAAAGCGCGTTATGCCCACAGCCTTCAGCCAGAAGCTCGCCCGCGGAGCCGAGCGGCTGCGCTTCCCCGACGACGTTGTCGTGCGTCCCGCTCACGGCGAAGTGGGGAACTCCGCGCGTGACGCTCTCTCGCAGGCGCGCGAGCAGCGGGCTCTCGGGCTCGAGGTCGCGACCGAGCTCACCCGGCAGAAGCCGCGCGCGCCGCAGCCGAACGCCCCAAAACGGGCTCGCTAGCGAGACCGTGCGCACGACGCGCGGATCCCCACCGAGCGCTTCGACGAACCAGCGCGCCGCGAGCCCCCCGATGCTGTGCCCGACGAGCTGAATGCGCTCGGCGCGCGAACGCCCGACGGCTTCGCCGACGCGCGCCGCCAGCTCCGCGACCCCGATGCCGGGAGCGTGCGTGAACGAAGCGACGGCGTGTCCGTCGCGCTCGAGTCGCTCGCGCAGGGGACGGAGCACGCCGGGTGTTGCGAGAAAACCGTGAACGAGCACGACGAGCTCGCGCTCGTCGGCGGGCATGACGGAGCTTACGTCACGGTGAAGGAGCGTCGCTTGGCGCGCGAGGGCGAGGGCTTCGCGGCCGAGGGCGCCGACGCGCTCGGTGGAGTCACGGAGCGCGCGGAGGGGGTTCAATGCTGGACGTACAAAGCGTGCTCGGGGAAGGTCGGTGGAAGCTTGCAGTTGTCGACCCTGCAGGACGGCGGCGGATCGGCGTCTTGATTCAGGCACGAGGGCGGAGGATCCTCCCCATCGTCGAAGCAAAGTCGGAGGGGGCGCGAGATGCCGACATTGCCGGTATTGTCCTCGGCGCGACCGGCAACGCAGATC
>DATMCL010000504.1:0-3389 GCA_035558375.1 Polyangiaceae bacterium
CGTCGCGAGCGAGCGCATCACCTTCCCGACGCTGGCGCGCTACGTCGCGGAGCGCGGCCCACTGTCGCTCCGCGGCGTCGCTCAGACGCTCGGCGCGCTCGCGAGCGGCCTCGACGCCGCGCACGCCGCCGGCATCGTGCACGGCGGACTCAAGCCGCAGAACGTCTTCGTCTCGCCCGAGAACCCGGAGTGGGCACGCCTCACGGACTTCGGCGTCTCGCGCCTGCGCGCGGCGAACGGCCGCGGCCCCCTCTCCCTGCTCGGCTGGAGCGCGCCCGAAGCCCAGGCCGGCTTCCTGACGCCCGCGGGCGATCGCTACACGCTCGCGCTGCTCTGCTACTTCGCGGCGACGGGCCTCCCCTTCTACAGCGCGCTCCGCACGCGCGACGATGCGCAGAGCGAGAAGCTCCGCGCCACCCGCGTTGCGTCGGAGCGCGCGAAGAGCCAGGGCGCCGAGCTCGATCCGCTGTTCGACGACTGGTTCAAGCGCGCCCTCGCGGCGGATCCGAACGCGCGCTTCGGCTCGGCCACCGAAATGGCGCGCTCCTTCGTGGAGGTATTCGGCGGCGGTCCCACGGGCGCGATGCCCATGCGCGCCTCGGCTCCCGCGCCGCGCCCGAGCGCCGCGCCCCCGCACGGCTTCTCCGAGACGAACCCGATGGCGCACACGGAGCGCGCGCCGGTGCCCGAGTCCGCCGCGCCCGAAACCCCGATGGCGGCCACCGTCGCGGTCCCGACGCCCCGCTACGACGAGCGCGCGCCCAGCTTCCCACCCCAAAACCCGCTCCAGCCCTCTCGCCACCCGCTACCCGTGCGCGAGCTCGGCCCGCTCCTCTGGCTCCTCGGCGCAGGACTCTTCGTCCTCTCGATGCTCGTCGTGTGGTGGATCCGAACGCGCTAGAGCGCGTGGAGCGGGAGCGCTCAGCGCCAGCGCTGCTTGAGATACGGCAGCAGCGTTTCGCCGAACGCGTGCAGGTGATCGCAGTGCGCCTGCTCGTTGCCGCCCTCGAAGCCCATCACGTGAAAGTTGCCGGAGTCGCCGCGCGACGACGGCGTCATCCCGGGGCGCGGCGCGAGCGTCGTCGGCGGCACGCGATCGACGTTCTCCTGCGCGAGCAGGAAGTCGGCAGTCTGCGTGGTGCTGGCGTACGGCGTCATGATGGCCGAGTGCGTGATCGCGAAGAGCTTCTTCCCCGCGACCGCGTCGTCCGCGAACGTGAGGAACGGCGCAATCTGCTCCACGGCGATGTGGTGCTCGGCAGCGCCGCCCGGCTCGAAGCTCGCGTGGAGCCCGTCGGCCAAGAGCACGGCATCCACGCGCTTCGCGTCGCGCTCGTGATCGAGGATGCGGAACACGGCACCGTAGCCCGCGCTCCACGAGCTCAAGGCGATGCGGTTGATGGTCGAGACCGCCGTCGGACACATGTCGTGCAGAGCAGTGGTCGTGCGCTGCAAGAGGCCGTCGAACGAGCCCGCGTAGCGGAACGCTTCGTCGTACTTTCCGGAGCCGATGCCGAGATTCAGAATCACGAGCGCGGCGTCGATATCGGAGCGCTCGAAGACGGGCTCGAGCGACGTCGGCGCGCCGTGGAAGTGAATCACGAGATCGAACGGGTGCGAGACCGTACGGCAACCGTTCGGCAGCGAGATGACGCGGCCGCCCACCGTCACGAGTCGCTTCGGCGTGTCGAGCGCCGCATCGAACGCCGTCGCCTTCGGCGCGAGACCGAAGCCGAGCGCCTGGTCGATCTCGGCGATCGCCGGCTTCGTCATGCCGGCCGAGAGCGGGGTGCTCGGTGCTTCGTGAGCGGGACTACCCACCGAGGTCAGGTAGCCGAGCACGAGAGCAGGAATGGACCGCATGGATAACAAGGCTTAACCTTTGCTAGTGGGGCGTGTCCATCACAAACAACCCGCGCAATTCACTAACTACTGACACCCACGGTGTAGGATTACAGGAGCATCAATGCGGCGTCAGACGGCGTTCATCGCAGGAAAAGGGCGGGAAACCGGCAGCTTCGACCTCATCCGCAATCCCTTCGACGGTTCCGCAGTCGCTGAAGTCGCACTTGCAACCACCCACGAGGTGGATGTCGCCATCGAAGCTGCAACCAAGTTGCACCGCGAGTGGCGTAGAACGACGCGACACGCGCGTGCGTCACTCGCGCACGCTGTGTCAGAGCGCCTCGCCGCGCGACGCGAAGAGCTCGCGCGCATCATCACGCTCGAGAGCGGCAAACCGATTCGTTACGCGCGCGCGGAGGTCGATCGCGCCGTCACCACGTTCACCCTGGCGAGCGACATCGCGAGAACGCTCGGCGGCGAAACGCTACCCGCCGACGCGGTTCCGCGCGGTGGCAACGAGCTCATCGCCGTCGAGCGCGTGCCGCGCGGTGTCGTCGCCGCGATCTCGCCCTACAACTTCCCGCTGAATCTCGCGGCGCACAAGCTCGCGCCGGCGCTCGCCGTGGGCGCGCCGCTCGTGCTCAAGCCGCCGCATCAGGCCCCGAGCGCGGGGCTCATCATGGCTGAAATCGTGGGTGAGCTCGGCGCACCGGACGGGGCGGTGAGCGCGCTGCATGCCCGTCCCGACGTCGCCGAGGCGCTCGTGCGGGACAGCCGCGTCGCCGTCTTGTCTTTCACGGGCAGCGATCGGGTCGGCTTTCACTTGCGCTCGCTCGATCCGAAAAAGCACGTCCTACTCGAGCTCGGCGGCAATGCCCCGTGCATCGTCGACGAGACGACCCCCATCGAGAAGATCGTGCCGGAGCTCGTCGAAGCGTGCTTCGCGAGTGCGGGCCAGGTGTGCATCAAAGCGCAGCGCTTGTTCGTCCACGCGTCGCGCCTCGAGGAGCTGACGGCGGCGCTCGTCGGCGCAACGCAAGCGCTCGCCGTCGGCGATCCGCTCGACGACCGCACGGTCGTGGGCCCGCTCATCGATGCGCGCTCGGTCGAGCGCGTGCTGGGGCTCGTGAACGAGGCGGTCGCCGCCGGAGCGCGCGTGCTCACCGGCGGCCAAGCGACCGGGCAGCTCATGCAGCCGACTCTCCTCACCGGTGTCGCGCCCGAGCTACGCGTGTGTCGCGACGAGGTGTTCGGGCCGGTGGCGACGCTCGAGTCGTTCACGTCGTTCGAGGATGCGCTCGCGCGCGCGAATGCGACGCGCTTCGGGCTGCAGGCGAGCGTGTACACGAGCGACGTGGGGCGCGCGCTCGCCGCCTTCCGCGCCCTCGACTATGGGGGCGTCATCGTCAACCGCCCCCCCACGTTCCGCCTGGACCACTATCCGTACGGCGGAACCAAGGATTCCGGCTCCGGACGCGAGGGCGTGCGCTACGCCGCCGAGGAATACACCGAGCCGCGGGTCTTGATCCTGGCCGCTTCGCGTT
>DATMCL010000505.1:0-10415 GCA_035558375.1 Polyangiaceae bacterium
AAGCACCCACTCCGGCACGACCGAACCCGCGCGCAGTCCCCAAAACCCGGTGCACGCGCCGAGGCCCAAGGACAGGGCCATCAGCGTGAGCAGCGCGCGCCGCGGCGAAGTGCCCCGCGCGCGGTGCCGGCGCACGAGCGCCGCGGCCGCGACGAGGGCGACGATGAAGACCGGCAGCACCGCCCAGCGGCTCGGGTGGCTCAGCGGGTGGCCACTGCTCAACGCCTTGGTGAGCCCGACGAGCTCGCCCGTCACGTGCGCTGGAAACAGACCTGCGAGCGAAAGAAATCCGACCGAATCGATGAACCCTGCCGTTCCACTGAGGACGGCCACGGGCACGTGGAGGTTCGCCCGTCGCTCACGGATCAGCGTGAGCGGATTTTGGGTAGCCAGGATCTCCGCGGGGAGCGCCGTCGAATAGGAAACGAGGGCGACGCGCGATTGGGACGGCGCCTCGAGCTCCGTCCACCGGACGGGCGTGGGTCGCCGAGCGGCCATGAGTCTCTGAACGGCTCGATCCGCGCCGGAATTAGCCGTCGTCTCAGCTTGGGACGCTCCTCCCTTTCCCTACCCGAGGCCGCGCGGCACGGCGGCTCTCAACCCGACGTGACAGGTCGCGGGTGCATCTCCGTCACCTCGATGAGCTCGACGACTCCGTCGCCCATGACCTCGAGCATCGCCTTCGCGCGTGCAATCGCTTCCTCCTTGGAGGCGGCCTCGAACAGGGCGTAGCCGCCTCCGGACATCCAGCCGTCGCCTTCCGGCGGATCCTCGACGGTGACCTCGCCGCCCTCGCGCACGACGCGCGCGGCGTCCGTCGCACGCTTTCGCAGCGCTCCGGTCGCGAGCAGCTTGCCCGACGCGATCTCGTCCGCGATGCGCTGTCGCACCAACGCGAGGTGATTGGGATCCGGCGGCCCGGACCGCGCGGTCTTGCTGATGGTGATCTGGAGAAAACGCATGCGGTGTTCCGTCGTTCGTTGGTTCTAGCCGCATCGTATCAGGTTGGGCCATTCCGTTCAGAGTGAAGACACGGGCTCACTTTCTGGCGGCGCCGATCGCACAACAAGTGCTCATTGTCAGCGTGGGGCCGCTCTGCAACGTTCGCTGCCGCCATGCCTGGGGATCATGACGTGTTCGCGGCGGCTCTACTCGGTCAACCCGTTCCGACGTCGGTCGCGTCGGTCACGCTTCCGCGGCGCCAGGCGTTCCATCCGTCGCCCGGCGATTGGCGCGACGAGATCCTCTACTTCCTCCTGGTCGATCGCTTCAGCGACGGCGGCGAGGCCGGGCGTCCCCTGGTCGACCGCGGCAATCTGGGGCGCGACCGTCCGGCGGGGAGCGACGGGCAGGCTTGGCGCTGGGATCGTTGGGCGACCTCGGGAGGCGACCGCTTCCAGGGCGGAACGATCGCGGGTGTCACGTCGAAGCTCGGCTATCTGGCCACGCTCGGCGTCACGGCGTTGTGGCTAAGCCCGGTTTTCAAGCAGCGCGGACACGTCGACAGCTACCACGGCTACGGCATCCAGAACTTTCTCGACATCGATCCGCGCTTCGGCACCCGCGACGAGCTCGTCGCGCTGATCGACGCCGCGCACGCTCGCGGCATCCGCGTGATCCTCGACGTGATCTTCAACCACTCGGGTCACAACTGGAACTATCCGAGCTTCGAGGAGTCCCCGCCGTTCCGCCCCTTCCCGAGCTTCTACGACTTCGGTGCCTTCCTCGACCGCAACGGCGCTGCGCTGAACGGCGCGCTCACCGATCCCGAGGCCGCCATCTGGCCGAACGAGCTCCAGGCCAAGGAGAACTACACACGGGCGGGTAAGGGCGGCCTCGGCGGCTCGGACATCGACAACCCGCACGCCGAGCACAAGCGCACCGACTTCGAGACCCTGCGCGACTTCGCGCTCGACACGCCGGGCGTGCTCGAGCGCTTGGTGAAATGCTTTCAGTACTGGATCGCGCTCACCGATTGCGACGGCTTCCGCATCGACACGCTCAAGCACGTCTCCTTCGAGGAGGGCCGGAACTTCTGCGGCGCCATCAAGGAATTCGCCGCCAATCTCGGCAAGAACGACTTCTTCCTCGTGGGTGAAGTGGCCGGCGGCGATTTCGCCGAAAACCGCTACCTCGACGTGCTCGGTCAGAACCTCAACGCCGCGCTCGACATCGGAGGAATGCGCCTCACGCTCACGGGCGTCGCCAAGGGACTCGAGGCCGGCGGCGACTTCTTCGACGGCTTCGATCCGGGGCGCGCCGTGATGGGCTCGCACCGCAATCTCGGCAGCCATCATGTCTCGATCCTCGACGATCACGACCACGTCTTCGGCGAGAAGATCCGCTTCTCGAGCGAGGCCGCGTCGAGCCGCCAGGTCGTCGGGGCCGTCGCATTTCAGCTCTTTTCGCTCGGCATCCCCTGCCTCTACTACGGCACGGAGCAGGCCTTCGCCGGGCCGGAGCCGAGCGAACGAAGCTGGTTGCCGGGATGGAAGGGCAACGATCGCTACCTGCGAGAAACGCTCTTCGGACCGCTCCATCCCCGCGCGTCTGGCCGCGCCGGCTTGGCCGCGGGTGGGCTCGATCCGGACCTCCCCGGGTTCGGGCCGTTCGGTACCGCGGGCGCTCACTGCTTCGACACGGGGTTCGAGGCCTACCGATCGCTTGCCGCCCTCACTGCCGTGCGCAAGCGGTTCCCTGCGCTCCGCAAGGGGCGGCAGTACGCGCGTCAGGTGTCGAACTTCGGTCGGCCCTTCGCCGCACCCGCCGCCGGGGAGCTCGTGCCGTGGTCGCGGATCCTGAGCGACGAAGAGGCGCTCGTGGTGGTCAATGCGCACGGCGACAGCGCGCGTGGCGGGGACGTCGTCGTCGACGCGGCGTTGAATCCTCCGGGCTCGAGCTTCACCGTCGTCGAAAACAGCGTCCAAACCGCGCAGCGCAGCACGGCCGGGGTGGCCCAGCCGACCGGGACCACGCTGCCCGTGCGCCGAGCCCCCGACGGCACCGCGTTCGTCGAGATCCGCGGGGTGGCTCCCTCGGGCGTGCTCGTGCTCACGAATCGTCCTTGAGGGCGCCGCCTTTCCCATTTTCGCCGGGGGCTTCTAGGCTCGTGCCGGCAGACCATGAGCGAAAGGCGTTGGGAGATCTGGATCGATCGCGGGGGTACGTTCACCGACTGCGTCGCGTGGAACAGCGGAAGCTCCGAGCTTCGCGTCATCAAGATCCTCTCGAGCCATCGTGCCCCTCTCGAAGGGATCCGCGCGCTCCTCCGGCTTCGGCCTGACGAGGCGATTCCACCGTGCAACGTCCGGATGGGAACGACGCTCGCGACCAATGCCCTGCTCGAACGGCGCGGCGTGCCGTGCCTGCTCGTGACGACGCGAGGCTTTCGCGACGTGCTGCGGATTGGGACGCAGGCCCGCTCGGATCTGTTCGACCTCGAGATCGAGGTCCCCGAGACGCTGTACGCGTCGGTGCTCGAGGTCGACGCTCGTTGCGACAGCGAGGGCAACGTCCTCAACCGACCCGAGCCGGCGCAGGTGCTCGCCGAGCTCGAACGCGAACGCAACAGCGGCATTGACAGCATCGCCATCGTCCTCGTCCACGCGTACCGGAACGGGGCTCTCGAGCGCGAGCTGGGCGAGCTCGCCGGGCGTGCTGGATTTACGAGCATTTCCCTATCGCACGAGGTCGACCCGTCGCTCGGGTTTCTTTCGCGCGGCGACACGACGACGCTCGATGCGTACCTCACGCCGCTCCTGCAGGACTACCTGCGCACGCTGCTCGCGGAGCTCCCGGGAAGCAGCGTGCGCGTCATGCAGTCGAGCGGGGGTCTCGTCGAAGCGTCACGCCTTCGCGCGCAGAACGCGCTGCTTTCGGGACCTGCGGGCGGCGTCGTCGCCGTCGCGGAGATAGCGCGCGCGTGCGGCATCGAAAACGCCGT
Source organism: Polyangiaceae bacterium (assembly GCA_035558375.1). Lineage (GTDB taxonomy): Bacteria > Myxococcota_A > Polyangia > Polyangiales > Polyangiaceae > PMG-095. Next base: position 3,944 of record DATMCL010000505.1, read on the forward strand.
GGGCTTCGACATGGGTGGGACCTCGACGGACGTGTCGCGCGTCGCCGGAGAGCTCGACTCCGTCTACGAGCGCGAAGTGGCGCGCGTGCGCGTGCGCGCGCCCATGCTCGACATTCACACGGTCGCTGCCGGTGGCGGCTCCTTGTGTCGTCTCGACGGCCGGCGGCTGACCGTGGGCCCGGAGAGTGCGGGCGCCGATCCCGGCCCCTTGTGCTACGGCCGGACGAGCGCGAGCGAGCCGACGATCACGGACATGAACCTGCTCCTCGGCAGGCTCGTACCGGATCGCTTTCCGCTGCCTTTGCAGCCCGAGCGCGCGCGCGACGCCGTGCGCAGTCTCGCTAAAAGGCTCGAAAAACTGGGGTTCGAACGCACGCTCGAGGCGGTCGCGGAAGGGTTCGTCGAGGTCGCGAACCACGACATGGCGGAAGCGATTCGAAAGGTTTCGGTGAGCCGCGGCTACGACGTGCGCGAGCATGCGCTCGTCGTCTTCGGTGGCGCGGCCGGCCAGCATGCGTGCGGCGTTGCCCGCCTGCTCGGCATGAGGACGCTGCTCTTTCATCCGCATGCCGGTGTGCTCTCGGCCTTCGGCATGGGCACAGCTCCGACGTCGTGGCATGGCAGCGTGGACGCCGGTCGCGCGCCGCTAGGCCCCGAGACGCTCGCTGCGCTCCGTCCCCATTTCGAGAAGCTCGAGCAGCGCGGCCGCGAGAGCATGAGCGCCGACGGTGTGAACGTCGTCACCGCGAGCACGGAGCGGCGCGTCGACCTACGCTACTCGGGAACCGAGACGCCGCTGACGCTCGGCCTCGAGCCCGCAGCGGCCCTCCGCGCGAGCTTCGAGGCGCGCCATCGGCAGCTCTTCGGCTACACACGCCCGGACGATCCGATCGAAATCGTGGCCGCGCGCGTCGTGCTCGCCGCGCGCGCGGAGCACGCCGCGCCCACCGTGACGAGTGTCGGCGTCGAGCCGGCTGCGCCGCTCCGAATCGCCCGCGTCTGGCTCGAGGGCGCCTGGCACGAAGTACCTGTTTTCGCACGCGAAACGCTCGCGGCCGCACAGCGCGTTCCGGGCCCGGCGCTCGTGCTCGACGCGACGGGAACCACGCTGGTCGAGCCGGGCTTCGAGCTCAGCGTGCGACCCGACGGCATCCTCGTCGCGCGGGACACTGCACAGAGGGCCGTGCGGAGCGCGAGCGAAGAGCGCGATCCCATCACGCTCGAAGTGTTCGGCAACGCGTTCATGTCGATCGCCGAGCAGATGGGCCGCATCCTGCAGAAGACGGCGCAGAGCACCAACATCCGCGAGCGTCTCGATTTTTCGTGCGCCGTGTTCGACCCGGGCGGACACCTGATCGCGAACGCTCCGCACATTCCGGTGCACCTCGGCGCGATGGGCGAGTCGGTGCGCGCGGTGCTCGCGAGCCACCCCGAGATGAGCGAGGGCGATGTGTTCGTGACGAACGATCCGGCGCGCGGGGGCTCTCATCTCCCCGACATCACCGTCGTCGCGCCGGTTCACGACGACGCCGGCACGCTGGCGTTCTTCGTCGCGAACCGCGGCCATCACGTCGACGTCGGCGGCATCACCCCGGGGTCCATGCCGCCGTTCTCCCGCTCTCTCGAGGAGGAAGGGGTCGTGCTTCGCGCCGTGCGGCTCGTGCACCGGGGGGAGCTCGCGCAAGGCGAATTGCTGGCGCTTCTCGCACAAAAACCCTACCCCGCGCGCCTGCCCGAGATAAACCTCGCAGACCTGCGCGCTCAGATCGCGGCGAACCGCGAGGGCGCGAGCCTGCTCCGCTCGCTCGCCAAAGCGCACGGCACGAAGGTCGTGCACGCGTACATGGCATACCTTCAAGAGGAAGCCGACGACGCCGTACTCTCGGCCATCCGCTCGCTTCCGCGCGGCGAGAGTGTGCTCGCCGACTCGCTCGACGACGGCACACCCGTTTGCGTGCGCCTCACCGTGAAGGACGATCGCCTGCGCGTGGACTTCACCGGCAGCGGCGCGGAGCATGCGGGAAATCTGAACGCTCCCCGCGCGGTGACGCTCGCCGCCGTCATCTACTTCCTGCGCGTGCTCGCCGGGCGGTCGATCCCGCTCAACGACGGCATCCTCAGACGCGTGGAGGTCGTCATTCCGGAGCCGAGCCTGCTCGCTCCGTCCGACGGCCGCGCCGTCGCGGGCGGAAACGTCGAGACCTCCCAACGCATCGTCGATGTCCTTTTAGGTGCAAGCGGGCGCGCCGCCGCGAGCCAAGGCACCATGAACAATCTCTCGTTCGGAAGCGCGAGCTTCGGCTACTACGAGACGATCGCGGGCGGAGCGGGCGCTGGGCCGGATTTTTCGGGCGCTTCGGGCGTTCACACGCACATGACCAACACGCGCATCACCGACATAGAAGTCTTGGAGGCGCGTTACCCCGTGCGCGTCGTCGAGTTCTCGCTGCGAGCGCACTCGGGCGGACGCGGGCTGTTTCGCGGCGGTGATGGTGTGGTGCGCGAGCTGGAGTTCTTGGAGCCAGCCGAGGTGTCGATCCTTTCCGAACGTCGGACGACGCGACCGTTCGGGCTCGCTGGTGGAGAGCCCGGCTCGCCGGGAAGGAACTCCTTGAACGGTCGCGACGTCGGCGGCAAGGCGAGCTTACGTTTGCAAATCGGCGATCGTCTGCGCATCGAAACACCGGGCGGCGGCGGCTACGGGCGCGAGTAGGTAGACGGACCCGGAGACGATTGCGCTCGTGGTCGACCAGGCGGGGAGCATGCTCCGCAACGAGGACGGGGCTCGAACATTCGCGCTGCGCTGTACGGCTGTCGATGCACTAAAAGTTAGGCTCCCGACAGGTATCGCTCTGATACCGCCGGGGCCGTTTTTTTGCGTCGATACTTGTGCTCTGGGAGAGCGCATCACCCTGCGGGGTCGGCTGAAGTTCACCCGAACGCGACTATTCACCCTTCAACCGAAGACGCGACGCGACTGATCGCACGCGCTGGGTGCGCCAGATTTGATCATCGACTTGTACGCTGGGAATACCTAGCGTGAACAACGTCCCGAGCGCGCTGCGCGAGGGACTCAGGAGCTTGCGTCCCCAATGGGATCACGCCGACAGTCGTCGTTGACGGCACTCGTGGTTGCGGGTGGAGTCTTGCTCGCGTGCACGGCAGACCTCACACCGCCTCCTGGTTCTGGTAACCAGCGCGGCCCTTCAGCAGGCACGGGCGGCACGAGCCCCGGCGCCGGTTCGGGCGGGAAGCCGTCGTCGAGCGGCGGCACCACGGGCGCGCCGCCGGCCAGCGGGGCTGGCGCCGGCTCGCACATGGCGGGCGCTCCGTCGACGAGCACACCCACCGTGTTCAGCCGCCAGGGCCTCGCCGCGCGCCTCAGTAAGTTCGAATACGGCTACAGCATCCTGGACGTCCTCGGCGTGAGCCTCTTGCCCGCGGAGCTCGATGCGTCCGCCGGCGGCATCCCGGACGATGCGGGTGACGGCGTGTTCAAGCACATCGCCGACAAGCAAACGAGCGTCGAGCAGCACGCGCTCGCGTACTTCCAAGTAGCGGAAGCCGTCGCCAAGCGCGCGGATTTCGCAGCGCTCGCCAAGCGCCTCGGCGTCTGCACGGAGGCGACGGCGGCATGCGGGACGGCGACCATTCAGGCGCTCGGGCGGCTCCTGTTCCGTCACCCCCTCGAGCAGCGTCAGGTGGACGCGCTGCTCACCGTCTTCAACGCGGGGCTCACCGAGAAGCTCGACTACGCCCACGCGATGATCTGGACCGCGCACGCGATGCTGCAGTCTCCGGAGTTCCTGTTCCGCATGGAGGCCGAAACGGCGAGCACTTCGGCCCAGCGCGACCTCGACGGTTACGAGCTCGGTGCGCGACTCGCCTCGTTCCTCTGGCTCAGCGTGCCGGACGACACGCTGCTCAAGGCCGCCGGCGACGGAAGTCTGGTCAAGGCGGAGGTCTTGGACGCGCAGATCCAGCGAATGCTGGCGGACCCCAAAGCACAACGCTTCACCGAAGCCTTCGGCACCGACTTCAGCCGTGCGCGCTACGCGTCGTTCGACGGCGCCACCGATGCCGACCGCACGGCGCTGAACGAGTCCATGGTCGCGACGTTCCAGGACCACTTCTGGACCCAGCACGGCAGCATCTCCGCGCTGTTCACGACCACGCGCTTCGTCGTGAACCCGACCACGGCCGCGCTCCTCGGTCTGCCCGCGACCGGCTCGGGCCTGCAAACGGTGGACGTCGCGAGCCTGCCCCAGCGCGTCGGCCTCCTCACTCACCCGGGCATGATCGCCGGCATGGGCGACCGCGCCATCGGGTCGTTCGTGAATCGCGGCAAATACCTGATGGAGCGCCTGCTCTGCCGTCTCCCGATCGCCGTGCCCGACAACGTCGCGGCCATGATCGACCAGTTCAACACGGACAACGCCGGGCTGAACGAGCGCGAGAAATCCGTGATTCGACAGGGGCGCGAGCAGTGCTGGAGCTGTCACAGCCAGTTCGAGCCGCTGTCGTTCGGCTTCGCGCGCTTCGACGGTGCCGGACGCTACCTCGGCGAGACAGACGCCGACGGCAAGCCGCTCACGCTCGACGGCTGGGTACCCACGGATGAAGACCCGCAGCCGCAGTACACCGACGTCGCGAGCTACATGAAGGTGCTCTCGACCGATCCGATGGTCCAGACCTGCATGACGGAGCACTTCATCTCGTTCGCAACCGCTCGCAGCGCCGACGAGGTCGCCCGCGTCGAAGCCGAAGAGCGCGTCGGAAAGCAGTACCAGGCGAACGGCAGCACGCTCTCCGCGATGGTCGTGGCAGTCGCGCACAGCACGCTCTTCAAGACGATCCTGACGGTGACGCCCACGACGGGGACGGGAAACTAGCCATGCGTAAGATCCTTTCCCGCCGCACGTTCCTGCATGGCTCGGGTGGCGTGCTCATCGGACTCCCGTTCCTGGAGGAGATGCGACCGCGCTCGGCGCGTGCCCAAGACGCGGCGCCGCCCATGCGCCTCATCACGATGTTCTTCGGCCTGGGCATCGATCGCCAAGAGAGTCTGAAGAAGTTCAGCGGCCCGCTCGAGGCGTACAAGCCGCTCGAGAGCAAGATGAGCTTCTTCACGAATCTCGAGTGCAAGCACGCTCACGACTTCGGGTCGGGCGAGCCGCACTTCAAGGTCGGTGACGTGACGTTCGTCGGCGACCCGCAGCGCGTGGAGTACGAAGCGTCCGGTCCGTCGCTCGAGCAGCTCGTGAAGAAGCAGCTTCATCCCGACGGCGTTCCGACGCTGCTCGGCACGAAGTCGATCGGCATGTGGTTTCGCACGGGCTCGGTGTCGCAGTTCACGCGCCATTGGAACTGGGACGGCAGCCCCGGCGAGCGCCCGGAGCGCCGGCCGACGCGCATCTTCGAGCAGTTCTTCGGCGGGCTCACCCCCACGACGCCGAGCGGCATGGAAGATCCGGCTGCCGTCGCGGAGCGACACATGCGGCGCAGTGTGCTCGACAGCGTCATCGCGGAGTACAAGCACTACACGCAGGACGCGTCGCCGCTTGGTGCCGACTCGAAGGCGAAGCTGTCGGTCCACCTCGACAACATCCGCAACGTCGAGATGCGCTTGGCGCCCGTCGATGCGATGGTCATGGACGCCGTCGGACAGGAAGCCAAGAACTGCCAGCCACCGACCGGCGTCACGGACCCGGGCACCAACGTGAACTACGATCTCGCGCAAGGCGGCGCAGGCGGCAGTGCTCCCATCATCGAGTGGGAAGACTTCCAGGCGGCGTTCAAGCTGCAGGGAGAGCTGATGGCGCTCGCGCTGCGCTGCGACGTGCTGCGCTTCGGCAGCATGCTGTTCGTCGGGTCGGGCGACCACGTCGGCTTCCGCGGCACGTACAGCGCGCTCGGCGCGAGCGTGAACTTCTCGCAAGACCTACCGGGCACGAGCCCGCACGATTTCTATTTCCACAACAACAAGTGGGACAAGTGCCGGCTGCACGCGCACCTCTGCAACACGAACCTCGCGAGCGCCCTGCTCGCGATGGACGACCCGAACTACCTCGAGTCGAACGGCAAGACCTTGCTCGACAACACGCTCGTCGTGCTCGGCACCGACTACGGCGGTGGCGGCACCGGGACGGGGCACAACCCGGACGGCATCTTCCACGCCATCGTGGGCGGCAACGGGCATTTCAAGCCCGGTTGGTACGACAAGGTCTACAACATCATCGATCTCTACGACACGGCGCTGAAGCCCTACGGGGTCCCATCCGGCATGGGCCAAGGCCGGCACAAGACCTACCGGCACATGCCCGTCGAGATCAGCGAAGTCCTCGTCTGACGCGATAGACCCCGTAGTCGCGATCCAAGCCCGACGCGCCAACCCTTCGAGGTGACTCGAGGGGAACGAGTTATTGATCGAGCTCTCCTGGAAAGATCCAACTATTCAGGATTGAACGAAAGC
>DATMCL010000506.1:0-8600 GCA_035558375.1 Polyangiaceae bacterium
TTCTCGGCCTCCGTCGCGGCCTGCGCGCCGCCGGCCGGCGCTTTCTTGTCGCGCAGCATGACGGAGCCGCTCGCCTCCTCGAGCAAGACCTTGTCGGTGTCGAGATCGAGCGTCATGCGTGTCGCATGGCCCGAGGTGTTCGCTCGCGCGAGCCCGAGCCGAACGCCACTCGCGATGAGTGAGCTTGCCCCGCGCAAGCGGCTCGAGCTCAGCATGCCGGTTCCGTAGATCACCGACCCGGAAAGGATCGCAATCAGCGCCACGACGATCAGGACCTCGATCAGCGTGAAGCCGGAGCTCTTCTGGAAGCGGCGCGGGGGAAGCATTACTCTCCGGGACCGGTCGCTCCCTTCGGGATCACGATGTCGTCCTTGGTGCCCTTCTTCTTGTCGGGCCCGCCCGAGACGACCATCACGTCCTCGTCGCCACAGGTGATCGAGAACGGCTGGCCCCAAGGGTCGGCGGTGTTCTGGCCCGGATCGAGCAGCTTGTCCTGAACCAGCTGGCTCATGGTCGGGCAGCTCGTCTCGTTGTTGGTGGCTTGCCATTGCGAGGCTGCCTGGCGGATGACCCGCGCGGCGCCCTCCGCCGTGTTCACCTTCGCCTTGTTGAATTGCGGCAGGGCGAAGAACGCCACGCCGCCGGCGATCATCGCCAAGATGGCGACGACGATCAGCACCTCGAACAAGGTCACGCCACGTTCGAGGCGTCGTTTCAGCCGACGCCGGCGTGCGACGAGCACATGGTTAATAACCGACACAGAGAGCTCCTGTTTCATCGCTTCCTCGTTTTCATTCAATCCGGTCCAGGCCCCCGGGTTCGCCGTCAGGCCCATCGCTCATCAACTCGTAGCGTGCCCCTTCCCAGCGCCCGGGGCACACGAGCCGTAACGGCCGTCCCCAAGCGTCACGCGGGATCGTTTCAACGTGGGATTGTTCCACCGCTTTCTCGAAGCTCGGCGGACAACCTCCGTCGTGGTCGGCGAGGTACGCCTCCACGACGCGCCGGGCGCCGAGCAGCGTGGCCCGCGTCTGCCGCACGCCCGAAGCGCGGCGCTCGCGCGCTCCGACCAGCGTCACGAAGCCCACCACGCCGAAGATGACGAGGAAGGGCCGGAGCCGTCCGAGTCGGAAGAAACGACGCAGGCCGCCCCGCCCTTCCCAGGGGAACAGAAGCTTGGGCTCGTGGGGAGGTAGGCGCATGCGTCACTCCACGAGCTGATTCATCTGAATCAGCGGCATCAGGATGGCGAAGGCCACGAAGCCGACCATCACGCCCAGGATCACGATGATGAGCGGCTCGAGAATGCTCGTGAGCGCCGTGACGCGCACCTCGACGTCCGCTTCGTAGGAGCGGCTCACGTTCTCGAGCATCGCTTCGAGCTGGCCGGTGCGCTCGCCGACTGCGATCATGTGCGTCACCATCGGTGGGAACGCGCGGCTGCGCTTGAGCGGCTCGGCGATGTTGTCGCCGCCGCGAATCGCGACGATCGCCTCGTCGACGACGCCCTCGAGCTTCGCGTTCTCGAGCACGTTGCGACCGATCTCGAGCGCCGGCAAAAGCTGCACGCCGCTCGCGAGCAGCGTCGCGAGCGTCCGGCAGAAACGGGCGACGCAGGCCAAGAGCTCGAGCCGGCCGAAGAGCGGCGCCTTGAGACGAAAGGTTTCCCAGCGCAATTTGCCGGCCGGCGTGTTCTTGAAGCGCCGGAACGAGTAGATGGCCGCGGCGGCTCCGCCGATCAGCGCCCACCAGTAGCCGCCCACGATGTTCGAGACCGTGATGAGCAAGCGCGTGTACCAGGGCAAGGCTTGCCCGAGGCTGTCGAACACGGTCGTCACTTTGGGCACGACGGCGACCATGAGGAACGCGACGAGCCCCATGCCGAAGACGGACATGAGGGCCGGATAGGCGAGCGCGCCCGCGACCTTGCCGCGGAGCTTCGCCTGCCCCTCCATGAAGTCCGCGAGCCGCTCGAGCACCGCTTCGAGCGTGCCGGACGCCTCACCCGCGGCGATCATGTTCGTGTAAAGCGTGACGAACGTCTTCGGGTGCGCTTCGAGGCTCTTCGCGAAGCTCGTACCGGCGTTGAGGCTCTCGCGCACGGTGGTGAGGATGCGCACGAGCTGCTGGTTTTCGACCTGCTCGGTGAGGGCCGCCACCGACTCCACGAGCGGCACGCCCGCGCGCACGAGCGTCGCGAGCTGGCGCGTCATGATGCTCACGTCGCGCGCGCTCGGGCGCTTCATGAACGCGAAGACGTCGACGGCTTTCTGATCGCGGGCGACGCGCGCGCTCTCTATCGTCGCCTGCGTGAGCAGAATGCCGTCGCGCCGCAGCACGATACGCAGCGCTTTCGGGTTCTCAGCGTCGCGGAAGCCTTTGACCGACTTGCCGCTCGCGACCTCGACTCCACGGAATTCGAAGACCGCCACGGTGCTGCCTTACTCCGCCATCAGTCGACGACGACGTCGTCCTGAGTGGCGGCGACGACCTCTTCCACCGTGGTGAGCCCCTGGAGCACTTTGCGCGCGCCGTCGTCGCGCAGCGTGTCCATGCCTTGCGTCTGCGCCGCCCGCTTGATCGTGCGCGCATCCGCGTTCTCGAGCACGAGGCGGCCGACGACGTCTTCGACCACCAGCATCTCGTAGATGCCGAAGCGCCCCGTGAAGCCCTTGTTGTCGCAGCGGTCGCAGCCCTTCGGGCGATAGAACGTCGGCGGCTCGGCTTCGCGCCATCCGACCGGCTGGTAATCGACGCCGTGCGGCAGGTAGCGCGGGGAAACTACGCGGTCGTCGCGCCGCTTCGTCCGCTCCGGATCGACGCCGATCTGCTGGAGCTCGTAGGCGGTCGGGTGGTACGGCTCCTTGCACTCCTGGCACAAGCGCCGCACGAGGCGCTGCGCGAGGATCGCGGCCAGCGTTGAGCGCACGAGGAAGGCCTCGATGTCCATCTCGACCAGGCGCGTCACGGCCGACGCCGCGTCGTTCGTGTGCAGCGTGGAAAGCACGAGATGGCCCGTCATCGACGCGTGGATCGCGATTTCCGCGGTTTCCTTGTCGCGGATCTCGCCGACGAGAATCACGTCCGGGTCTTGGCGCAAGAACGCGCGCAGCGCGCTCGCGAACGTGAGGCCGATCTTCGGCTGGACGTGCACCTGGTGGATGCCGAGGATCTCGTACTCGACCGGATCCTCCGCCGTCAGGATGTTGATGTCCTGCGTGTTGATGCGGTTCAGGCACGAGTAGAGCGTCGTCGTCTTGCCGCTACCGGTCGGACCCGTGACGAGCATGATGCCGTCAGGACGCCGGATCATGTCGTCCATGATCTGGAAATCGCGCGGGGCGAAGCCGAGCTCCGCGAGGTCGAGCAGCACGTTCGACTTGTGGAGGAGGCGCATGACGATGCGCTCGTGGTCGCGGCTGGTCGGGATAGTCGAGACGCGAACGTCGATGCTGCGGCCGCCGATCTTGCGCGAAATGCGGCCGTCCTGTGGCAGGCGCTTCTCGGCGATGTTCAGGCCGGCCATGATCTTCACGCGCGCGATGACGGCGCTCATGAATTGGCGGCTCGCGCGCTTGGCGACGTAGAGCTGCCCGTCCACGCGGTAGCGCACGAGCACCTCGCGCTCCTCCGGCTCGATGTGGATATCGCTCGCTCGCTCCTTGACGGCCTGCGACAAGAGGCCGTTCACCCAGCGGATGATCGGTGCGTCCTCGTCGGAGTCGAGGATGTCGATCTCCTCGTCGTCGTCGGCCTTCTCGACCGGCTCGAGCTCGCTCATCGTCGCGCCGCGCTCGTAGACGCGGTTGATGGCGTCGACGACGGCTTCGGCGGGGGCGACGGTGAGCGCGAGCGGCTTGCCGAACATCGCGCGCACGTCGTCGATGCCGGCCGTGTCGAGCGGATCGGAGCAGAACAGCGCAATCTCGTCGTCGGTCTCCGCCGTCAGCAAGAGCCCGTGCGCCTTGGCGTAGGTGATGGGCAGGCGGATCGCGAGCTCGGGTGGGATCGCCTCGACGTTGATCTTTTCCTGGTACGGCAGGTGGCACTCGGCCGCGAGCGCCTTCGCGACGTCACCCTCGCTCGCGAGGTGCGACCCAAGCACCAGCTCGAGCAGCCCCTGCGGCTTGTCGGACGTCTGCTGCAAATAGAGCGGCTCGAGGGCCTCTTCCGTCACGGCGCCGTGACGGACCAGGATTTGACCGAGCGCTCGTTGCGGGGTCATTCGACTCGCTCGACCGAGTTCACGCTGCGCGCGATAGGGTTGATGATGATGGGCGGATCGAGCTCGCCGCGCTTACCGCGCGCTCGCGACGGGCGCGGAGCGGCAGGCTTGGCGGGCGCCTTGGCGGGCGCCGCCGCGCCCGACGACTTGGGCTTCGAGACGAGTGAGGAGCTGTTGCCCTCGCGCACGCTGGTCGGAAGCTCGATGGGATCGCTCGGCACGCGCTCGGTCGTGTCGTCCCACGCCTTGCTCTCCTCCTCGACCGCCGACTGAATGTCGATCTGGAGGTACGCCTGGCGAATGTCCTCGACGAGCCCGTTCGTGCGCGACCAATCGCGCGGCGGCTTCCAGTCGACGTCGGAGAAGACGAAGTAGCGATCGATGAACTCCTGCCGCTCCTGCATCTTGCGCTCGAAGATGCGCCGGAGGTCGCTCTGGTCGCGAATCACGTGCGGAGTGAGCACGAGCAAGAGGTTGGTCTTGCGCTTGACCTGATTCGAGTGGCGAAAAAGCGCGCCAAGCACGGGCAAATCACCCAAAATCGGCACCTTCTCCTTGGAGACCACCATTTCGTCGCGCATCAGGCCGCCGATCACGACGGTCTGCTGATCGGCGACGACCACGGTCGTGTTGGCCGTGCGCTTCACGATCGGAATCGCACCGAGCTGTCCGACGGCGGGACCCGGCGCGCTCGACTCCTGGTCGATTTCGAGCCGCACCTGGTTCGACTCGTTGATGTGCGGGGTGACCTTGAGCTTGTTGCCGACGTCCTGGCGCGGGGCGTTGTAACCAAAGCCGCCGCCGAGCCCGAGGAACGGGGTCATCGCCGCGGCGGCACCACCGGCTGCACCGAGACCTGCCAGCGAGGCGGTGCTCGCGCCACCGACGTTGGTCTGCAGGGGAATGTTCTCGCCGATGTTGATCTCGGCGACCGTGTTGTCGGTCGCGATGATGTGCGGAGTCGCAAGAATGTTGGTACGGCCGCTCGACGCGATGGCGCTCAACACGACGCCGAACGCCGGAATGCTGATGCCGGGCCCGAGCAGGTCCTGCGTGCCCGGCAAATCGGTGCCGCGCACGCCGGCCGCGAAGCCCTGGAGCAAGCTCGGATCCTGCGGGAAGGCGAGCGATTTGCCGGCCTGAAACCCGCTCAAGAGGAAGGGATCGTTCGGGCCGCCGCCGAAGCTGTGGCCGCCGTGGAACGCGACGCCCATGTCGAGCGTGTCGGAGACGCCGAGGTCCATGATCACGGCCTCGATGAACACCTGGCGGCGCGCGCGATCGAGCTTGTCCACCACCAGCCGGAAGGTCGCGAAATCGCGCCCCGACGACGTCACGATCAGCGAGTTCGTGCTCTTGTCGGGAGTGACGCGCACGTCGCCCTCGAACATGCCACCGGCAGTGCCGGCGCCGCCCGCGGCCGGCGACTTCGCCGCCTGACCGGCGAGCATCTGCGTGAGAGTCTGCGAGAGCTCGTCCGCGATCGCGTGTTGCAGCGCGAGCACGTGGATGTGCCCCTTGTCCGTGCCCTCCGTGTCGAGCCGCTTCAAGAGCTCGAGCATCTTCAGGTAGGAGTCCTCCGTGCCGACGACGATCAGGCTGTTGGAGGCGTCGTCGGCGACCACGCGCGAGAGGCCCGACGGCGTCTTCGCCGTCCCGGGCGCCGCGCCGGCCGCGGCGGGGGCGCCGGCCGTGCCGATCTCGAACAGCTCGTTCAGGCGCTTGGCCATGTCGGCCGACGTGCCGTGGTGAACGGGCTCGATCCACATGTGCTGGCCCGAGCCGCCGATGTCGACCTCTTCGATGATGCGGATCAGGCGGCGGACCTGCGTCGCCGTGTCGGTGATGATCAGCAGCCGCCCCGCGGAGTACGGCGTGATGTCGCCGTCTTTGCTCTTGAACTTGTTGAGGACGGTGACGATCTCGTCCGGCGACGCGTTCTCGAGCCGGTACAGGCGCGTCACGTAGCGGTCGGCGTCGGGCACTGGCTCGCCGCGCGCGACGATCGGCGTGGGTTGCGTCACGACGCCGCCGCTGTCGATGATCTTGAGGAAGCGGCCGTGCGGCACGACCGTCATACCGTTTGCTTCGAGGATCGACAGGAACGCCTGGTACGCCTCGTCGAGCGTCACGGGTTCCGGCGACACGACGGTCGCCTTGATCTGCCGCACCTTGGCGCCGTAGATGAAGCGGCGCCCCGTGAGCCCGCTGATGTGATTGACGAGCTCGGCGAGGTCGGCGTCGTTCAGGTTGAACTTCACCATGTGCCCCGCGGGTTTCGCGTGGAAGGGCACGTCGGTCGCCTGCGCGATCTTGTCCATGTTGTTCGGCAAGGGGCCGGCGGCACCGGGCGGATCCTTGTCGGGAATCACGCCGGGGGGCGGCGTGCCCGCCAGCGTGCCGACCGCCGGTGGGGTGGCAGCATTAGCGGCGGCCGCCGCCTCCGCCTTCTTGGCCGCCTTCTCGGCCTTCTCGCGCTCGCGATTGCGGCGCTGCAGCACGCGCGGCGTGTGGGGTCGCTTGGCCTTGGCGGGCGGATCGGCGTCCTGAGCGAGCGCAGGCTCCGCGATCGCAGCCAGGGCGAGCACGGCAAGGAGGCTCCTAAGGGGCGTGACGAGCGTTCTCATTGGATCTTGTAGTCGATGCTCACGGGCGCGCCTTTGCGGCTCACCTTGACGTTCAGGCTCGAAGCGGTGCGGAGGCGCGCGTACGCCTCGAGGGCTTTCTCGGGGCTGCCCATGTTGAATCCGTTGATGCTCTCGAGCCGGTCGCCGTTCTGGATACCGAGCGTGCCGAGCAGCGTGTCGGGGCGGATGCCGAACAGCCGAATGCCGAGCACCTTGCCGTCCTTCTGCTCGGGGACGATGCGCGCCGACTTCATGAGCTCGGCCTGGTGCTCGAGGATGTTGTCGATCACGGCGTGATCGACGTGGAACTCGGTATCGCTGATCTTCTGGATCTTCGAGGCGATGTCGGGCGGAATCGCGGGAGCGCCGCGGCCGGCTGCCGGAGCTTCGGGCGCCGGGGTGGCCGCGCTTGCCGTCGCGCTCGGGGCCGCGAGGGTCTGGGCCACGCGGAAGAGCAGCGTCTGGCAGAGGGTCGCGCCGGAGGACAGCCAGACGGCGGGGCTGTTTTCCACGGGATTGAAGCCGATGTACTCGACCTTCTTGCCGCCCACGTCGTCGCCGACCCGGCGCATGCGCGGCCGCGGCTCGCCGTTGCCTTGAAGCGCGGCGACGGACCACAGCCGGTCGGTCGATTCGGTGATGATGTACGCGTTGACCCCCTCGCAGGCGGGCACGTGCAGCGGATCCTTCGCTTCGAGCTCCTCGGGCTTCGGGGTGAGCGCCGGCGTCTCGATGGGCTTGGCGTTGAGGGGGCCCGTGACCGAGTCGAAGGGGTTGCGCTCGATGATGGGGTCAGCCGAGCGCTGCTCGTTGCGCCCGAACCCGGGCGGCAGCTTGGAGGCGCGCGGCGGCGGGAGCGCGCTACCGCTCGGCACCGGAGCAATGAACGCCGCGCCGACGAGCTCCGTCGCGCCGGAGGCTTCGAAGTACGCGCTCAGTGCCAGCAGAGCCAGCACCAGCACGGGGAAGTACTTCCTGAGGAGCGGGTCGAGAGCCAATGGTCCGAGCCGAACTAAGCGAACGGCGTGCCAGCCGCTAGGTACCGCACGATGCCAGCGAAACTCCAGCGCTTTTTCCCGAGCGCTCGAGCCTCCTCCGAGCTCGCTCCGACATCCTGACGGGCTTTCGAACCTCCAAGCCCCGGCTTTGCCAGATTGTCAGTGCGGTCCCTCGGCCTCGCCGAGCTTCCGGTAGATGGTCCGCGCCGAAATCCGCAGCAGTTGCGCGGCGAGAGGCTTGTCGCCCTGCGTGTGCTTGAGGGTCTCGCGGATCATGCGCATCTCGACCTCGTCGAGCGGGGTGCCGATGGGGAACGAGAGCGAATCCGGCGCCGGCGCGCTCGCCTGAGCCACCGAATCGGGGAGGTCCTCGAGCCGGAGCACGTCGCCGCGGCACAGGACCGCCGCGCGCTCGATGACGTTCTCGAGCTCCCGGACGTTGCCCGGCCAGCCGTAGTCCATGAGCCGCGCGAGGACCTCTATTACCGGCTGAACGTGATCGCCCTCACGGCGCCGCCTCTCCGCTCACGGCGCGAGGACGTGGCGCTGCTCGTCGATCACTTCCTCGGAATCTATTGCAAGAAGAACGGCCGGGCGCGGCTCAGCGTGCCGCGCGACGTGCTTGCGCGACTGATGGACTACGGGTGGCCCGGCAACGTGCGCGAGCTCGAGAACGTCATCGAGCGCGCGGCGGTACTCTGTCGCGGCGACGTGCTCAGGCTCGAGGACTTGCCGGACTCCGTGGCGCAG
>DATMCL010000507.1:0-19195 GCA_035558375.1 Polyangiaceae bacterium
GTTGAGGATTCTGGGGAAAGCCCGCGGAAAAGCCGGACGATAGGCCTCCAATCCTCCGTCCGACCGAGCCCAACAGCGGACCGGTGGAGAGCTCAACAGTCGACGCGCTATCAGTCGAACGGCGCGAAGCGCCCCGCGGCCGAAGGCCGCCGAAACGACCTCGAAGTCTTGGCAGACCAGATCGATCGGCCTCTTGCGGCGATCACCCTCACGACAAACCGGCGAGACCGGCACCGTTCGCGTCACGCGGATGGAAGCGACGCGGGGCTCGAGGCCTTTAGAACTTCCCCGAAGCCGGCAAGAGGCCTTTAGAACTTCCCGCTCACACTAAGGAAAGTCAGCTTGTCGTTCGTTTCCCTCAGCCTCGCGACGAGCATCCTGACTATCGACCACAAGACCTCGTAGGCCAGGTCTTTGTGCATGAACAAAAGGTCATCGAACCCGTCTTTCGCGATCGCGAGCAAACGGCAGCGCTCGTGGACACGGGCGTCGGCGGACCGAGGCGACTCGTCGAGGAGCGCCATCTCCCCGAACATCTGGCCCGGTCCGAGCACGGCGAGCGCCTCCTCCCCCATGCCGGGGACCTCGCGGCTGATGCGAACCTTGCCCTCGAGGATGAGGTAGAGCTTGTCGCCGGCGTCGCCGTGCTGAAAAATCTTCGTTCCGGTCGCGTGCGTCTCTTCCGCAGCGACCTTGGCAATGAGCTCCAGCGCGGCCGGTTTCAGGCCGGAGAAGAGCTCGACGCGCGCGAGCTGCTCAAGCCGATCTTCCATCCCAGCCGGGGACAGTACACCGGGGACCGTGCTGATCGATCGTGAATTTTTCGGGCCCGCTTCGCGCGATCGTGCGCGGGTATTAAGCAGCCCCGCTCTCGCTTCCTAGCGGGTGAACTTGATGTTGAAGGGCGGGGTCGTCTGCTCGACCGCCTGGCCCTGCGCGTTCAGGCCAACCTGGTAGCTCTTGCGCATCGCGCACTGCCGCGCCCACGAGCCGAGGCCGTAGCCCGGGTCCTTCAGCACGGAGACGGAACGCGCCCGACCATCCGGGCGCACGGTCACGCTCACGAGCACGCGCGCGAAGTTGATGCCTTCGGCTTCGGCTTCGGGCGGGAAGCCACAGTCATTCCAATCACCCGGGAGGGGGCCCGCTGCGCGAGTCAGGTTCACGGTCGGCGCGGGCGGGGGAGCGACGGGGCCCGTCCCTGTCCCGGTTCCGGTCGCGGCGGCCTGCGCGTTGCGCACGGCGTTCTTCGCAGTGCCCTTCGTCGCGGTGACGCCGCCGGCGAAGCGATCCCCGGTGCCGGTCACGAAACCTTCGCCGGTCAGATCGACGGGCTCGTCCGGATCCGGCTCCGAGGTGAGAACCTTGCCGGCTTCGGCCGCGGCCGGAGGTTTTGCTTCCGCTTGAGGGGGCGGTGGAGCCGCGCGAGCTGCGGGCGGCGGCGGCTCCGGCTCCTTCTCGGGCGTAGGGGGCGGCGGCGGTGGGGGCGGCGGCTTGTCTTCGTCGATGTCGACCTGCGCGTGCAGGCGGTCGTGCAAGCCCTTCCTCACGCTGGTCGCGAGCTCGCGCAAGTAAGGGAACGTGTGGAAGACGCCCCGGCCGGCCGTCGCATGACCGACCAGCGCCAGCACGACCGCCGCGACCATCGCGAGATGATCGTTGCGGCCGAGGCCGAGCACCCGACCGAGCGGCTCCTCACCCTCGGGCGCGGCCACGGCTGGTGTCGGGCGCGGCGCGTTCATGGCTCAGTGTGGAGCCTCGACGGGCACGGCGTCGCGCTGAGGGCTGACGGCGAAGGCGATCTTGGCGATGCCCGCGCGCTTCAAGAGGTCGAGGACGTGAATGACGCGCCCGTGCTCGACCTTCTTGTCGGCGCGGATCACGGCGCGGAGCTCCTTGTTCTTGCGGAAGGCGTCCTTGGCCAGGGGACCTATTGCCTCGTCGTTCCCAATCGCTTCCGAGTCGACGCGCACGCGCCCGTCGGCGCTGAGCTCCACCGAGAAGATCGTCTGCAACGCTTCGCCGCTGGCCGCCTTCGGCAGATCCATCGGCATGCCCTGCGAGACGATGATTTTCGCCGTCACCATGAAGATGATGAGGAGCACGAGCGTCACGTCGACGAGCGGCGTGACGTTGATGCCAGCGATGAGGCCGCCGTCGTCGTCGTTTTTGGCGCTACCGGCCATGGGTCAATCTTCCGCGCTCCCCGCCGCGGGAGCGCCGGGCTTGGTGGCGACCAGGTGCGCGAGCAGCACGTGGCTGAGCGCCTCGGTGTTCGCGAGGATGGAGCGTGCGAGGCGCTGGAAGTAGTTGTAGGTGGCCACGGCCGGGATGGCGACGACGAGGCCGACGGCGGTCGCGACGAGCGCTTCGGCGATCGCGGCCATCACCTCCGTCGGTGCGGTGAAGGCGCCTTCCTTCGCGGCGGCGACGGCACCCTGTTTGCCGAGGGCCTCGAACGCCTGGACGATGCCGATGACGGTGCCGAAGAGCCCGATGAACGGGGCGTTGTTGCCGAGCGTGCCGAGGAACGCGAGCCGGCGCTCGAGCTTCATCTTTTGAAGCGCCGAGGCGCCCTGCATGGCCTCGTCCGCGGACTTGGCGCCGCGATCGGCCTCGAGCAGGCCCGCGACGACCACGGCGGCCTCGGCGCTGGGCGACGCCTCGAGTAGCTTTTGGGCGCCCTCGAGGTCTTCACCGCGGAGCTTCTCGCGGAGCTCCTTGGCGAGCCGGCCGATGTCGTCCCGGAGCGACCAGTAGAACCAGGCGCGCTCCAGCATCACCGCCACGGAGAGGACGCTCAGCGCTATCAGCAGCCACATGACCCAACCCGCGCCGAAGTTGGTCATCAAGTGTTGGAGCCATTCGACCAGATTCATGCCGTTCCTGTTCCTTCGCGGGCCGCTTCAGCCGTATCTGGGGCCGCACCCCCCGGTTGCCCAGCCCGAAGCCGCCGGCTCGTAGCACGTTTTGTTGCGTTGCGATTTGGGGACGCGTCTCGTTTTGATTCGGGGCCTGGCCTCAGATCCCCCCAAATCGCTCTGGGCAGCCGGGGCAAGGATACTTCGCTTGAGATGGACGCGCAGGCCCGCCCCGATGTTCCCGCGCCGGCCGGCGGGTCAGAGCTCGTGGGGCATGAGGTCGTAGGGGGAGCGGAAGTACTGCTGGGGTGAGTACGACTTCAGGCAGGAAACGCGGCGCATGTAGATGTCGGCGTAGAGCTCGACCTGGAGTCCGAAGCTCGACATCTCGTTCTGCTCCTTCAAGAGGGAGCCGAAGTAAGGATGGAACCGGGCCGAGACGCGCTCCGCCCGCACCCCGAGCTCGGCGACGCTGCTCCGAAGCTGAGCGCGGACGCGCTCCACCGCACGCTTGGCACGAATTCGTTCCGCTTCCGCCCCATTGCCGGCGGGTGCTCGGCTGAGCTCCTTGAAGCGGGCCTGGTAGAAGCGCAGCTCGTCTTCGAGCTTCTCGAGGTCCTCCTCGAGCAGGCGCATGCGGGCGAGATCGGTGTGGGACGCTTCGTGCGCGAGCACCTCGGCGTCGAGCTCCTGGATGATCATGGCCGTCGACCACGACGACTCCTTCTTGGACCTTAGGATGTCGCCGTAGATGTGGTCGCCGACGTAAAGAACGCTCGACCCGCTCACGCCGACGAGTCGCTCGAACTCCTCGAGGTTGCCGCCCTCGTAGGCGCGCCCGCGCTCGAGCTGCCCGCGCACCGGCTTCAGCACGTCGCCGTCGCGTTCGGCGAGCGGTGCCCCGTCCTGGAACCAGCGCGGCTTCTTCGCGGAGCAGATCACGACCTCGAAGTAGTGGCGCCAGCTCGGGTACTCCGGCATCGCGTTGCCGAGCAGGTACGTCATCATGCGGTCGGTGTACGAGTGCGGGGAGTTCGTGAGCAGAAACAGCTTCTTCCCGGCCGAGCGCAGCTTGTGCAGCGTGCGCGCGAGCTCCGCGTCGCGGTCGACGAACTCGTCGATCGCGCCCGTGACGACGCCGTACACCGTGCCGTCCGCGTGCGCCTCGTCGATCGACGCGCGCACGTCGTGGAAGAGCTTGTCGTAGTCGATGACGTCGCCGCGCGCCTCGAGCGCGCTCACGACGGCCGCGTAGCTCGTCACCTCGCTGAGCGCGAACAGGGTGTCGATCCAGTGGTAGCGCGACGTGTGCGGGCGGAT
Organism: Polyangiaceae bacterium; assembly: GCA_035558375.1. GTDB lineage: Bacteria > Myxococcota_A > Polyangia > Polyangiales > Polyangiaceae > PMG-095. The sequence continues at coordinate 4,182 of DATMCL010000507.1, forward strand.
GCGCGTGTCGTGGTAGAGCCCGCGGATCTGCTCGTCCGGCAGGCGAGTCATGCCGTGGTAGCCGCGGTGAACGACCTTGTAGCGGTCCATCTTGAGCACGTGGCCGTGCTTGCGATCGACGAGAAGCCCGCGGATCGGGAAGCGTGCGTCGAAGCGCATCTCCTTGAGCGACGCGGGGTAGCCGCGCTTGATCAAGCGATCGACCGTGAGCTCCACGCTGAGCGCGTCCATGCGCTCCTGCCGATAGATGGCGAGCGTGTAGTCCATGTCGAACCCGATCCACTCGATGCCGGACAGGCGCAGATCGTGGTTGACGAACACGCGGTCCGCCCGGGGGATCTTGTTGGGCAGGTCGAGCGGCGTACCGAGGCCGCTCAGAGGAAGCAGGAGCTGCGAACTTGCCAAGGGCGACGACAACCGGGAGCGTTTAACATAGCACTCCGTGGCCGCGCTCGATGGCCCCGAGGCCGAGCCGTGGCCACTCGTCGGTGAAGCCGCCCTGGAACGGGTCGTCGGCCATGAAGAGCGGCGTATCGAGATCGACGAACGAAAAACCTCCCACACCGCCCGCCAAGCACGCCGACGTGCTCATCGCGAGCCGCGTTTCGACCAAGCCGCCGATCATGAGCTCGAGCCCGGCGGCCCGCGCGCCGAGCGCCATGTCGAGCGCCGTCACGAGCCCGCTCTTCATTATCTTCACGTTCACGACGTCGGCGGCGCCGGCCTCGATCAGGCGCTCGAGATCGGCGAGCGTGGTCGCGCTCTCGTCCGCGGCGACGCGCACGCCCGCTTCGCGCACGGCGCGGAGCCCCGTGAGGTCCTTCGCGCCGGTCGGCTGCTCGAACAGGACGACGCGATCGCGCAGCGAGCCGAGCGCGCGAAGCAACCGGATCGCCTCTTCGGCCGCGAGGCTCGCGTTCGCGTCGAGAATGAACGACGCATCCGGCGCCACGGCCGCCGCGCGTGACAGGCGCTCGAGATCGTCGGTGAGCGGCACGCCGCCGACCTTGGCCTTGAGCGTACGAAACCCGCGGGCGTGGGCACGCGCCGCTTGGTCCGCGGCCTGGTCGGGCGAGCCCGTCGTGAGCGTCACGTCCGACACGAGCTCCGGCTCCGCGCCGCCGAAGAACGCGAAGAGCGAGAGCCCGAGCGAGCGCGTGAGCGCATCGAGCAGCGCGGTCTCGAACGCGCAGAGGGCGCTCGGTGCCGCCCCGAGCACCTGGCTCGCGAGGCGAGCGACGGCACGCCAGTTGGCGGCCTCGGCACCGAGGAGAGCGTCGCGTGCGCTCTCGAGCGCAAGCTCCGCGTCCTCGCGTGTTTCGCCGTTGAACGCCGGAAACGGTGCGGCCTCTCCGATCCCGAGCGCGCCGCCCTCGAGCCCGACTTCGACGAGCAGGTTTCGGCAGATGTGCTGGGCGCCGCCTGCGATGCCGAAAGGCTCCGTCAGGGCGACGTCGAAGGGCCGGTAGGCGAGGTGCGTGAGGCGAGGCAACGCGGTAAAATCATACATACAACACCTTGCGGCCCCTCAGCGTGCTCGTGACAGGCGATCCGGTTCCCGGCGTGGAAGCACGCCGCGGTAACTTCGTGAGCTTGATCCACGCGGCGCTCGGCGAAGCGTGGGCAGGCGAGATCAGCGTCCTCGACGCGCGCCGGGGCGAGCTGCCGGAGCCCGCGGAGGTCGGCGCGCTCGTGATCACGGGCTCGCCGGAGAGCGTGACCTCGCGCGCGCAGTGGGTCCTCGAGGCCGAGCGTGCCGTGGCTGAGGTCGTGCGCGCCGGCGTACCGACCCTCGGCATCTGCTTCGGGCACCAGCTGCTCGGCCAGGCTCTGGGGGGCCTCGTCGAGCTGAACCCACGCGGGCGCGAGATGGGCAGCGTGCGCGTCGAGCCGCTCGACTCCGATCCGCTGTTCGGGGCGTCGCTCGAGCCTTTCGTCGCCAACATGAGCCATCGTGATTCGGTGACGCGGTTGCCGCCCGGTGCGCGCGTGCTCGCCGCGACCGAGCGGGAGCCGCACGCCGCGCTGCGCTTCGCCGAGCGGGCCTGGGGCGTGCAGTTTCATCCCGAGTTCGATGCCGACGTGATGCGGGGCTACATCGAGGCGCGAGAGGCGGCGCTTCGGGCGGAGGGGATCGAGCCGGCAACGGTGCCGGCGAAGGACGCGCCGGAGGCCGAGCGGGTGCTCAGGACATTTGCCCAGCTGGCGCTCAGGTAGGTTTCTCGACCAGGAAGAAAAGCGTCAGAACCGACCCCGTTCGGAGCGGCGATCGCGCTTTCGGACTGGCACGGCGCGCCGCTCGACGCTATGAGGCGGCCGCCATGGGCTTCTCCTGCGGAATCGTCGGCCTTCCGAACGTCGGCAAGAGCACGCTCTTCAATTCCCTCTCGACCGCGAAGGCCGAGGCGGCAAACTTCCCGTTTTGCACCATCGAGCCGAACGTCGGCGTCGTGATGGTGCCGGACGAGCGCGTCGAGGCGCTCGCCAAGGTGTGCGACCCGGACAAGAAGGTCTACACGAGCATCCGCTTCGTCGACATCGCGGGCCTCGTGCGCGGCGCCTCGAAGGGTGAGGGGCTCGGTAACCAATTCCTCTCGCACATTCGCGAGGTGGACGCGGTCGCTCACGTGGTGCGCTGCTTCACGGACGACAACGTCATCCACGTCGAGAACCGCGTCGATCCCGTGGCGGACGTCGCCACCATCGACACCGAGCTCTGCCTCAAGGACCTCGACACCGTGAACAAGCGCCTCGACCGGGCGCGCAAGCAGTCGAAGAGCGGCGACCCGCTCGAGAAGCTCGCCGTCACCGTGTGCGAGCGGCTGTCGGCGCACCTCGATCAAGGCAAGCCGGTCCGCTCCTTCGCCCTCGACGAGAAGGAGCAGGAGATCGTGCGCGAGCTGTCGCTGCTCACGCACAAGCCCGTCTTCTACGTGGCGAACGTCGACGAAGGGTCGCTCGCCAATCTCGAGAAAAACCAGCACTACGTCGCGCTCGCCGCGCACGCGAAGAGCGAGGGCGCGAAAGTCGTGCCGATCTGCGCCTCGCTCGAAGCGCAGATCGCCGAGCTCGAGCCGGCGGATCGCCCGGATTTCCTCGCGAGCGCCGGGCTCAGCGAGCCGGGGCTCAACGCGGTGATCCGCACCGGCTACGACCTCTTGGGCCTCATCACGTTCCTCACGGCCGGCAAGCAGGAGGTGCGCGCTTGGACGGTGCGCCGCGGCGCGACGGCTCCGCAGGCAGCGGGCGTCATCCACACCGACTTCGAGCGCGGATTCATCAAAGCGGAAGTGATCTGGTGGGAGGACTTCGTCGGCCTCGGCAGCGAAGCGAAGTGCCGCGAGGCGGGCAAGCTCGCCATCGAAGGGCGCGACTACGTCGTCCGCGACGGCGACGTGATGCACTTCCGCTTCAACGTGTGACGCTGACTCGAGCGCGCCAGGCGCCGTAGCTCTCGACCGGCACGGGTCCGCCGAAGTACCCCGCGAAGCGCAGGGCCCACACGCCGAGCACGAGCACGAGCAGCGTGCTGGCGAGCACGATGCCGCTCCGCGCCGTCCACCACGCAGGAGGCGGTGACAAGAGCGCGCGCGCGTGCGGTCCGCGCACGTAATCGACGAGCGCGGTGCCGAGCGCGAGCCCGAACAGCGGGGCCAGCACGAAAACCAGCGGATGGAAGCGTAGCGCTCCGTGCATGTCGCCGTGCAAGAGCGCGAGCGTCGCGCGCGTCAGACCACACCCGGGGCAGGGGACGCCGAGAAAAAACGCCGTCGGGCAGAGCGGCGTGTCCGTGAGCGCGACGAGCGCCGAAAGTCCGACGAGCAGTGCGACGACCGCGACGCGGCCGAGCGCACCGTTTCGCCTGAGCTCGGCTACGCGCGCCGTCGTGACCGTTCCCTCAGCGGGGTTGGCCGCCGGCTGCCTGCCAGATCTCGTTCAGATCCGTCGGCAAGAAGAAGATGCCGAAGAACAGGTAGAGCACCGGGGGCTGAACGGAAGCGTTCGGCACGCCCGCCATCTGCTTCGTCTCGAGGATCTTCGGCGCGAGCTTCCACATCTCGATGATGCCGAGGATCGGGACGAAGAAGAGGATCGGCTTGATGTCGCCCTTGCCGCGGAAGCTATTGAGCTCATTCGTCATCTGCCACACCTGGATGATGGCGTAGACGAAGCAGAGCATGCTGAAGACGAGCGTCATCACGGGGTTGCGCGTCTTGCCGATCGGGCGACCCCCGGCCGACGCCACGATGGGCGCAGCGCCCGGGGGCATGCCGCCGGCAGCCGGAGCACCGTAGCCAGGCTGCGGGCCGCCGAAGCCCTGGGGAGCGGGCGCGCCGTACCCGCCGGGCTGGCCGGGCGGGGGGCCGTAGCCGCCGGGCGGACCCTGAGGAGGCGGAGCGCCGTAGCCGCCCGGGGGCTGCTGGGGCGGAGCGCCGTAGCCGCCGGGCTGACCAGGCGGGGGATAGCCACCGCCGGGAGGCGGGAAACCGGGCGCATGACCGGGCGGAGGCCCGCCGTAGCCTTGGCCGGGCGGGGGGCCGTAGCCCTGCTGCGGAGCCGGGGCTGGGGGCGCACCGTATCCACCGGGAGCGGGTTGAGCGCCGTACGGGCTGAACCCCATGCCGGCGGGATCAGCGACCATCGTGCCGCCAAGCGGGTTGACACCGGGGGGTGGTGCGGCCGGGGCGGGAGCCGGGGCCGCGGGAGCCCCGAACGCCACAGCGGGCGTGGGCGCGAATTGCGCGGCAATGGGCTGCGCTGGCGGGGCAGCTGCGGGCGCTGCACCGGGCGGCGGGCCGTGCCCTCCCAGCGAGGGCGGCGCCACGCCGAGCATGGTTCCCTTGAGCTGGGGGCGGCCGGCCGAGCCTGCTCCAGGAGCAGGTGCGGCACCCGGCGGGGGTCCAGCAGGCGGCGGCGCGGCCGGCGGAGGAGCAGCCGGACTCGGAGCCGGAGCACCCGGGCGCGGCATCCCCTGCTGCGGTGAGTTCATCATCAGCATGGTGCCCTTGAACTTGGGGGCCGCCGCGCCTTTGAGGTTGAACCCACACTTCTTGCAGGTCGTCGCCGCTTCGTCGTTCTCAGTCCCACAGTTTGGGCAAAACACCGCACAACCTCCGCGAGAAGGATCGCTCGCCTATCGAGCCGGAGCCTACCCTAGAGCGCCCCCCGACGATCCACAAGCTGTTCCTCGCGGGCGAGCTTGACACCTTGCTTTGCGGCTAACTACGGTTCGCCTCGCCCGAAACCCCGGGCTTGTGAAGGCTCCGCGATCCCCGCTTCTTCGAGCCGATTCACGACGGAAACCCTCGTATGGCTTTTGCGCTGAACGCCGAGCAGAACCAGAAGCTCGAACAGATCCTCGGCCGCTACCCGAACAAGATGGCGGCGTGCATTCCGGTGCTGCACCTATGCCAAGACGCGAACGGCGCGTGGGTGAGCGATGAAGTGATCGAGTTCGTCTCCAAGAAGCTCGATCTCCCGACGGCACACGTGAAGGGTGTCGTCACCTTCTACACGCTCTTCAACCAGAAGCCGGTCGGCAAGCACCAGGTCTGGGTCTGCCGCACGCTCTCCTGTGCGCTGCGCGGCTCCGACCAGATCCTCGCCCACTGCGAGAAGCGCCTCGGCTGCCACGCTGGCGAGACCAGCAAGGACGGTAAGGTCACGCTCCGCACGGCCGAATGCCTCGCCTCCTGCGGTACCGCTCCCATGATGCAGGTCGACAAGACTTTCCACGAGAACCTGACGCTCGAGCAGGTGGACCGCATCCTCGACTCCCTGGCTCGGTGAAACGGCGATGCTGAAGCAGACCACCTACCTCACGCACTCCTACTCCCAGCCGGACGGCTACAAGCTCTCCGCTTACGAGGCGGCCGGCGGCTACAGCGGCGTCAAGAAGGCGCTCAGCATGGGCCGCGAAGCCGTCGTCGAAGAGATGAAGAAGGCGCACATCCGCGGACGCGGCGGCGCCGGCTTCGACGCGGGCACGAAGTGGAGCTTCATGCCCAAGCAGTCGCAGAAGCCCTGCTACCTCGTGATCAACGCCGACGAGGGCGAGCCCGGCACGTTCAAGGATCGCTCCATCATGGAGAAGAATCCGCACTCGCTCGTCGAGGGCTGCATCATCGGCTGCTTCGGCATCGGCGCGCATGCGGCATACATCTACGTGCGCGACGAGCTCCACCTCTCGAAGGCCCGCCTCGAGGGCGCGATCGCCGAGGCGAAGGCCAAGGGCTACCTCGGGAACAGGCCGTTCGGCTTCGACTACCCGGTCGAGGTCTACGTCCACACCGGAGCGGGCGCGTACATCTGCGGGGAGGAGACCTCGCTCCTGAACTCGCTCGAGGGCCGCCGCGGCGAGCCCCGACTGAAGCCGCCGTTCCCGGCCCAATACGGCGCCTTCGGCTGCCCCACGACCGTCAACAACGTCGAGACGATCGCGATTGCCCCGACGGTCTTCGAGATGGGGGGCGACGAGTTCAGCAAGCTTTCGGCCCTGCACGGCTTCAACGACGGCGGCGCGCGCATCTTCGGCGTGAGCGGCCACGTGAAGAAGCCGGGCCTCTACGAGTGCGCGGTGGGGCTCACGCTGCGCGAGCTCATCTATGACCTGGGCGGCGGCGTGCTGGGCGACCGGCCGATCATCGGCGTCATCCCGGGCGGCTCCTCCTGCCCGGTGCACAAGCCGGACGAGATCATCAACCACCCCGATCCGCGCTTCGCTCCTTATAACGGCAAGAGCATTCTCGACCTGCCGCTCGGCGTGGATACGTTCCGCATGAACGGCAGCATGCTCGGCACCTGCTGCGCGATCGTGCTCTCCGACGCGGCCGACCCGGTGCTCGCTCTGCACAACCTGATGCGCTTCTACCGCCACGAGTCGTGCGGCCAGTGCACGCCGTGTCGCGAGGGCTGCGGCTGGATCGAGCGCATCCTCGACAAAATCGTCGACGGCGAAGGCTCGATCGAGGAGCTCGATCGGGTGAGCGAGGTCGCTTCCGACATCACCGGCAACACCATCTGCGCGTTCGGCGACGGCGCGGCGCAGCCGGCGCTCGCGTTCGTGCGCAAATACCGCTCCCATTTCGAGGACTACATCTTGAACGGCGCCAAATCGCAGACCCGGAGGCTCACGCCATGAACCAGGTCGGAAGCCTTTTCTTCGCATTGATGGCGGGCCTGAGCCTGCTCGGGGCGGTGGGCACGATCTCGGCCCGCAACCCGATCCGCAGCGCCATGGGCCTGTTGCTCACGATCGTCGGCATCGCCGGCTTGTTTCTGCGTTTGAACGCGCAGTTCATGGGCGCGATCCAGCTCATCGTGTACGCGGGAGCGGTCGTGGTGCTGTTCGTCTTCGTCGTGATGCTACTCGGACCGGATGCGAGCAAGGTGCCTTCGGGTCCCGCGCGCGGCTGGGCGGCCCGTGCCTTCGCCGGCGTGCTGATGGCGGTGTTCGCCTTCGGCGGCGGAGCGCTCGTGCTCGGTGCTCGCGACAGTCTCACGTTCTTCAAGCCGGTCGCCCCCGAGCACGGCAGCGTCGAGGTCGTCGGACGCGAGCTCTTCACCAAGATGCTCGTGCCGTTCGAGCTCGCGACGGCGCTGCTCATCGTGGCGGTCGTCGGCGCGATCGCGGTTGCCCGCGGGCACGTCGAGCAGAAGGGCAAGGCCAAACCCGCGAAGCTCGCTCCGCAGAGCTTGTTCCACGGCCCGCTCCACCCGCGCGACGCCGGTCACCCCCTCGTGAAGGAGCGCGCGTGATGCAAACCCTCGGTCTCGCCGTCGAGCACTACGTCTTCCTCGCCGGCGTGATTTTCACGCTGGGCGCCATCGGGTTCCTCGTGCGGCGCAACGTCCTCGTTCAGCTGATGTGCATCGAGCTGATGCTGAACGCCGTGAACCTCCTGCTCGTCGCCTTCAATCGCGTTTACCCGGCCAATATGGCTGGCCAAATCTTCGCGTTCTTCATCATCGCGGTCGCCGCGGCCGAAGCGGCCGTCGGTCTGGCCATCGTCCTCGCCTTCTATCGCTTGAAGGGGACGGTCATGAGCGATGAAGGGGACAGCCTGAAGCTCTAGTCATGGAAGCCCTTCTTTCGCTCTTTCCCAAAGACGACCTGACGCTCCTCGCGTTCATCGTCCTCCTGCCGCTGGTCGGCGCGGTCGTGAACGGCATCTTCGGCAAGCGGCTCGGGCGCGAAGCCGTGACGCTGATGGGCCTCACGGCCGTCGGCGGCGCCTTCCTCCTGAGCGTTGCCTCCTTCCTCATCCTGTTCGAGGCCCAGCACGAGAGCGAGCGCGCCGTGCGCCTGATCTGGCGCGGCTGGGAGTGGATGAAGCTCACCGGTCAGGGCGGCGCCCCCGTGACGCTCACCGTCGCCCTATCGGTCGACGCGCTGAGCGGGACGATGGCCCTCGTCGTCACGGGCGTCGGCTTCCTCATCCACCTCTACTCGTGGAAGTACATGGAGGAGGACCCGGGGTACCACCGCTTCTTCGCGTACCTGAACCTCTTCATCTTCTCGATGCTCGTGCTCATCCTCGGCGACAGCCTTCCGGTGCTGTTCGTCGGGTGGGAGGGCGTCGGCCTCTGCAGCTACCTCTTGATCGGCTTCTGGTTCGACGGCGAAGCCAACGCCTCGGCCGGCAAGAAGGCGTTCATCACGAACCGCATCGGCGACTTCGGCCTCCTGGTCGCGATGGGGCTCATGCTGAGGAACGTCGGCTCGCTCGACTGGACCGGCCTCGAGCAAGGCCGCGGCAATCTGATGGAGGGCATGCAGATCATCCAGCAGATCAGCTGGCTCGGCATGAAATCCCCGGTCGTCGTGAACACGGCGACGCTCGTCGGCCTCGCCCTGTTCCTCGGCTGCGCGGGCAAGAGCGCCCAGCTCCCCCTTTACGTGTGGCTACCCGACGCGATGGCCGGCCCAACGCCCGTCAGCGCGCTGATCCACGCCGCCACGATGGTGACGGCCGGCGTCTATCTCGTGTGCCGGCTCTCGTTCATCTTCGTGCTGAGCCCGGCGGCCATGATCGTAGTCGCGTTCGTGGGCGCGGCCACGGCGTTGCTCGCCGCGTCGATCGCCTTCGCGCAGAACGACATCAAGAAGGTGCTCGCGTATTCGACCGTGAGCCAGCTCGGCTACATGTTCCTCGGCGTCGGGGTGGGCGCGTTCACGGCGGGCTTCTTCCACGTCATCACGCACGCCTTCTTCAAGGCCTGCTTGTTCCTCGGTGCCGGCTCCGTGATTCACGCCATGCACGCGCGGATCCACGACACGGACACGTCGCAGGACATGCGCTTCATGGGCGGTCTCCGGAAGTACCTGCCCATCACCTTCCTCACGTTCGCGGCTTCCTGGGCGGCCATCGTCGGCTTCCCCGGCACGAGCGGCTTCTTCTCGAAGGACGCGATCCTGCTGAGCGCGTTCTCCTCGAGCATCGTGCCGCCGCAGACCGCGGTCTCCGCGCCGGGCGGGCCGATGGACGTCTTCCTCTGGCCGACGTGGGCGGGCTCGGTGCTCTACGCGATGGGCCTCGCGGGCGCCGTCATGACGGCGTTCTACATGACGCGGCTCCTCATCGGCATCTTCTTCGGCGACTTCCGCGGCTGGAAGATCGTCAAGGGCTGGAAGGAGCCCGCGGCCGCGCACGACCACGACCACCACCACGCGCACGAGACGCCGGGCCCGAGCATGAAGGGGCCGACGCCGCACGAGTCGCCGTGGCAGATGTGGGTTCCCCTGGCGATCCTCGGCGCGCTCGCGCTCGTCGCGGGTCTGGTGAACGCGCACCTCATCGGCATCCACCTCTTCGACCACTGGCTCGCGCCCGTGTTCGCGACGGCGAGCGAGGGCGTGAAGACCAAGGAGGAGCTCGCCGAGATGCCGTTCCTCGGCGCTGCCGTGGCCGCGTTCGCCGTGGGCGTCGGTGGCGCGTACTGGGTGTACGTCATCCAAAAGGGAGCGCCCGCGAAGGCGCTCGCCGAGGGCTCGCCCGGCTTCTACGCGCTCGTGCGCGACAAGTGGCGCATCGACGAGCTCTACGAGGAGACGTTCATCGGCGCGGTCGATTCCCTCGCCGAGATCGCGGTCGTCTTCGACAAGTGGGTGGTAGACGGGATCATCGCCCGCGTGACCGCCTTCGTGATCTCGCTCGGCGGAACGATCCTGCGCGCCGCGCAGACCGGACGCGTGCAGGCCTACGCCTTCACGATGGTGCTCGGCCTGGGCGGTATCGGCTGGTTCTTCGTCGCGCCGCAGACGACGTATCGACTGCGCCCGGACGACCGGAATGGGCAGTACACGGTGTCGCTCACGCCAGGCGCCGGCTACACGTACAAATGGGACGAGACGGGCGACGGCAAGTGGGACGACAAGGGCTTCGGCGACAAGCGCGAGCTCAAGTTCTCGCTCGACCCGGACAAGACGCAAAAGGTCAGGTTTCAGGTGAGGAACGGCTTCGGAAGAGTCAGGACCGGTGAGCTCCTCGTGCACCGGCCGAAGGTCGACAAATCCGGCGCCGATCCAGCGGCGATGGAAGCAGTCACGCCCGAGATGAAGGCGGCCGCCGAGAAGGCAGGCATGAAGGTCGCTCCGAAGGGGCAGGTGCACCCATGAGCCCCCTCGCTCGCAGTTTCTTCGACATCGTGCCCTACGTGCTCGCGTTCGCCCTGGCGGCGCTCCTGCCTCGGCGGCAGGGCGTTGCCGAGCGCGTGGGCCTCGGCGCTGTCGCGGTGTTCGCCGTGCTCATCGTCAAGGGCCTCTGGCCGAGCACCGTCCCCGAGACGCCGAACCCCGCCGGCGAGTGGAAGCACTTGCTCGACGTCATCGTGTTCCTGCCGCTGTTCGGTGCGGTTCTGGTGCTGTTCCTGCCGCGCCAGTCGCCCGCCCTGCTCAGGCGCTTCACGTACGGCATCCTCGGCCTCGACTTCATCGCCTCGCTCGGCCTGCTCTCGGCGCCGATGACGAAGGGCTGGCATTTCCAGCACGTCGAGGCGTGGATCCCCGCGTTCGGCATCCGCTATCACGTCGCTGTCGACGGTCTGAGCTTCTGGCTCATCCTGCTCACGACGCTCACGACACCGCTCGCCGTGCATGTGTCGTTCGGCTCGATCCAGACCCGCATCAAGGATCTGTGCTTCGCGTATTTGATGCTGCACGGCGCGATGCTCGGCGCCTTCGTCTCGCTCGACCTGTTCCTGTTCTTCCTGTTCTGGGAGCTGATGCTCGTGCCGATGATCCTGATGATCGGCATCTGGGGCGGCGTCGAGAAGATCAAGGCCGCGTACAAGTTCTTCCTCTACACGATGACCGGCAGCATGCTGATGCTCGCCGCGATCCTGTACCTCGTGTACCAACACCAGAAGCTCGCCGGGTATCCGAGCTTCGACTACCTCGCGCTCTCGCGCCTGGTCTTGCCGTCGTGGGCCGCTTGGGCGTGCTTCGTGGGCTTCGGTCTCGCGTTCGCGATCAAGGTGCCGATGTTCCCGCTGCACACCTGGCTGCCCGATGCGCACGTGCAGGCGCCGACCGGCGGCTCGATCGTGCTGGCCGCCATCCTGCTCAAGCTCGGGACCTACGGCTACATCCGCTTCTGCATGGGCATGTTCGGCGGCGTCGCCTGGGCGGCGGCTCCGACGCTCGGGGCCGTGGCCGTCTGCGGCGGCATCCTCTACGGCGCGCTCGTGGCCTGGAAGCAGGACGACGTGAAGCGTCTCGTCGCCTACTCGTCGGTGGCGCACATGGGCTTCGTGATGCTCGGGCTCTTCGCCGGCAACCAGGCGGGTGTCACGGGCAGCATCCTCCAGATGCTGAACCACGGCGTCTCGACGGGCGCGCTGTTCCTCCTCGTCGGCGTCATCTACGACCGCCGCCACACCCGCCTCGTGCGTGAGTTCGGCGGCATCGCCAAGGTGATGCCGGTCTATGCCGCGCTGTTCGTCATCGTGACGATGTCGAGCGTCGGCGTGCCCGGCACGAACGGCTTCGTGGGCGAGTTCATGGTGATCATGGGCACGTTCACCTCGAGCACGCTCGCCTCCCGCTCGGCGGAGACGGTGCGTAACTTCGCCGTCCAACAGGGCAGCATCGCGGCCTTCGGTGTCGTGCTCGCGGCCGTCTACATGCTGAGCGTTACGCAGAAGATCTTCTTCGGTCCGCTCACGAACGAGAAGAACCGCCGCCTGAACGACGTGAACGTGCGCGAGACCCTGGCGCTCGCGCCGCTCATCGCGCTCATCTTCGTGATCGGCTTCTTCCCCAACATCTTCCTGTCCCGCATGAACGAGACGACCGAGTCGCTCATCCAGCGCTACCGCGACGCGCGCGCCACCTACCAGGGCCGCTCGCCCGACGCCGATCCGGAGCTCGTGCCACGGCGCGGCGGTCCGCTCGAGCGCGGCTATCCCGAGGATCCGAAGGAGAAGGCCGAACCGGCCCCAGCGGGGGGCGCCGAGGCCATGAACGCGGTGCGCCCGGCGGGAGGTGCGCCGTGAACGCGCTCCTGCCTGCCGCGCCCATTCTCTTCGTCGCGGTGGCCGCGCTCCTCCTCATGCTGGCGGAGGCGTTCGGCTCGCCCGCGCCAGGCACGCCTGGCGAGGGCGGCGTCGACGTGGGTGCAGGTCGCGCCGGCGAGCTCGCGCTCGGGGCAGCGGTCATCCTCTTCGGTGGCGCCATCGTGAGCGTCGGGCTCTGGTGGGCCGGCACGCCGGGTGAACCGAGTGCGGCGGCGCTGGCCCCGTACCTCGTGATGGACCGCTTCACGCTCTTCTTCTGCTTCACGCTCTGCGTGGGCGGCGGGCTCGCGGCCCTGCTGGCCGGCGGCTATCTGCCCGAGCACGGCCTCGATCGCGGCGAGTTCTTCCCGCTGATCCTATTCTCGACCGTGGGTGCGATGGCGCTCGCGGCAGCGGGCGATCTGCTCACGCTGTTCGTCGCGCTCGAGACGATGTCCCTCGGCGTCTACTGCATGATCGGCCTGCGCCGCGGCAGCCCGCGCGCCACCGAAGCCGCGCTGAAGTACTTCCTGCTCGGGAGCTTTGCGGCTGCGCTCATGCTGTTCGGCGGCGCCCTCCTCTACGGCGCCACCGGCCACACCGATCTCGCGGGTATCGGCCGCGCACTGGGCCCGCTCCTCGGGGGCGCGAGCGGCAACCTCGCGCTCGCGCTGATGGGGCTCGTGCTGATGCTGGTCGGACTCGTGTTCAAGGTGAGCGCGGTGCCGTTCCACATGTGGACGCCCGACGCCTACGAGGGCGCTCCGACGCCGACGACCTCGTTCATGGCGGCGGCCGTGAAGACGGCGGCGTTCGCGGTTTTGCTGCGCGTGCTCCTCACCGCCTTCGGCGACGAACGTCTGGCGAGCTGGGGCGCCGGCTGGCCCCCCGTGCTCGCCGTGCTCGCGCTCCTGTCGATGACGGTCGCGAACCTCATCGCCGGCCGTCAGCAGTCGGTGAAGCGCATGCTCGCCTACTCGTCGATCGCGCACGCGGGCTACGCCCTGATCGGTATCGTGGCGGCGGCGGGTCGCCCGGAGCTCGCGGCGAGCGTCCTCTACTACATGCTCGCCTACACGGTCTCGACCGTGGGCGCGTTCGGAGCGCTCGTGCTCGCGGGGAGCCGCGGCGCGGAAGCGGTCTCGTACGCGGATCTCGCCGGCATCGGTAAGCGTCACCCGCCCGCGGCGCTCGCGTTCTCGCTGTTCCTCCTGTCGCTCGCGGGAGTGCCGCCCACGGCCGGCTTCTTCGGGAAGCTGTACGTGTTTAGCGCGCTCGTCGAAGCTTCGGGCGACAGCATGTGGCTCAAGACGCTCGTCGTCGTCGGCCTGCTCAACAGCGTGCTCGGCGCTTACTACTACCTGCGCGTGCTCGTGTTCATGTACATGCGCGAGCCGGAGCCGGGAGCGCCGATCGCGAAGCCCATGCGCTCGGGATACGTGTCCTTCGCGCTGGCTCTCGCCGCGATCCTGGTGGTGGCGATCGGCTTGCTTCCGGGCACGTCGCTCGAGGTCGCGCGTGCGGCCGCCCTCACGGGGCCATGAAAGCTCTCGCGGGGTCCATGCGGCCCGCCGCGGGCCTCGTCGCGGGGGTCTTGGTCGTCTCCCTCGCGAGCGCCTGCTCCAAGAAGGGTGATGAGCAGAAGCCGGCCGGCTCGATCCCTACGGCCGCGGTCTCGTCGCCGAGCGCACCTTTGCCGGCGGCGAGCGTCACGCCGGTCGAGCTGCCCGCTCCCGTCGCCTCCGGGCTCCCGGATCCGAAAGGCGTGAGCGACGCCGTGAATCCGCTCGCCGAGAAGGCCTACGCCGGCCCGACGGGGACCGTGCGCGGCCGCGTCGTCGTCAAAGGCGACGAGGCGCCGCCCCAGCCGCAGATCGTCGCGAAGATCCCCGCCACGTGCGGAGCGACGGCGCGTGACGCCTACGGCAAGCTCTTCCGTGAGGGACCGGGGCGAACGCTTGCCGACGTGCTCGTCGCAGTCACGGGCTTCAAGGGGTACGTGCCGGAGCGAGCCCCCTCGCAGCGCGTCGTGGCCAAGGATTGCTTCTACGGCACGCGCCTGCTCGCGCTCACCTACGGGCAGAGCATCGAAGTCGTGAGCGGCGACACGCAGACGTACATCCCCGAGCTCCTCGGCGAGAAAGGGCAGCCGCAGCTCGTCGCCACACCCGGCGGCAGCACCGTGGCTCCGGTGTACCCGACGCGCGCGGGTCGCTACGTGCTGATCGACAATCTGAGGCTCTTCATGGCCGCCGACGTCATGGTGCTCAAGTACGCGACGCACGCGGTGACGGGCCTCGACGGGCGCTTCGAGATCACCGGGATCCCCGTCGGCGAAGTCGACGTGAACGCGCTCCTCGCCGTCGCCGGCATCGGCGCCTCGCGCAAGGTGAGCGTGGAGGCGGGCAAGCCGACCGACGAGATCGTGTTCGAGCTCACGTTCGACAAGGCCGCGCTCGAGAAGCAGGCGGCTGAGGCCGGCTCGGGCGCTCCCCGCCCTTCGGCGTCAGCGGCGCCAT
>DATMCL010000508.1:0-11568 GCA_035558375.1 Polyangiaceae bacterium
GGCCCTCCGCGCGTCGCATCGACAGCCAAGCGAGTGTCGCGGCCGACGCATAGGAGAGCGTCCAGTGGACATTGTCCCAGACGCGCACCCACGACACGGATTGTGCGATGCGCGTGGCGGCGACCGCCGCCGTGGTGCCGACTAGACCGAAGACGAGCGTCATCCGCTCGCTCCTCGTGAAGCGCCCGCCCGCCGTTTCAGCGAGCAGGGGCCCTCTGCTCACCGCGATCGTCACGCGTAGACCCTCAGGCCGGCAAGTCTACGCCCGAGGACCGGTTTCGGGTAGCCTCGCGCCGTGCTCTCGGAAGTCGCGCGTTTCGGCGAGCTCCTGCGGCGCGCCGAGCGAATTCTCGCGTTCACGGGTGCGGGGATCTCGACGGGAAGCAACATCCCGGATTTCCGCGGACCCGACGGTGTGTGGCGAACACGCACCCCCGTCGAGCTCCCCGCGTTCCTCCGCAGCGAGGAAGCGCGCGTCGAATACTGGAACTGGAAGCTCGAGGGATATCCGGCGTTTCGCGACGCGCGCCCGAACGACGCACATCTTGCGCTCGTGACACTCGAGGAGCGTGGCAAGCTCGAAGCGGTCGTGACGCAGAACGTCGACGGCCTGCACCGTGTGGCGGGAACCTCCGCCGAACGCCTCGTCGAGCTCCACGGTACGAACTCCGAGGCCGTGTGCCTGGGCTGTGCCGTGCGTGAGCCCGTGAAGCGCTGCATGGACGAATTCGCGGAGACGCAGCGGCCGCCGCTCTGCAAGCACTGCGGGGAGCTCATGAAGCCCGGCGTGGTGATGTTCGGGCAGGCGCTCGAGGCCGAGGATTTGCGGCGCGCCAACGCGGCGGCAGGGCGAGCGGATCTCGTGGTCGCGCTCGGTTCGTCCCTGGTCGTGACGCCCGCCGCGAACGTCCCCCTCGTCGCGCTGCGGCGCAGGGTGCCCTACGTGATCGTCAACCGCGGTGCGACCCCGCACGACCAGCTCGCCACGCTGACGATCGACGGCGACGTGGGCTTCGTCCTGCCCGAGGCCGTTCGTGCCGCGCTCGGCTGACGCAGCGGCGCCTAGCTTCGATCGAGCAAACCGCGCAGGCGCGCGGGCGGAATGCGGTACTCGCGCTTGCAGTACTCGCAGGCAATCTCGAGCACTTCGCCGTCCGACAGCAGGTGCTCGAGGTCCGCCTTGCTGAGCGTGGCGATGGCCGCGACCACGCGCAGCTCGTCGCACCAGCACTCGAAGCCGACGGCGCTCTCCTCGAGGCGCGTGAACGGCATCCCGTCGAGCAGCTGCTCGAGCAGCGATTCGGGTGAGAACCCCTCTGCGCCGACGCGACCGTCGATGCTCTCGAAGTCGCGCAACCGCTCCGTCATGACCATGAGCGGCCCGCGCCCGACCTCGGGCAAGAGCTGAACCATGTAGCCGCCCGCCGCGACGCGACCGTCGCCCGTGACCACGGTCGAGACGGCGACCATCGACACCACCTGCTCCGACGTCTGCATGTACTCCATCAGCGCTTGCGAGATGCCGCCGCCGCTCGGCAGCTCCACGAGGCCCTGCGCGATGCGGCCACTCGGCAACGTGCGCATCATCTGGATGACGGCGCCCTGCTCGAGCTCGAGCTCGCGACCTTGCTTGAGCTGGACGAGGCCGCGCGTGCGACCGCTCGGGTGGGAGTCGGCGACGAGGCTACCCGTGCCGCTCGAGCCCTTGAGCACGCCCTGCACGCGGAGCTGCGGCGCCATCGTCTCGCGGTAGAGGATGGCGCCGGTGATGAGCTCGCCGAAGGTGCGGGCCGTGTTGCCGGTCGCGCCTTGCGCCTCGATCGCCCCGCGCACGGTCTCCGTGGTGCGCGCCGTGATGACGCGGAACGCTCCGTCGTCCGTCATCGCGCGGAGGACGCTGTCGGCCCTGTCGGACACGGGTCAGAGCATACCACCGCCGAGGCCGCTCTGCCGGGGCGCCCGCTCAGCTGAGCTTCAGCTCGTCGTCGTCGAGCTCGCTCGGGTGAAGCGGCGACGAGATGCGGTACGCGTCGGAGAGCCAGTTGTGGAGGTCTGCGAGCTTGCAGCGCTGCGAGCAGAACGGCCGCGTGGGCAGCTCCGCCGGAGCGTCCTCGATGACCGTCTTGCAGATGGGGCAGGTGATGCGCACCGAAGGGCAGCTTGCCACGGCGTGAGCCGGCGCGCGAACGGGCCGACCCTCAGCCTTTCGACGCGGCGAGAGCCGTGCGAATCGCGCCCACCGTGCGATCGATGTCTGCCTCGCTATGAGCGACCGAGAGGAACGCGGCCTCGAACTGCGACGGCGGGAAATACACGCCCTCGGCGAGGAGGGCCGCATGGAAACGGCCGAAACGCGCGGTGTCCGAGCCGAGGGCACCCTGAAAATCCGAGACGGGGCCGCGGTGGAAGAAGAGCGTCAGCATCGAGCCCACGCGCTGCACGACCCCGACGGTCGTCGTGTCGGCGAGCGCCTGCTCGATGCCGCTCTGCAGTCGCGCACCGAGCGCCTCGAGCTTCGCGTAGCTCGGCGCGTCGAGGCGCTCGAGCGTCGCAAGCCCGGCGGTCACGGCGAGCGGGTTCCCGCTCAGCGTTCCGGCTTGGTACACGGGTCCGAGCGGAGCAACGAGGCTCATCACGCG
The DNA here is from genome assembly GCA_035558375.1 of Polyangiaceae bacterium. Taxonomy (GTDB): domain Bacteria; phylum Myxococcota_A; class Polyangia; order Polyangiales; family Polyangiaceae; genus PMG-095. The sequence continues at coordinate 2,640 of DATMCL010000508.1, forward strand.
TCGAGCGCCGCCGTACACCGCGAGCGGTAGGCCGCCGCCGACGACTTTGCCGAGGCAGGTGAGGTGAGGCTTGAGGCCGTAGAGCTCCTGGGCGCCGCCCCGCGCGAGGCGCGAGCCGGTCATCACTTCGTCGAAGATGGCGAGCGCACCGTGCGCCTCACAGAGCTCGATGATCGACGCGAGGAAGCCGGGAGCCGGGGGCACGCAGCCCATGTTGCCGGCGACGGGCTCGACGATCACCGCCGCGATGTCCTTCCCGCGCGAGGAAAACAGCGCTTTCAGCCCCGGCACGTCGTTGTACGCGAGCGTGGCCGTCGTCGCGACCATGCCCTCGGGCACGCCGGCCGAGTCGGGATTGCCGAACGTCGCGGCACCGCTGCCGGCCTTCACGAGCAGCGCATCGGCGTGCCCGTGGTAGGCGCCGTCGAACTTCACGATCACGCTCCGCTTCGTGAACCCGCGCGCGACGCGCAGCGCGCTCATGGTTGCTTCGGTCCCGCTCGAGACGCAGCGCAGCATCTCGATGCTCGGGTAGCGCGCGATGATGGCCTCGGCGAAGCGGATCTCGCGCTCGGTGGGCGCGCCGAAGGAGAGCCCGCGCGCCGCGACCTCCTGCACGGCGCGCACGACGGCGGGCTCGGCATGTCCGAGGATCGCGGGGCCCCACGAGCCCACGTAGTCGATGTACTCGCGACCGTCGGCGCCGTAGAGCTTCGAACCGAGCGCGCGGTCGACGAAGACGGGGTGCCCGCCGACGGCGCGGAAAGCGCGCACCGGGCTGTTCACCCCTCCGGGTAGAAGGGCTTGGGCTTCGTTGAACAGCGCGTCGCTCTTCGAGTCCGACATCCTTCGCTTCCTAGTGCACTCGGTTGCGTGTCGTCGCGGGCTCCATGCCCGGTACGCCCGGTCAGGCTCTGCCAGCGGCGAAGCGCGATTGGCCCATGTTGTGCCAGGTCCTGTGCCCGCGCGTGCAGAAGATTTGGATAGAACTCAGCTATTTTTACAGCAGGTTGTGCCGCGTGCCATGGGTGCGGCACATGGCACAGGGTATGCTTTGTCGGCTCCGTGGCGACAATGCACTCCTCGGTCCCCTGGGTTTTCGTGGCGGTAGCGGTCGCTGCTTGCGGAGGCGAGTCGCTCTTCGATGGCGACGGCGCACCTGCTGCCGGTCACAGCGGTGCCGGTGGCAGCGGAGCCCTGGGCGGTGCGTCCGGGAGCGTCGCGGGTGGCAGCTCCGGATCCGGCGGGACCGCGTCGATCGGTGGGACAAGCGGTGCCGGAATCGGTGGGCACGCAACTGGTGGGAGTGCGACTGGCGGCAGCTCATTGGGTGGCAGTAGCGGCTCGGGCGGCAGCGCGCGGGGTGGCGGCGGTGCTGGAGGCACGACGGGTGGCACCGGACACGGCGGAGCCGGAACGGGCGGTACCGGTATGGGTGGCTCGATCGTGACGGGCGGAGCCGGTGGCGCGAGCGGCAGCGCGGGGAGCGGGGGATCTGCGGGAATGGGTGCGACCGGCGGCATGCCGAGCTGCCCGTTGATGATGCCGAGCTCGCCGGGCACGTGCTCGCCCGAGATGACTTGCTTCTACTACATCCCGACCGGTTGCCTGTGCAGCGACATAGCCTGCACGATCGTGAGCGAGTGCTTGCCGCGGCCCAAGCGGAGTGATCCCGCCGAGCGCATCGCGCCCATCGCCGGCGCGCCCGGCGTCGCGGGGAGCTCGGGCGTTCAGGCGCCGCCGGTGCCTTCCCGCACCTGCGTGTGTGACGGAACGAGCTGGGCATGCGAAGGCATCTTCTAGAGTTCGGCGCTCCGCTGCCCGCTCGGCTTTTCGCCGCCTTTTGCGTGAGCTCGGTGGTTGCCTGCGGCTCCATCGATCCGGCGCACGCGCCCCAGCCGCACGACCTTCGCATCAACGAGATCGTCTCGAACAACGAGGGCGTCTACGTCGACGAGCTCGGGCAATCGGACGATTACGTGGAGCTCATCAACACGAGCGACCATACGCTGCGTCTCTCGGACTACGTGCTCATCGATCACAGCGGCGCCAATTCGCTCCCGTCGCTCGAGCTCGCGCCGGGCGAGCTCCAGATCTTGTGGGCGGACAAGACGCCGGAGCAGGGGCGCTTGCATCTCGGCTTCGGAATTTCGGCCGAGGGCGAGGAGCTCGTGCTCCAAAAGAACACCGGCGAGGAGCTCGACCGCGTGCTCGTGCCGCCGCTCGCCGATCACCATGCGTACGTGCGGATGCCGGACGGCACGGGCTCGTTCTCCGATTGCTCCTGGGCGTCGCCGAATCGCGAGAACGGCGCGAGCTGCGGCCCCGAGCCGCCGCCGCCTCCACCGCCCGACCTCGTGTTTCCTCCGTACGCTTGGGCGCCGCATTACCCGGGGCCGTCGTTGCCGCTCGCCATCACCGAAGCGGCGCTTCGTCCCGCGGAATTCGTCGAGGTGAAGAACACGAGCAGCGAGCCGGTCGACCTCGCCGACTATGCGCTCTGGCTGGCGCCGCACGCTTCCGGGGTCCCGTGGCCGCTCGCGGGTGCGGGCGCCCCGCTCCCCCTCCCGCAAAAGAAGCTGGCCGGTGGCGAGCGTGTGGCGCTCGACGTGCCGGCCGGCGCGACGAGCGAGCTCGAGAGCGACCCCGAGTTCTACGGCGTGCTCACGCTCTACCGAGCAGCGGACGGAGCGCCCGTCGACCGCGCTGACTTCTCCTCCTGGCCGAAGGGCGGCGTGCTCGCGCGTCCGGAGCCGAGCGGGCCCCTCGGCTTCTGCTCGCATGCCACGCGCGGAGAGCCCAACGATGATTGCTCCACGCTCGCCTCGCGCGACGTGGGTGATCACGAATCAGGGCTCCTCACCCCGGAGGATTTCCACGCGCTCGCGGCCGGACGCGGCGGGGTCGGCGCGGAGTCCGTGGAGTTCATCGTCGATCTCCAATCGGGCGACCAGGTTACGTTCCTGAACGCGGGCGATTGGGATCTTCACTACACGTTCATTCGCGAAGAGATCGAGCACCAGCCGCACCTCGATCGCTGCGACCCCGCAGAGCGCCAGGAATACAACAAAGGCTGGGTCGCGTTCAGCCAGGAGAACTACTTCGTCGTCGAAGGGCGTCGCTACCTGCTCGGGACGCTCGTGAAGTACGCGGGCACGGATCTCGAGACGATGGAGTTTGCCCCGGGCGACACGATCTCGGCCGAGCAGATGCAGCACGCGTTCTTCACCGTGATGACGCACGTGCCCGACCCCGAGAATTGGCTGATCCGGCCGCAGGCGCCCGACCAAATCCAGCGCATCCAGACGATTCAGGGCAACGTTCCGATCGTCGGCCCCGGCGCGCCGTTCCGCGGTGTGACGTTCCAGGCGCTCACGACGGGCAAGGCATTCGGCACGCTGCGCTTCATTCCAGCCGACGAGCTCGAGGGCACGCCGCTCGGCCCGCGCGACATCGTCGTGACTGACGAAGTGCCGAACGACATCCCGCTGATCGGCGGCCTCGTCACCGAGACCTTCCAGACGCCGCTCGCGCACGTGAACATCCTGAGCCGGGGGCGCGGCACGCCGAACATGGCGCTCCGCGACGCGCGCAGCGACGACCGACTGGCGCCCTATTTCGGAAAGCTCGTCGAGCTCAACGTCGACGCGCAAAACTTCAGCGTGACGGACGCCGACCCCGATGCTGCACTCGAGTTCTGGAAGGGCCGGCAGCCGACGGACGTGCTGACGCCGCGCCTCGACACGAGCGTGCGCGGCGTCCAGCCGCTGTCGGAGCACAGCTACGCGGATCTGCCGTTCATCGGCGGCAAGGCGGCGCAGATGGCGGAGCTGATTCGTGTGCCTCTCTGCACGGCGGGCGGCTCGGCGTCGACGCCCGACCGCCCGTTCGCGATCCCGGTCGTGCATTCGCTCGAGCATTATCGCGCGAGCGGCGCCCTCGCGCTCCTCGACGATCTGCGGCAAGACCCGCTGTTTTTGGCCGATCCGCTCGTGCGCGAGCGCGGGCTCGCTCGGGTGCGCGCGCTCGTCGACGACTACCCCGTCGACCGCAAGCTCCTGCGCGAGGTGCACGACAACATCGCCGCGCGCTGGTCGAATCGCCCGCTCCGCTTCCGGAGCAGCAGCAACACGGAAGACCTACCCGGCTTCAGCGGCGCCGGTCTCTACACGTCGGAAGGCCTCGACGTCGACGAGATCCCGGGCGGGGTCGAGGCGGCGATCAAGACGGTGTGGGGGAGCCTGTGGGAGCGTCGCGCCTACGACGAGCGCGAGTACTCCGGCGTGGATCAGTCTGCCGTGGCGATGGCAGTGCTCGTGCACCCCGCCTACAAGTCGGAGCGCGCCAACGGCGTCGCCATCAGCCGCGACGCCCTACAGCCCACGCGCTCCGATCGCTATTACATCAACGCCCAGGTCGGCGAGGCGCTCGTCACGAACCCCGCTCCCGGCATCGAGAGCGACGAGCTCACCTACGAGCTCTACCGGAGCCCGCGTGTCGTTTACCACGGCCACAGCACCTTCACGCCCGACGCCCCCGTGCTGAGCGAAGCCGAAGCGGGTTTTCTCACCTGCAACCTTTATCAAATCCACCAGTACTTCCGCCCCATCCTCGACCCGAACCAAGAGAATGCATGGTTCGCGATGGACATCGAGTGGAAGCTCATGGGCGAGGGTCGCACGCTCGCCATCAAGCAAGCGCGCTCGTACTCCTTCGGCGACGAGACGCCGACGGGCTGGTGTGATTTCTGAGGGCTCGCGCCTGCGCGGAGCGATGCCGTTCAGTGTCCGCAGTCGTCGGGCAGCCTCTCGCCCGCCGGCACGGCTTCGACGAAGGTGCCTCGGATGTAGAGGCGGACCGAGCAGCGCTCTCGCATCAGCTCTCTGACGCGCTCGGGGTCCATGCTCGCTGGGAGGTAGGCGTAGCGGTCGAGGAGGCCGATGCTGCGAGTCGGCGAGAAGTCGGGGAGCCGGCGATCGACGAGCAGGAAGCGATCTTGAACGAAGCCCTTCACGGCCCACGACATGGCGCGGGCGCGAGGCTTCACGTTCGGACCGCTCGGCGTGTCGAGAAGCGAAGTCACGGGCAGGTTGCGCGCGAAGGCGTCGTTGATTAGCGTGTACACGCGGTCGACGTCGGCGATGGGGTGAGGGTCGCTCCGCTTGGTGTACGCGTCGCACCCGACCAAGAGGAACAAGCCGGAAATCAGCGGTAGCTCGAGCCTCGCGCGAAGGGTTCCCCCGAGGCCCGTCGCAAGGCTCGGGCGCAAGGCCTGAAGCTTGGTGAGGAGTGCGCGGGTTAGATCGAGCCCCAGCGCGACCGTGGTCACCATGGCCAGCGGGACGCCTTGGAGCAGGTAGCGGGTTCGATTCGGCTCGAACGGGATGACAGGATGGAGGCTGCGCACGACGATGGTGAGCAGGAACGCGAACGTCAGGCCCGCGAGCGCTACCGCGCGCCGCTTGGGTGACCCGCGCCACACCGTGAGCGGGCCCGTCAGGAAGAACGTGAGGTAGATGAACCGTGTGTTGCCGCGCGCCTCCGTGAAACGCTCGATGAGCTCGCTCACGGTGGTGACTTCCGGAGCGGATTCGACCAAGCCGAGCTGTCCGCGGGGGCTCATCAATACCCCGAGGCGGCCATGGTACTTGGTGAACAGCGTGTAAGCCGCCGTCTCGACGAGGAACAGGCCGAGGAGAATGCCGGCGAACAAGAGGACGTGGCGCGGGGCACGTCGCGCGAGGAGCAGCGCGATGCCGATGCCCGCCGAGACGTAGAGCGACGGCAGCTCGACGAGGTAGCCGAGGAAGGCCAAGACTGCGCAAGCAACGAGCCAGCGTCGCTGCCCCCGCTCGTCCTGCTCGTCGAGGTAGCGCACGAAGCAATTGAGGGCGGCGAGCGCGTACATCGTCTCGAAGATGCCGCGCCGGAGCTGACACGACGCCGAGTGGAAGAGCTCGAGCTGCATCAGCCAGGTCGCGGCGAGCGCGCCCGCGACGCGGCCATGGACCTGTCGGCCGAGCAGGTAGACGAGCGCGACACAAGTCGAGGAGGCGATGAGCTGGGGCAGGTAGTAGAAATGCGGGTGCGTCCCGAACAGGTGCTGCACCACCCACGTGATCCAGTGCATGCCGAAGCGCGACGTGTGGTGGTTCAAGCCGGCGTGCGCGGGGTCGTTGTGGTGAGCGAGCTGGCGGACGAAGTACCAAGCGTCGAGCGGATCGCCGCCATTCTCGATGGGCTCGAGCATCACCCAACGGGCGAACGTGTTCACGCACACGAGCCCGGCCACGAGCGAAAGCTCGACGGCGTGCCTTCGGAGGTACGCGCGGCCGCTCAACAATATTTCATCCCCTGCGGCGCGTGCGATCGTTCAGCGCGTGGCGCCAGGCGTCGATGCGGCCGCGGGCGTGATCGGAGAAACGGTAGCGGAGCAGGCGCGTGAGTAGCTGCGGCGAGTGGTCGCCCGCGCGCGTGCGGGGACCGAAGACGTCGGCCGCGGCTTCCACGGATTCGAGCGCCTGGTCGAGATCGCCCGCCTCGGCTTCGAGCCAGGCGCGCGTGAGCAGGAAGTGCTGGCGCGGCTCGGCTTCCTCCACCGCGATGCGGCTGCACTCCTCGAGGAGCTCGCGGGCCCTCAGTGTGTCGTGCTCGAAGAGCGCGATCTGGCAGAAGAGGAGCTTGGTCTCCATCACGCCCCAGGGGTCGTTCGACTTCGCGTAGATCTTGTTGGCGCGCGTCGCGTGGAGCTCCGCCATCTCCATGTCGTCGGTGTCGAGCCCGACCATGGCGAGCAGGCGATCGCACGCGGCCTGGCCGCGCGGCGTGCGCAGCGTCTCGAATACGACGAGCGCTTCGAGCGCTCCGGTTTCGGCGCCGTGATAGTTCATCAAGCGATGCTCGACGTGAGCGAGCGACACGTCGGCCTGCGCCGTGCCGAGGCGATAGCCGGCGCGCTCGAACTCGCCGCGTGACTCCTGCGCGAAGCGCCGCGAGCGCTCCGTCGCGCCCTCCGAGTGCTCGATCCACGAGAGCAGGAGCAGGCATTGCCCGCGTCCGAGCGGCTGATCGAGCTCGGCGAAGTTCTTCTCCGCCTGCACCACCGTGTCGCGCGCCTGCTCGTAGTCACCGAGCAGGTACTCGATCTCGCCCGCCGCCGACTGGCAGAGCGCCATGCCGAGCAGGTTGCCGAGGCTCTCGAACGTGTTGAGCGCGCGCCGCACGAGCTCGAGCCCTTCCACCGACGCGCCCTGCTCGCTCGCGAGGTGTCCGAGCAGACGCTGGCAGTGCGCGATGTTTTCGGCGTCGCCGAGCTCCTCGAAGCGAGCCCGCGCGAGCTCGGCGTAGGTGTTGGCCTCCGCCATGCGACCGACGTGGCGCAGCGCCTCGGCCTGCCAGCGGTTCTTGAGCGCGAGCGTGCGTCCGCGGAGCTTCCCCTTCAAGAGCTCGAGATCGGCGAGCGTCGCGAGCGGCTCGCGGGCGCCGTTCCAGCTTTGCTGGAGGAAGTCGAACAGCAGCAGCGCGGCGGTGTCCGAATCGTTCGCTTCGATCAGGTTCACCATCCGCTGGCGAACGATGCGGCGCTGCCCGGCGAGTGGATGCAGCGTGAGCGCCGCGGCGGCGGCGCGGAAGATCTTCTCGCGATCGCTGCGCGCCTGGAGACCTCCGAGCAGGTGCTCTTGCAAGAGCTCGTGCGGCCAGCTGTAGCGGCCGGGCCCGCGCGGGATCAAGACTTCGGCGTTGGCCAGGCTCAGCATCGCGCTGTCCGCGGGCTGCCCGAGCGAGCTCAACAAGGCATGGAGCACGTTCCTCCGCACGTCGCCGCCCAGGGTCGCGGCGGCGTACGCAGCGATACGATGCTGATCGGGCACGGACGCGAGCCGGCTCTCCCAGAGCTCGGCCGTCGTCGCGGGGCGCACGGAGAGCACGTCCGGCGGCACGCGGTACGTCGAGCCCGAGAACTCCATGTGTCCCGAGAGCGCCCAGGCGTGCAGCTGCTGCAGCGCGAACAGCGGATTACCGCGGCTCCGGCGCGCGGCTTCTTCGACCGCCGCGTCGTCGAGCGGAATCGAGGAGCGGATGAGCTCGACGGTGCGCTCCGGCGTGAGCGGCGGCACCTCGATCACGGTGCCGTTGGTCGCTTCTCGCAGCTGCCGCAGGCGGTCGGCGGCGGACGTGCCGAGCGCTACCTCCTCGGCGCGTGCCGTCGCGAGCATCATGATGCGCTGATCCGGCTCGTCCTCGAGGATGCGGAGCAAGCCGTCGATGGTGGCGGGGCCCGTGTTGTGCAGATCGTCGAGCCAGAACAGGAGCGGGCGCTTGTTGGCGATCTTCCGGAGGGAGTAGCGGATGACCATGCGCCGCGTCTCGAGCGTGTCGAGCGCGAAACGAATACCGGAGGGACCGATGGCTTGGTCGGCGCCCATCGGGCGCATCCACTCGGCTGCACCGGCGACCCAGGCGCGACCGTTCTTGTCGTCGCGACGGACCTTCCAGCGGTCGAGTAGCGAGCGCTCGATCGTGTGCCGGTCGACGCGCTCGAAGTTGTAGTAGGCGAGCGCGGCGCCCAGCATGCCGTCGAGCGGGCTCCGGATCGCCCGGTAGCGCGCGCGGAGCGGCACGATCTTGCCCTCTTCGTGCAGCACCTCGCACAGCCACTCCGCGATACGGCTCTTGCCCGCGCCGGCGGGTCCGACCAAGAGCGCGAGCCGGTGCGGCGCCCCCTCGCCGCGGATCAGCTCCTGGGCCATCTCGTAGAGGGCGCGCCGCGTGTCTTCGCGTCCGACGAGCGGGCTCGGTCGAATGCTGAGCAAACCCGGCGGCCGATCCGGCGCGGGCTCGAGATCGGGATTCGGTGAGCGCGCGCCGCTCGGACGCGTGGCGGCGGCGGGCTCTGCGCTGCGCGTCGGCGTCTGGAAGCGATAGACGG
>DATMCL010000509.1:0-8269 GCA_035558375.1 Polyangiaceae bacterium
GCCCGATCATGATCGCGCAGACGAATCAGGTCGCCGCGCGCGTGCTCCACGCCGCGCCCGGGCCCGACCCGAAAGAAGCGTGCGTCGCCTGCCACGGCCCGATCGGCACGCTGCTGACCGAGGGCAACACGCTGCCGCTCCCCGCCGGGAAATTGAGCGATCGCGCGCTGCTCGACGACGGCATCGGCTGCGCCGTCTGCCACCAATGGCAAGGCACGTCGCACACGGGCGGCGCGGCGCTCACGCGCTTTCAAGCGGGACTCGAGCCGGGGCGCACCTTCTACGGCCCCTACGGCGACGCCGTGGGCAACGCCTTCCACCGGAGTGAGAAGAGCGCGCTCTTCACGCACCCGGAGGAGCTCTGCCGCAACTGCCACAGCGTGCAGCTCGACAAGAACAACGACGGCCGCTTCGATCGCGGCACGGATCTCGTGCTGCAGACGCTGTACGACGAGTGGGAGGTCTACGCGAAGGCCGGCGGCGCTGCGTGCGTCGACTGCCACATGCCGCGCGTGCGCGGCGGCAAGCGCGCCGCATCGGGCGCCGCAATCCCCTTCGAGCAAGATCAGGACGCGCCGCCGCGCATCCTGCGCGATCACTCGTTCGTCGCCGTCGACTACCCGCTCGACGATCCCACGGCGCGCAAGGCGCTCGATCGGCATCGCGTTCCCCTGCTCCAGAGCGCCGCGACGCTCACCGTCCCGAACGAAAGCGTGAAGAAAACGCCGAACGACGTGAGCTTCGCGGTCAGCGTCGCCAACACCGGCACGGGGCACTACCTGCCGGGCGGCTTCGCCTTCGTGCGGCAAATGTGGCTCGAGATCACGGTCGCCGACTCCGCGGGCAGCGTGCTCGCAAGCTCCGGCAAGCTCCAAAAAGTCGAGGACGATCTCTGCGATTCGACGATCGTGGACGATCCGGAAAACCCGATGCGACCGCTGCTCGTCGGCTGCGCGGCGGCCGACGCCTCCCTCGTGAACTTCCAGCAGATGCTCCTCGACAAGATCGAGGTGGCGCGCGACGCCGCGGGCGGGATCCTCACGGGCCTCCGCGGCGAACGCCTCCTCGCGCGCTCGGCCGGCTCACGCGAAGCGGTGATCCAGGAGCTCAACGGCGGACCCGTGCCGCGGCCCCGCAAAGCAACCGGGAAGCCCGTCCCACCGCTGCCCCCGGGGGAAACTGCCACGTTCCCGTACCGACTCGCCGTTCCCGGCGGGAGCGCGCCGGCCCGCCTCCAGGTGCGTCTCCTGTTCCGGGTTGCCTCGCCCTATTTCCTCAGGGCCCTCGGGCGGGAGCAGCCGCCCGGCGAGAAGCCGCGGCTCGAGGCGCTGATCCCCGAGCTGGTCGTGACGGAGATGGGAAAAGTCGACCTCGACCTGTAGCGGAGTACCGGAAATTTCTTTGCAATTTGACGGGAATCGCCGCTCGGGGGAAGCTCCATGACCTCGTCGCCCGGTACCCGCCTTGGCCCTCCTTTCCCCGCGCATGCTCGGTTGGTTCGCCCTCGGCGCGCTGGCATGCAGTAACACCGTGGGCGGAACGCTCCCCGGTCAGCCCGGTCCCAGTGCCGGAGCGGGCGGGACGGGAATGACCACGGGCGGCAGCGCGGGGATGAGCATGAGCGGCACCGGTGGGAGCGGCGGCTCGCTCACCTGCCCTTCGGTAAGTACCGGCGTCGCGCCGCTCCGCCTGCTCACGCACATCCAGTTCGACAACACGGTGGCGGACCTGCTCGGGGACACCACGCATCCCTCGTCGCAGTTTCCCGCGGAAAACGAGGTCAACGGCTTCACGAACAACGTCGCGGCGAACCAGGTGAATCCGCGCTTGGTCGAGGCGTATCAGACCGCCGCGGAGTCGCTCGCCGCCGCGGCCGTCGCGAGCCGGCTGGCCACGTTGGCCCCCTGCGCGACGGACAAGCTGAACGGCGACTGCGGGCGCGACTTCATCTCGGCGTTCGGCGCCCAGGCCTTCCGCCGCACGCTCACGGCCGACGAGCAAACCATCTTCGCCAAGCTCTTCGACGCCACGCTGAGCCAGGGCTACCCGAAAGCCATCGAGCTCACGCTGCGGGCGATGCTGCAATCGCCGCAGTTCCTCTATCGCGTCGACGCGTTGCACGCCCCGACGCCGGAATCCGGCGCGATGACGCTCGGTCCGAACGAGATGGCCTCGCGCCTCTCGTATTTCCTCACGAATACGACGCCGGACAAGACGTTGCTCGACGCCGCTTCGATGAACCAGCTCGGCACGGATGCGGAGCTCGAGACACAAGCACGCCGCCTGCTCGAGACCCCGCGCGCTCGCGAGATGGCGCGCGACTTCGTCGGGCAATGGCTCGGCCTGCAGCGCCTCGACGGTGCGGCCCGCCAGGCGACCGACCTGACCTACGGCGCGACGGAGCTCGTGCCCGACTGGAAGGACACGCTCGGCAAGTTCCTGGACGACGCGATGTGGAACGACGGGAACGTGTCGGCGCTGATGACCTCGCCGAAGCTGTTCCTCACGCCGAAGCTCGCCACCCTCTACGGGCAGGCGGTCCCGACCGATCCGAACACCCCCGTCACCGCCGGCAAAGAGCGCAGCGGCTTGCTCACGCAGCCCGCAATCCTCGCGCTGCTCGCGCACTCCGATCAGTCGGCGCCGGTGCTGCGCGGCGTGTTCGTGCGCGAGAAGATCCTGTGCTTGCAGGTCGATCCGCCGCCGCCCGACATCGTCGTCGTGCCACCCATGGTCGACCAGACCGGCACGACGCGCGAGCGCTTCGCCCAGCACACCGAGCAGGAAGCTTGCCGCGGTTGCCACGCGGCGCTCGACGGCATCGGCTTTGGTTTCGAGCGCTACGATCAGCTCGGCCGCTACCGCGAGATGGAGAACAACAAGCCCGTAGACGACTCCGGCGAGGTGCTCGACACGCTCGATCCGTTGCTCGACGGCACGTTCCACGGCGCCGTGGAGCTTGCCGGCAAGCTCGCCAACGACGCGGGCGTGCGCGACTGCATCGCGACGCAGTGGTACCGCTACGCGATGGGCCGCGTCGAAGACAGCTCCGACCTCTGCAGCATGCAGCAGGTGAAGAAACGCTTCGCGAGCGGCAACGGCCAGTTCCGAGACCTGCTCGTCGGCATCGTGCTGAGCGACGCGTTCCGCTATCGCCCAGCCATGGAGACGACCCCGTGAGCGCGCGCCGCCTCAATCGCCGCCTCTTCTTGCGCGCCGCCTCCGGCATGGCCGTGGCGGTCCCGCTCCTGCCGTCGCTCATGGCGCGCGGGCAAACGGCGGCGCCCATCCGCCGCTTCGTGACGATGTACACGCCCAACGGCCAGATCCACAGCGCGTGGTGGCCGACGGGCACCGACACGGCCATCACGCTGAACGAGATCCATCAGCCGCTCGTCAAGCACCAGAGCCGGCTCACGCTGCTCAAGAACGTCGACCTGAAGTCGGCCGGTGGCGGACCCGGCGGCCCGCATCAGCGCGGCATCGGAACGCTCTACACGGGGCAAGAGCTCCAGGACGGCGAGTTCGTCGACGGCTGCGGCTCGCGCGCCGGCTGGGCCAACGGTATCAGCATCGACCAGGCGATCGCGAATCAGATCGGCCAGAGCACCCCCTACGCGAGCCTCGAGCTCGGCGTGCGCGCGACGGAGAACGACGTGCAAGGCCGCATTGCGTATTCGGGCTCCGGCGCGCCACTGCCGCCCATGCTGCAGCCGCTCGACGTCTACAACCGCATCTTCAAGGATCTCGTGGTGCCCGACCAGAACGGGCAGATGCCGCCCGATCCGATGCTCGCCGAGCGGCGCAGCGTGCTCGACACGGTCGGCGATCAGCTCACCGCGCTCCAGGGCAAGGTCTCGTACGAGGACAAGCAGAAGCTCGACGCGCACCTCACGCTCGTGCGCGACGTCGAGCGCCGCCTTGCCACGGTGCCGCTCACCTGCACCAAGCCGAACGCCCCCTCGACGCTCGATCCGAACAGCGAAACCGACATGCCGATGATCGCGCAGCTCGAGATCGACCTCCTGTCGATCGCCTTCGCCTGCGATCTCGCGCGGGTCGCGAGCTTCGAGATCTCGACCGGGCTCAATCGCATTCGCTATCCCTGGCTCAACAGCATGGGCGAAGGCCACCCGCTCTCGCACATGGATCCCGAGGACGCTGACGCCCACCCGCAGCTCGTTGCGCGCGCTCAGTGGCACGCCGGGCTCATCGCGCGCCTCTTCGACAACCTGGCGGCGATCTCGGAAGGCGACACCACGATCGCCGACAACACGCTCCTCGTCTGGTGCACCGAGGTGTCGGAAGGCAACGTCCACTCGCACACCAACATGCCCTTCCTCCTGATGGGCGGCGGCTGGCATTTCAAGACCGGACGCCTGGTCGACGCGGGCGTGACGGACTCGGCAACCGGACAGCTCAAGACCGCCTCGCACGTCGACCTGCTCGTGACGCTTCAAAACGCGATGGGCGTCGAATCGCAGACGTTCGGTCTGCCCGAGTTCGTCACCGGCCCGCTGAAGGCGCTCGCTTAGCGCGCCCGTCGGAAGCGATGCGGAGCCTGCTTCTCCGCCTCGTGCGCTCGGGCGGCGCAGGAGCGGTCGCCACCGTCGCCGACCTCCTCGCGCTCACGATCCTGAAGGAGGGGTTCGGCGTGCCACCCGAGGTGGCGAGCGTGCCAGCGCTCACCCTCGGGACGCTCATCATGTTCTTCGCGCAGAAGCATTTCGTGTTTCAGAGCAAAGGCGGGTCGGTCGCGCGTGAGCTCGTCCTGTTCGGGGTCGTTCAGGCGGGCGGCTACGTCCTCACCCTCGTGGGGTACGATGCCGCGTTGCGTTTCGTACCGTGGCTCGCCGCCCACTACGTGGTGGCGCGGCTCGTGGTCACGAATCTGGTGTGGGTCGCCTACAGCTTTCCCCTGTGGCATTGGGTGTTTCGGGCACGTGCCGTGGACAAACCCCTGATTCGTCCTTAGCTTCTACAAAACTATGGGAAATAGCGCCGCACCCGGCCCGCAGGCCCGCCCGCCTGCCGGGCGACCCGCCTGGTACACGTGGCTCGTCCTCGGCGCGCTCCTGCTCGGATCGTGGACGCTGACGCACTACTTCTCGGCGACGGCGTCAGAGCCTGCCCTCGCGTATTCGGCGTTCTACAAGTCCGTCGACGCGGGCGAGGTAGAGCGCGTCTCCATCAAGGGGCAGACCGTCACCGGCTCGTTCAAGAAGGCGATCCCCATCGCCGGGCGGCCGAGCAAGGCATTTCGCACGCTGCTTCCCGCGCAGGAGGATCGCGACCTCCTGCCGCTCCTTCGTTCGAAGGGCATCACCGTCGACGTCAAGAGCGAAGAGCAGCCGGCGATCGTGCAGATCCTGCTCTCGTTCTTGCCGTTCCTCCTAATCATGGGCGGGCTCATGTGGCTCTCGCGCCGGGCCTCCAACATGGCCGGAGCCGGGGGACCGCTCGGCATGATCCGCGGCCGGCCTCGCCGCTTCGAGAAGGAGAGCGAGGTCCCCGTTCGCTTCGACCAGGTCGCGGGCCTGCAGTCGGCGAAGCGCGATTTGCAGGAGATCGTGCAATTTTTGAAGGAGCCGGAGCGCTTTCGGCGGCTCGGCGGCAAGGTGCCGCGCGGCGTGCTGCTCGTGGGTCCGCCCGGCACGGGCAAGACGCTGCTCGCACGCGCCGTCGCGGGCGAGGCCGGCGTGCCGTTCTTCTCCATCAACGGCTCGGAGTTCATCGAGCTCTTCGTCGGCGTCGGCGCGTCGCGCGTGCGCGAGCTGTTCGAAGAGTCGAAGAAGGTCGCCCCCGCGATTGTCTTCATCGACGAGATCGACGCCGTGGGCCGCTCGCGCGGGGCCGGACTCGGCGGCGGCCACGATGAGCGCGAGCAGACGCTGAACCAGCTGCTCTCGGAGATGGACGGCTTCTCGCGCAACGATCTCACGATCGTGCTCGCCGCGACCAACCGCCCCGACGTACTCGATTCGGCGCTGCTCCGCCCCGGCCGCTTCGATCGCCGCGTCATCATCGACCGGCCGGAGCTCGCTGCGCGCCGCGCGATCCTCGACGTGCACACCAAGGACAAGCCGCTCGCGGCCGACCTGAACCTCGACGAGATCGCCGGCAACACGCCGGGCTTCTCGGGGGCCGATCTCGCGAATTTGAGCAACGAAGCGGCGCTCAACGCGACGCGACGGGGCGCCGATGCGATCGGCCAGGGCGACTTCACGGACGCCTACGACAAGATCGTGCTCGGCGACCCGCGCGAGACCAAGCTCGACCCGGCGGAGAAGCGCCGCATCGCCGTGCACGAAGCCGGGCACGCCGTGGTGGCGCAATTCTCGCCCCATGCGGAGCCGCCCCAGCGCGTGACGATCATCCCGCGCGGCATGGCGCTCGGTGTCACGCAGCAGAGTCCCGGCGGCGATCGCCACATCTACACCGAGCCGCAGCTCGCGGACCAGCTGCGCGTCATGCTCGGCGGCCATGCCGCGGAGCGCACCGTCTTCGGTGACGTGTCCTCCGGCGCCGAGAACGACCTCAAGCGCGCGAGCGAGCTCGCCTTCAAGATGGTCGCCCACTGGGGCATGAGCGAAACGATCGGGCCCGTCTACCACGAGCACAAGACCGAGCATCCGTTCCTCGGGCAGGTGCTCGCGACGGAAGGCGCGACGAGCGATGCCACGGTGCACCTCATCGAGAGCGAGACGCGCCGCGTGTTGACGGATGCCCGCGAAGCGGCGCTGAAAGTCGTGCGCGACCACCGCGATGCGCTCGAGCGTTTGGTGGCGGTCCTGCTCGAGAACGAAACCATCGAAAAGGCCGAGCTCCAGCGCCTGCTGGGCCCCGGCGCCGTCCGGCCGAGCTACGAAGAAGCGCCGTCGCTTCACTAACGCTACGCTTCGGCCCATGCCGGAAGACGCGGAGGCCCGTCTCCTCAAGCTCGAGGAGAAGGTCGCCTATCAGGACAAGCTGGTCGCGGATCTGAACGAGGTCGTGGTCGGGCTGCATCGCCGCGTCGACGAGCTCCGCTCGCGCCTCGACGGCGCCGAGCGCACGATGCGGCAAGAACTCGAGGGTCGCGAGATGCCGAACGAGAAGCCGCCGCACTATTGAGCGGGCTCTTTCGACCGAACGGTTGTGGCGCGCCTGGCCCCGGCCCCAAAACTAGCGGCGCGGGCGGCGGATATTCAGGGCGCGGAGGCGGGAGCTCAGCGTCGACGGATTCATGCCCAAGAGCGTCGCGGCGCCGGAGGGGCCGGAGACCTTCCAGCTCGTGCGGGTAAGAGCTTGGATCAGGTTCTTGCGCTCGAGGTCGAGGAGGTCCTTCGCCGTGAGGATGGCGTCTGGGGCGGGCGATGGCGGCGCTGGAATCGCGGGAGCGGCGCTGGGCGGCTCGCTCGGACGGGCGGGGCCGCCGGGGGGGAGGGCGCGGTCGATGTCGAAGGTGCGCTCGCTCGAGATGATGACGCCGCGCTCGATCACGTTGGCGAGCTCGCGCACATTGCCGGGCCACGCGTAGGCGCGCAGCCGGGCGAGGGTCGATTCAGGGAGCGGCGAGAGCACGCGGCCGACGCGACGCGCGTATTTCTCGGCAAACGCGCGGGCGAGCTCGTCGATGTCCCGGCCCCGCTCGCGGAGAGGTGGAATGCGGATCGGGAAAACAGCGAGCCGATAGTAAAGATCCTCGCGGAAGGTCCCGCGCGCGACGCAGTCGGCGAGATCGCGGTGGGTCGCGGCCACGATGCGCACGTCCACCTTGCGCGTGCGCGAGCTGCCGACCGGCTCGAGCTCGCCCTCCTGCAGCACGCGGAGCAGCTTCGGCTGAAGCTCGAGCGGCAGCTCGCCGATCTCGTCCAGGAAGAGCGTGCCGCCGTCGGCCAGCGCGAAGCGGCCCTCGCGCCGTTGCGTCGCCCCGGTGAACGCCCCGCGCTCGTGGCCGAACAGCTCGCTCTCGATGAGCTGATGCGGAATCGCCCCGCAATTGAGCTTCACGAGCGCTCGCTCGCGCCGGCGACTTCCCTCGTGCACGGCGCGCGCGAAGAGCTCCTTGCCCGTGCCCGTTTCGCCGAGCAAGAGCACCGTCGTGTCGGTCGGGGCGACGCGTTCGACCTCGTGCAGCGCGTTGAGGAGCGGCGGTGAGGAGCCGAGGATGTGCTCGAAGTTCTCGAGTGTCTTGAGCTCCTCGCGCAAGTACTCCGTCTCGCGCGTCAGCGTGGCAATGCGGGCCTCGGCGGCCCGGCGCTCCTCCACGTTGCGCAGGATGAGCGTG
>DATMCL010000510.1:0-3118 GCA_035558375.1 Polyangiaceae bacterium
GACGTGATTCAGGCCGACTACGTGCGCACGGCGCGCGCCAAGGGCCTCAGCGAACGCTGGGTGATCGGCAAGCATGCGCTCAGAAACGGCCTCTTGCCGATCCTCACGCTGCTCGCGGGCCTCCTCCCTGCGGTGCTCGGCGGGTCCGTCATCGTCGAGTACATCTTCGGTATTCCCGGGATGGGCCTCTGGGTGGTCGATGCGATCAACCAGCGCGACTACAACGTGATCCTCGCGGTCGAGCTCTTCTCGACCATCCTCGTGCTCGTCGGCCTCTTGCTCACGGATCTGAGCTACGCGCTCGTCGATCCGCGGATCCGGTACGAATGAGCGCGCCGCTCGCCTCGGACGCGACGCGCACGAGCTACTACTCGCTCGTCGTACGCGAGCTCAAGAAGGATCGGCTCGCGATGCTGGGTGTCAAGGCCGTGCTCGGGCTGGTCGTGCTCGCGATCGGGGCGCCGCTCATTGCGTCGAACCAGCCGTTCTTGCTGCACGACGAAAGCGGTTGGTGGTCGCCGTGGCTCCGCGGTCTCTTCGATCGGCTCGTGTTCGAGAGCGCGGTCGACGTGTTCTTCAATCTGCTGCTCGTGCTCGCACCGTTCGTGGCGCTGGGAATTTGGGCCCTGGGACGCATGAAGCCGCCGCGCGTCGCGCTGCGCGGGCGCTTCCTGCGTGGAGCCGGGCTCGCCTTCGTCGTGCTCTTCGCTCTGCTCGCGCCCGAGCGTGTCGGCTCCCTGAACAATCCCCTCCACTACTCGCATCAGGTGCAGAACTACCGCTTGGCGGTGGCCGAAGCCCGCGCAGCGGGGCATCCGACGTTCGCCGTCTTTCCGCCGTACCCCTACAGCTACAAAGAGACCGATCCGACCCGTAGCCTGCTCGCGCCGGGCACCGAGCACTGGCTCGGGACGGACACGGAGGGGCGCGACGTGTTCGCGCGCATGCTCTACGGCACGCGCATCTCGCTCAGCATCGGCATCGTGGCGGTCGGCCTCTACGTGCTGATCGGGATCGTCGTCGGGGCGCTGGCCGGCTATTTCGGCGGCTGGGTCGATTCCGCATTGAGTCGCCTGATCGAGGTGATGATCTGCTTTCCGACGTTCTTTCTGATCCTGACCTTGGCGGCGCTGATCCGCGAGCGCAGCATCTTTCACGTGATGTTGATCATCGGCGTCACGAGCTGGACGGGCGTCGCGCGCTTGGTGCGCGCCGAGTTCTTGAAGCACAAGGGGCTCGAGTACGTGCAAGCGGCACGCGCGCTCGGCGTGCCGGTGCGGCGTATCATTTTCGCGCATATTTTGCCGAACGCGAGCGCGCCCGTGCTCGTGAGCGCGACGTTCGGGATCGCTTCGGCAATTCTCGTCGAGTCGAGCCTCGCCTTCCTCGGCATCGGGGATCCGACGGTCGCGAGCTGGGGCGAGACGCTGAACGACGGGCGCGTCGAGCAGCGGCTGTGGCTCATCTTGGGACCGGGCCTCGCGATCTTTTTCGTCGTGACGGTGTTCAACCTCGTGGGTGAAGGGCTCCGCGACGCGCTCGATCCGAAGCTACGGCGCTAGTAAGTTTTTCCGCGCGGTACGGTGTGGGCTTTGCTCCCCCCTCCGAAGCGGGCTAAAAATCGTGGGGTATGGGAGGCCGGTTCTCGGTGGTTCTTGGTGCGCTCGCGGCGCTCGGCCTGGTCGCGGCGTGCGGCGGGCAGAGCATTCGCCGCAGCGGTGGTGACAGCAGCGAGGGAGGCGAAGGGAACGCCGGCACCGGCGGCTCGAACGGCGCCCGCGACTCCGGCCCGAAGGGCGGCACCACGAGCACGGGAGGCAGCGCGAGCTCGAACGGAGGAACCGGAGCGCGCGACAAGCCGCCACCACTCGTCGGCGGTGCGACGGGTGCGGGCGCGACGAGCGGGTCAGGCAACGACACCAGTGGCGGAACGAGCCCCGGCAGTGGTGGCGGCACTGCGGCCGGCGGAAGTGGCGGCAGCATTCCGGTCGGCTGCGCGGATCCGACTCGCATCCCGCTCGTACCGGACGAGACGGGGTGGATCCAGGCGGGGTCGACCTGCGACAGCATCGGCGTACAAGGCGGCTGGTTCGCGTTCGCCGATTCGTACGGCGATGCCACCTGCACCCTGCGCGGAAAGCACATGGGGAGTGAATGCGCCCGCGTCAACACGCCCAATCTGCACGCCGAATCCTTTCCGAACCAGAGCGGCGAGATGCACACCGCGGGCGTCGCCGAGCAGGTCCTGCCTTGCGTAGCGGGAATCACGACGGCCGGCTGTCCCGATCACGACTGGGCCAACATGTGGGGCGCGGGGATTGGCTTCGATCTCAACCACGCGCCACCGAGTGACGTGGAGCTCGTGCGGCAACCATGGAACGCCACGCACGTGCTCGCGACCGGTATCGAGTTCACGCTCGACTCCGAAACGCTGCCCGGCTTGCGCGTCGAGTTCCCCATGACGCTCACGGACGCCGAGTGCGACGCCGCTTCGCCACCGCTACCCCACGGCTCGACGACCGACGACCACACCGCGGGCGCTCCCTACTGGGGCGCGCAGGCGCGAGGCGACGGAGTGTATCCGCCGTCTCCCATCGTGCTGGGCGTGAACCAGATCCGCTGGGAAGACGTGCAAGCGCCGAAGCTCGGGACCTACACGTTCGACCCGAGTCGGTTACTCGGCGTTCGGTTCCACGTGCCAACGAGCAGCGCGACGTCGGCGCCGTACGACTTTACGATCTCGGACGTTGCGGTGCACCGAGCAGTGCCGCTCGATTGACGGTGGAGCTCGTCGAGAGAGTGGCTCGGCTCAGCAACGCGCGAAGGACAGCCCATACACGAGCTGGACCGAATCTGCCGCGATCTCCCAGCGCCAGGGCGACGACAGGCGGGGCGACGTCACGGCGGCCGCGAGCACCGGCGCGGACAGTAGCGCCACGAGCGCGGCCGGGGCGGGAGTCGGCTCGACGCCGGCAGACGATGCCTGCGCGAGGATCTGCCGCAGCTGCTCATCGGTGAGCTCGCCTCGAAGCTCCCTCAGCGAGGGTGCCGAGTCGGACGAGAGAACGTCGAACGCCATGAAGCACGCGCCACCCGCTCGAGTGGCAAGGGCGAGAGT
>DATMCL010000511.1:0-2634 GCA_035558375.1 Polyangiaceae bacterium
ACCGATACAGGCAGACGCAGCTTCGCTCGCTCCGGCGGCGGTTTCGCTGCGGCCGGCGCCTCGAGCACGAGCCAGACGATGCCGCCCGCAACCATCGCACCCGCCGTCGCCGTGAGCGCCACCGTGACGGCGCTCGCGCGATCGATCGAGTCCGCGAGCTCGTTGTTCGCGACCTGGCGCGCGTAACGGCCGCTCGAGTGGTCGGCGTCGATGCTCGCTTGCTCGGTCTCCCAATTGCGCGCGCGGCCGCCGTTCCAGATGCCTTGTACGAGAGCCGCGACACCGACGGCGGCGCCCGCGCCAATCAGCACGTAGCCCGTCGGAAAGCCGCCACTGGCGCTCGCCACGGACGCCTTCTCCGGTGCGGGAGCCGGGACGGTGCCGCACAGCACCGTCGCGCGCACGCCCGGCGGCACCTCGACGAACTGCTCGGGCCAGCGTCGCTCCGGGCTCGTGAACCCGACGCGGTGACGCCCCGCCGCGACCGGCACGCCGAGCCCAGCCTTCGCAACGTCCACGGGCTCACCGTCGAGGATCGGCTGCGCGCCGAGCTCCCAGCATTGCATCGAGAGGATGCGCGGCTCGCTCGGCGGGAGCGTCAGCGTGAGGGTGAATTGCTCGCCTTCAGCCAGGGAAACGACTCGCGTCACGACGGGGCCGTCCGGGCGGGTCGCGGTCACGACGTGCGAGCCTGCCGACAGGCGACGCGGGGCGTCCGTCGGGGAGCGGCCGATCTCGACGCCGTCGAGCGTGAGCTGGGCGCCCGGAGGATCGGTCGTGATCGTGAGGCTCGCAAAGACCGACTCGAGCTGCGCGATCTGGGCCTGAACTTGCTGGCGGCGGGGCGCGGGGACGTCGTCCTTGCCGTCGCGGAGGTATTTCGAGAGGGCGTCGATGGCGCGGCGCGGACGTCCGAGGGCCACCTCCGCCTGTCCGATGTTGTAGAGCACCGCAAAATGCGGGCTCGCGGCGTACGCGGCGTTGAACTCGTCGAGCGCCGCCTTGTAGTTGCCCTTGTTGGCGAGCTCGACGCCGTGCTCGTAGTGCGCCCTTGCGGCGCGCCAGGGCTCTTCGTCGGCCCGGGCCGGAAGCGAAGAGACCAGCAGCGAGACCGCCACCAAGGTCGAAGCAAGGATCCGCACGTCAGTCTCCTACCAGAGCCGCGCCGCGGCCGGCACGAGCAGTTTGATGGGCGCCGCACCGCGCGTCTCGGTTGCGCATGCTCGCCGCTCTGCAGACTTCGTGCCGAACGCGCGCGCGACAGGCTGCAACAGGGCGTCGGTCGCTGCGAGGCGCAGCCGCGCGGGTTGCCCTCAATGATAGGGATTTTTTTGATCGAAGGTGACGGGAGAAGCAGCGGTCTCGGTCGGGACGCTCGGCTTCCCGGTCGTCGGAGCGACGCGTGCCTCCGTGGCGCCGGGACGTCGCGTGGGGCGGTGCGCTGGGGACCCGCTGTCGACGACCGGGCGCACCGACGCCGGGGACGCCGACGACGGTGACGGCGGTGTTGGCGTCGAGTGCGGGTCGGAAGGTGCGGGCTCGGCCACGACAGGAGCCGCGGCGGCCTCGGCCGCGTTGCGAGCGCTGGCGGGTGCGGCCGGGACGGGCTCGGCGGTGGTGGCCGCTAGGGTCTTCGGCGGCGCGCTCGACTCCGCGGGTGCCGGCGTGCCCGACTGGCGCAGCACGAGCACCACGGCCGCGAGCGCGAACGCGCCGCCGAGCGCGACGAGCCGAGGCCCATTCGGCGCGCGAGTGCGCGCGCGGTCGAGCGACGCCACCGCCAGGCTGGGCGCGGGCGAGAAGGGCTCGCTCGGGCGGGGAGGCGCGAGCTCCGTGCTCGAAGGCTGCGCGTCGACGGGCGTTGGCGTTACCGCATCCGGCGCGGGCGGTGGCCAGCTCTTGCGCTCCACCCATGGCGCTAGGTCCTGGGCCAGCGCGTCCGCCGACAGCGGCCGATCCTCGGGCGCGGGAGCGAGCGCCTTCATGACGACGGCGACGAGCTCCGGCGGGAGCCCGTTCGTCACGGTCGACAGCAAGACGGCGGGCTGCGTCGAGATGTGATGGAGGATCGCGTTGTGCGAGTCGCCCGGGTGCGGCTTCTTGCCGGAGAGGAGCTCGTAAAGAATCGCTCCGAGCGCGTAGACATCCGCCGCGTGCCCGACCCCTTTTTCGCCGCGGGCTTGCTCGGGCGACATGTACGACGGGGTGCCCAGCACCGTCCCCGTGCGCGTCGCAGCGCTGTTTTGCTCGAGGACCTCGAGCTTGGCGACGCCGAAATCGAGCACCTTCACGAGATCGGTGCCGTCCTCGCGCCGGCACACGAAGAGGTTGTGCGGCTTCAGATCGCGATGAACGATGCCGTGCGCGTGCGCCGCCTGAATGCCGCGGCACGCCTGCTGCACGAGATCGGTCGCGCGCGCCGCCGGCAGCGTGCCCTCGCGCCCGAGCAGATGCTCGAGGCTCTCGCCCACGAGGTACTCCATCACGATGTACGGCGAGCCGTCGGTCGAAACGCCGAGGTCGACCGCCGCCGCGACGTTCTCGCTCTCGAGCCCGCCCGCCGCTTCGGCTTCGCGCTGGAAGCGTGTGAGGAGGTCGCGTTTGCGAGCCAGCTCGGGATGCAGGAACTTCACC
>DATMCL010000512.1:0-11712 GCA_035558375.1 Polyangiaceae bacterium
CGCCGGGACGCCGTTGATCGTCGTCATCGACAGGACCGGCACCATGTCGTCGCCGTGGCCGCCGAGGACCATCGCGCGGACGTCCTTCACGCTGACGTTCGCCTCGCGTGCGAGGAAGAGTTGGAAGCGCGCCGAGTCGAGCACGCCGGCCATGCCCGCGATGCGCGACTTGTCGCAACCGGTGACGCGCTTGTACTCGTAGACCATCGCGTCGAGCGGGTTCGAGATCACGATCACGAACGCGTCCGGGCAGTGCTTCTTGGCGTTGTCGGCGACGTTGCGGATGATCGGGAGGTTCGTCTCCACGAGATCGTCGCGCGACTGCCCGGGCTTACGCGGGATGCCGGCGGTGATGATGAGCACGTCGGCGCCGGCGAGATCCTCCCAGTTCGAGGTACCGGTCACCTTGGCGTCGGCGCCCGAGAGCGCGCTCGATTGCTCGAGGTCGAGCGCCTTGCCCTTGGCGAAGTTCTCCTTCGCGGGGATGTCGAACAAGACCACGTCGCCGAGCTCACGCGTGAGCGCGAGGTTGGCGAGCTCGCCACCAATGTTTCCTGCACCAATGAGACCGATTTTTCGCCGTGCCATGGGGCCGGATGCCTACCCCCGGACGCGTCCGAAGGCCAATGGTATCGTGGCCCCACTTTGAAAGCGGGCGGCCGCCTCGCAGCGCTCCTTTTTCTCGCTGCGTGCGGTACGGCCCCACCACCGCGCGAGCGGCCTCCCTCGGTGAAGACCGCGGCGCCGGAGACCCCTCCGCCCGATCCCTGCGTCGAGGTCGCGGGCAAGCCACCCTCGCCGCTCACGAAGGAGTACACGGGCGTCCTCACGCGCGCGCGTTGTCAGGCCGAAGTGTTGAGCATCATGAACGGCGTCGCCAAGGCGCTCGGTGTCGGCTGCGCGCACTGCCATGACGAAGCCGACTACGCGCAACCGACACCGAAGAAAGAGGTCGCGAACTGGATGGCGCGCGAGCTCGTGCCGCGCCTCGCGAAGCGCGGTGGTGGGGACACGACGTGCGGCGACTGTCACGCCGACGACGGCAAGGGCAAGGCGAAGATCCTCGGCATGCCGCGCAGCCGCCAGCGCGCCGTCGAATGGATGACGGTGCGGCTCGTCGAGCGCTTCGACGCGGCGGCGGGCGGCCCCTTGTATTGCGCGACGTGCCATGTGCGGAGGCTCGGTGATCCGGGCTTCGATCCGCACGTCATCTTCACCGAGCATCTGCCGCCGATGCCGGCGACGGCCACGCCCGCTTCGAGCCCGGAGGCGACCGGCGCCGAAGCTTCTCCTGCCGTTGCGCCGCGCGGCGCCGAAGGCGCGCCGGATGGCGGACGCTGACCTGCCAGATGGCAGACAACGCCGCCTCGCGCTCGGCGTGAGCTGGCTCGCCTACGCGACTTACTACCTCGGCCGCAAAGGGTTCAGCGCGCTGAAGAAGCCGCTCGAGCGCGACCTCGGCATCGTGCCGGGCGCGCTCGGCGCGATCGACACGGCGTTTCTCGCCGCGTACACGGTGGGTCAGTTCGCGAGCGGGTTCGCGGGCGACCGCTTCGGCGCGCGCCGGCTCGTCGGCTACGGCATGCTGCTCTCGGCCGTCGCGTGCGCCGGGTTCGGCATGTCCGGCGGCGCGCTCGCGTTCGGCGCGTGGTTCTTCCTGAACGGCCTCGCTCAGTCGACGGGCTGGCCCGGCAACACGCGCATCGTCGCCGAATGGACCAGCCGCGAGAACCGCGGCACGGTGATGGGCCTCTGGTCGACGTGCTACCAGCTCGGAGGCCTTTTCGCGACGGTGCTCGCCGGGCAGCTCGCCACGCGCTTCGGCTGGCGCTCCGCGATGCTCGTGCCCGCGGTGGCGATCCTGGCGGTGGGGCTCGTCGTGCTCGCGATCCTTCCGCGGCCACCCGCCCTCGTGCTTGCCCCGAGCGCGGCCGGGTCGGATCCCGCAAATTCAGCCCTGCCCGGCGCCTCTTCCACACCGTTCGCCGTGCTTCGAAACGCGACGCTCTGGTCGTTCGGAGCGAGCTACTTCTTCATCAAGCTCGTCCGCTACGCGCTGCTCTTCTGGCTGCCGTACTACTTGGCGACGGCCCGCGGCTACTCGACGGGCAAGGCCGCCAACGTTTCGATCGCCTTCGATGCGGGCGGCATGGTCGGCGTCGTCGTCATCGGCTGGCTCGCCGATCGACGGCGCCTGAGCCACGCGGCCCTCTCGATGCTGTCGATTGCACTCCTGGTGCCCGTGCTCGTCGGGCATCGCGCGCTCGGCGGCGCCGGCGAGGTGGGCGAAGTCGTGATGCTTGCCTTGGCCGGCGCGCTACTCGTCGGGCCCGAGTCGCTGCTCTCGGGCGCCGCCGCCCAAGACGCCGGCGGGCCCGCCGCTGCCGCCTCCGCGACCGGATTCGTCAACGGCTTGGGCTCGTTCGGCGCGCTACTTCAGGGCGTGGTCGTTCCGCCGCTCGCCGCCCGCTTCGGTTGGACGGCGTTATTTCCGGCGCTTGGCGTGCTGGCGCTCGGCGCCATGGTGGCGCTCTTGCCGACGCTCATAGCTTCGCGAGGATCGCGTTGAACGTCGCGCTCGGGCGCATCGCCGCCGAGGCCTTCTTGGCGTCGGGCTGGTAATACCCGCCGACGTCGACGGGCTTACCCTGCACGGCGATGAGCTCCTTCACGATGACGGCTTCCTGTGCCGCGAGCTCGGCAGCGATCGGCTGGAACACGCGCGCGAGCTCGGCGTCCTTCTTCTGCGCGGCGAGCTCGGCGGCCCAGTAGAGCGCCAAGTAGAAGTGGCTGCCGCGATTGTCGATGCCGCCGACCTTGCGCGAGGGTGATTTGTCGTTCTCGAGGAACTTGCCGTTCGCGGCGTCGAGCGTCTCGCTCAGCACCTTGGCCCGCTCGTGCTTGAACACGACCGCCAGGTGCTCGAAGGAGGCCGCGAGCGCGAAGAACTCGCCGAGCGAGTCCCAGCGCAGGTAGTTCTCCTGCAAGAACTGCTCGACGTGCTTCGGCGCCGAGCCGCCGGCTCCGGTCTCGAAGAGCCCGCCGCCGTTCATCAGCGGCACGATCGAGAGCATCTTGGCGCTGGTGCCGACTTCGAGGATCGGGAAGAGATCGGTGAGGTAGTCGCGGAGCACGTTGCCCGTGACCGAGATGGTGTCGAGTCCCTTGACGAGGCGCTCGAGCGAGAAGCGGCACGCGGCCGCGGGCGCGAGGATGCGGATGTCGAGGCCGCTCGTGTCGTGCTTGGGCAAGAGCACCTTCACCTTCGCGAGCAGCTCGCGATCGTGGGCGCGCTTCTCGTCGAGCCAGAAGACGGCCGGCGTCGCGCTCAGGCGCGCGCGATTCACGGCGAGCTTCACCCAGTCGGCGATGGGCGCGTCCTTGGTCTGGCAGGCGCGCCAGATGTCGCCCGCCTCGACATCGTGCTCGAGGAGCACGGCGCCGGAAGCGTCGGTCACGCGCACTTTGCCGGCGCTCGGGATCTGGAACGTCTTGTCGTGCGACCCGTACTCCTCTGCTGCGCGCGCCATCAGCCCGACGTTCGGCACCGAGCCCATCGTGCGCGGATCGAGCGCGCCGTGCTCGCGGCAATAGTCGAGGACGGTCTGATACACGCCCGCGTAGCTGCTGTCGGGGATCACGGCGAGCGTGTCGGCGAGCTTGCCCTGCGCGTCGTAGACCTTGCCGCCCGCGCGAATCAGCGCCGGCATCGAGGCGTCCACGATTACGTCGCTCGGGACGTGCAGGTTCGTGATGCCCTGGTCCGAGTTCACGTGCGAGAGTCCCGGTCCCGCCGCCAGGGCCGCGCGGATGTCCGCTTCGATCGCCGTCCGTTGATCCGCCGGCAGCGTCTTGATCTTCTCGACCAGGTCACCGAACCCGTTGTTCAGATCGACGCCGAGCTTCGCGAACGCGTCGGCGTGCTTGGCGAGGAGATCTTTGAAGAACACGCGCACGCCGTGGCCGAAGATGATCGGGTCCGAGACCTTCATCATCGTCGCCTTGAGGTGCAGCGAGAAGAGCAGCCCTTCACGCTTGGCGCGCGCGATTTGCTCTTCGTAGAACGCGACGAGGGCGCGCTTCTTCATCAGCGTGGCGTCGAGGATCTCGCCGGCCTCGAGCGCGAGCTTCTCCTTCAGCACCGTGGTCTTGCCGTCGCTCCCGACGTGCTCGAGCTTCACCGAGGTGGCGGCGGGCACGGTGACCGATTTCTCGTTCGAGAAGAAATCGCCTTGCCCCATCGTGGCGACCTGCGTCTTCGAGTCACGGCTCCAGGCGCCCATCGAATGCGGGTGCTTGCGCGCGTAGTCCTTCACCGCCTTGGGCGCGCGGCGGTCGGAGTTGCCTTCACGCAGCACGGGATTCACGGCCGAGCCCTTGACCTTGTCGTAGGCCTTCTTGGCATCCTTCTCGGCGTCCGTCGTCGGCGCGTCCGGGTAGGCCGGAACCGCGTAGCCGTGCGCCACGAGCTCGGCGATCGCTTCTTTGAGCTGCGGAACGGAGGCGCTGATGTTCGGCAGCTTGATGATGTTCGCCTCGGGCGTCACGCACAGGGAGCCGAGCTCCGCGAGCGCGTCCGAGGTGCGCTGCGCGGCGGGAAGCGTCGCCGCGAACGCCGCCAGGATGCGCCCGGAAAGCGAGATGTCGCGCGTCTCGACGTCGATGCCGGCGTGCTTCGTGAAAGCCTGCACGATGGGCAAGAGCGAGTACGTGGCGAGCGCAGGCGCTTCGTCGGTCTGCGTGTAGATGATGGTGGGCGCTTTGGACATGGGGGCCCCGGGTTTACCACCGAACCGGCGCGGCGGAAGGGCCCCGACGGCGCCTTCGGGGGCCGCGCGGCGCGGATATTGCGCGTGTTTCGTGAGGGTGCAGGGCTACTGCACCGGCGGCTTTTCGCTCTGCACGCGCTCGAGCACGGCCTTTTCGTCGGCGGAGCGATCCTCGAGTTCGGCCGGCTCCGAGAGCCGGTCGAGCTTGCGTTCGAGCGACTTGCGGTTCACGCCGAGCAGGCGCGCGGCGGCGCTCTTGTTGCCGCTACACATCTCGACCGCGTGGTGCAACACGGCTCGCTCGATCAAATCGAGCTTGGAGCCGATGCGTGACGGCAGCGACAGAATCGCGCGTGCCATGCGATCGACCTCGCGCGCCCCATCGCCGAGCTGCGCCCCGATCAGCTCCTCGAGCGCCTCGACCTCGATGAGGTCGTTGTCGGCGAGCAGCGCCAACCGCTCGACCGCGTTCCGAAGCTCGCGCACGTTGCCCGGCCAGCGCCGATGCGCGAGCCAGGCGACGGCCTCATCCGTGAAGCGGAGCTTGCGCTGGATTTGCGCGCAAAACGAATGCAAAAGCTCCACGATGTCGTCGCCGCGATCCTTGAGCGGCGGCACCTGGATCGAAACGACGTTGAGCCGGTAGAAGAGATCCTCGCGGAAGCGTCCCTCCGCGATCGCGTGCTCGAGATCGACGTGGGTTGCCGCGATGACGCGCGCGCGGAGCGGCAACTCTTCCTCGCTGCCGAGCGGCCGGAAGCGCCGGTCCTCGAGCACGCGCAGGAGCTTCGCCTGGAGCTCGACGGGCATCTCCGCGATTTCGTCGAGCAAGAGCGTGCCCTCGCCGGCGAGCTCGAGCTGGCCGCGGATGCGCTGCACGGCGCCCGTGAACGCGCCGCGGTGGTGACCGAAGATGAGCGACTCGATCAGCGAGCCAGGCAGCGCCGAGCAGTTGACGGCGAGGAACGGATGCGACGCACGGCGGCCCGTGTGGTGGATGGCGCGCGCGACCATCTCCTTGCCGCTGCCAGTCTCGCCCACGAGCAGGACGGGTGCGTCGGCGTCGGCGACGCGCGTCACGAGCCGCTTCACGCGCTCCATCGCCGGCGACGAGCCGACGAACGCGGACGGCCCCCAGGTGTCGTCGATGTGCTGTCGGAGCTTGCGTACCTCGGTCCTGAGCTCGAGACGCTCGCGGATGCCTTCGACGATCGGGAGGAGCATCTCCGGACCGAGCTCGTCTTTGAGCACGTAGTCCTGCGCGCCTTGCCGCATGGCTTCGCGGATCTCCGCGAGCTCCGTCGAGGCCGTCACCATCACGGCCGGCGTCGCGCGCCCGCTCCCGCGCAGCCAGCGCAAGAACTCGAGCCCGCCGCGATTGGTGGGCTCCTGCGTGAGCCGGATATCGACCAAGAGGGCGTCGGGATTTTGGCTTTCGACGCGCTCTTTCGCTTCGTCGATGCTGCCGGCCTCGAGGATCTCGACGTCCGGCATCTCGGAGAGTAGGTGGCGGAGCACGCGCCGCGCGCTGCGCTGGTCGTCGACGAGCAGGATCTTCACGCCACCCTCGCTTCGTTCGCCGAGTCTCGCCGTAGCGTTTCTGGTGGGGTGTCGCGCACGATGTCCTCGACGCGAACGCTGATGGCGAACACGGTGCGGGCGTCGCGCCGGGCGGCCGAAATGCTCCAGCCGTGCGCGCGGACGAGCCGGTGCGTGATCGCGAGTCCGAGACCGGTACCGCGCGGCTTGGTGGTGTACCAGGGCGCGAACAGGCGCGAGGCCTCGCCCACGAAGCCGGGGCCGTCGTCCCAGACGCCGAGCTCACCGCCCTGCGGCGTGGAGCGCCAGCTGATGCCCGCGCGGCCATTCGGACCGCACGCGTCGAGCGCATTCGAAAGCAGGTTCACGAGCACTTGCGTCAGTTTATCGGGATCGCAGCGCAATGTCGCGTCCGGGCCGATTTGCAGCTCGATCTTCAGCTTGCCGAGCGAGTCGCGCAGTAGCGTCTCGACGCGGCCGCAGAGCTCCGACACCGGCGTGGGACTTCGCTCCAAACGGTGCGCCACCATGCGCTTGAGTCCGGAGACGAGGCGTTCGAGCCGGTCGACTTCCTCGCGGCCCACGTCGACGTCGTCCGGCGTCAGACGACCGCTCTTCGCGCCGCGCTCGAAGAGGCTGCGGAAGTAGTTCAGCGGGTAGCGGATCTCGTGCGCGATCTCAGCGGCGACCGTCTCGACCAGCGCCTCGCGCTCGCCGCGCCACGCCTCCGCCTGGCGCCGGCGCCGATCCTCGAGCTCTTGGTAGGCGTGCGCATGCGCGAGGGCGAGGCCACCGTGGTTCGCAATCGTGCGCAGGAGATCGATGTCGTCGCTCGTGAACAGCGCGCCGCCGCGCTTGGCGCCCACGTCGAGCCAGCCGAAGGGCTTGCCGCCGAACGCGACGTGCAGCCGAAGATCCGCCTTGGACGAGACCGCCGGCTCCCGCGCGGGCTCGGTCGGATCGCTGGGGCGGGTCACCGTGCCGTCCGGCAGGATCCCCGCGGGCTTCGGCGTTGGCTCGGACGGAGCGAGCGTGAGCTCGATGAAATCGCAGCGCAGCCAGCGTTGCACCGTGCGCTCGATCGCGCGCGCCACGTCGTTCGGCGAGCTCAACGTGATGAGCTCTTCGCTCAGGCGATCGATGGTCGGCTTGTACTGCGCGCGCGAGCGGAAGAGCGTGAACTCGCTGATACGCAGCGCGACCACGACCAGGATCGCCGCCGCGACGCCGCCGCCCGCAGCGCCCGCCAGTGCGTCGCGGAAGCTCGCGCCGAGCCAAGCGGCCAGCGCGGCGCCCGCGCCGATCGCCACCGCGCACGCCAGCGCGGCGAGGAACAGGTTCGTGCCGATGCGCGAGAGGAGCGCCCGGCTGCCCCAAAGATCGTGCCTCACGAAGGCGTAGAGGCTGGCGCACGGCGCGAAGATCAGCGCCGGATACAGCAGGAAATCCGGGAACCTCATGCCGGCCGAGAGCAGGATCAGGAACAGCGCGAGCGCCGCGTAGGGCGGCACCATCGAAAGGAGCAGCGCATTCAGCGTGCGCCGCTGATCGCCGCGGGCGAGTGCATAGCGAACGAGAAAGCCGCTCACGAACACCAAGAAGCCGATCCCGAGGCCCACGGTGAGCATGACCTGGAAGGACCGCGTGTCGCCGCCGGTTTCGTGCGTCGCGACCGTCACCGCCCCGAAGACGAGCGCCGCGAGGCTGATCGAGCGCTCGAGCTTCGGAAACCGATCGAGCACCGGGGCCGGTGTCGGCAGGTGAAGCATGAGCAGTACCAGCGACGCCGGTCCGTACGCGAATGACATGAGCAGGATGGGCGTGAGCCCCCGCTCCGTGTGCGCGTCGAAGAACGAGAGCATGAAGAGCCCGCAGCACAGCGCGAAGCCGGCGAACGCTCGGGCGAGCCTCCCCGTGGGGCTCGACCACAACGCCACGAGCCCCGCGCCCGCGTACACGATTCCGGCAAAGATCATGCTGCCCGCGTACGTCCACCACGCGAGCGGCTCGAGCGGACGGAGCGCGAGGCGCATGCGCTCGCGGCGGCCGTTACCGATCACGATCGCGTCCACGTAGCCGCGCGTCTGGGCCTCCGCTACGGCTCGGTCCCAGGCGGCCGCGCGCGCGAGGCTTCCGCCCGCAACGGGCGATTCATCGGCGGGCTCGAGGCGATCGGGAAATTTCAGGCCCCGGCGCTTGCCCTCCCAGTTGGGGAGTCCCGCCGCGGAGACGGTGCCTCCCTGATCGACGAGCACCCCGGGCAACGGCCGCCCGTACCATTTGAGGGCGTTCCGAATCGCGACGCATGCGACCGCGCTGATGAAGAGCGTCAGGAACCAAACGACCGCGACCGAAGCCCGCTTGGTCCCACGGGAGGTAGCCTGCGGCAGCACAGGCCGCATAGTACGCCTCCTCATAGAGTGACGCCACGGCGTCCCAGCTCGTCCGGAGTCCGCTCCGTTTCGCGCCCCGCGAAGCCCTAGTTTTTTCGTGCGACTAGGAGCGTGGGCCCGGTAGGCCCCGTACCGACGCTTTTCCGCCGTCGTGACGGGCCGGATCGCGGAACTCGACGACACAGGACGGAGTCTGTCCGTCCTTGTTCGTGACATCGAAGAGCGACAATAGCTCCGTCTCGAGGTTCCGAATCGCGGCGCCGTCGAGGGCGCTGAGGTGCGCTGCGCGCGCTCGGATCTCGGGCCCGATGTCGATGTCGTCGCTCTCGCGATCGAGCATGCGCAAGACGACGCCGAGCTGGCGCAGGTACTGCCCGTTCGGCTCGGACGGGGATACGCGCGTCGCCGCGGCGAGCCGCAGCGTGCGCATAAAAGCCGAGATCGCATGACAGACGCCCGCATCGCGTAACGCGGCGCGCGCGGCGAAACGAGCCACGCGGTCGCCGAGCAGGGGCCGGAGCGCGCCGCCATCGAGGCTCGCGTAGCGCTCGGCGGTTTCGAGCTCGCCGATGCGCACGAGCGCTTGGGCGAACGGATCGCGTGCGACGAGGCAGGCGCGGCTGGCGCTGAGGCGACCGTAGCCATGCTTCGCGTTGTGTCCGTCGGGGTCGATGCCGAGCGGCTCGAGGTCGCGGCGATCCGCGAGGCCTGGGTCCTCGTACTGGCGCGTGGGGTCGACTTCGACCGACGCGATGCGGAGCGCCGCGTCCACGTCCGCCGCGCTGAGCGACGGGTTCGCTTCGAGCACGAGCAGGACCGTCGCGCCGGCGATCGCGGAAGCGCCGCTCGACTCGGCGTGCGAGGCCCGGTCGTCGATTGCGAACGGCGAAGCCATGTCGTCGCCCGGCGTCATGAAGCGCACGGCGGGGCCGCGGTTCGCGAATGGACGCAGGCGGCCGCGCCGATCCCGCCACAGGAACCAGCGTCCGTCGCGCGCGCTCGGACCGACGCAGAACACGCGCGGATCGCTCGCGGGATCCGCGGCGCTGAGGCTCAAGCTGGAGTGCACGGAGCCCTCGGAGCTCGACATCTCGCGGCCTGTCGGCATGGCGACCACGGCGCCGCGACCGCCACGCCCCAGGCGTGCCGCGACCTCGAGCGCATCGTCGAGGAGCGGGCTCGTCGTGCCTTCGACGTAGGTCGCGCACACGATGACGTCCGCGCCGTCGTCGACCGCCCGGAGAATCGCGAGCGGGAGGGACCACACGTCCCGCCCCGGCTTCGGGATGCAGTACACGCGCGGCGAGGCGTCCGGCGCGACGCCCGTGAACGTGCTCCCGTCCGAGCGGCGTGCCCGCACGGCCCAGCCGACGAGCATGGCGGCATGCGACTGCGCGCGCGGGATCGCCGGGACGCCGACCAGCACCTCGGCGTCGAGGTCCACCTTGTCGAGATCGAGGCCGTCGTCGTCGATGAGGGCGAAGCGCGTCCCCGCACCGGTTCCGCACAGCGAGCGGTTGGCGTCGACGCCCTCGCCCCGCAGGAACCAGCGCCACGGCGAGTCCACGTCGGCGAGCGGCTTCTTCTCGCGAGCCGGCCATTCGCGCGCCACGCGCGGTCGGGCCGCGCTGAAGTCGAGCGGCGGCGGGAGCAGCTGGTTGCCCTGGCGCGCGGACGTGATGAAGCGGACGCCGATGCCCCCGGCGGTCAACGCGCGGGAGATGCGCGCGAAGTCGAGCTCGTGCGTCGACTCCACGCGCGTCCAGAAGACGGGGTGACTGCTGATGAGCGGCGTGACGGAGAGATCCGTGATGCCGGCCCCGATGAGCTCGGCGATGCGCGCCGGGTCGACGTCGTCGACCGTGGCGAGCACGAGATCCGTATCCGTTTCGACCGGCTCGCTCCGCCCGACCGAGAGCGGGGTGTAGTCGAAATACCAAGGCTTTCGGCTGCGGCTATCGCTCACGTCAGGACCTCCCGTGCCCAGGGTGCAAGCTTCATGGCCCGAACGACGTATCCGGCGTGCCGGGCTTCGAGCGGGATGACGACGTCGAGATGCTTCATGCGCTGCTCGGCCCAGCGCACGAGCGAGGTGGCGCCGAGCACGCGAGCATAGCGCCAAGCCGTACGGTACTGGTGCCGCGCGCCGCGCAGCATGGAGTGGAGCACGCGCATGCGATGGACGCGGCGCCGAACGAGATCGGGCTCCGTCGGGCGTTCGTCGGCGCGTTGGTCGCTCACCGACTCCAGCCTACGCCGAGCGAGCGATACGGCCCAAGCCCCTCCGCCGCGGCGCCAATCGTCTTCCCAATCGGTGGCGTCGTCCTCGAACTGAAGACCGAGCCAGACGCCCGCGAGCGTGCGGCGCACGAGCTCCTGCTCGAGCTCGGTCGCTCCGGCCGAGCGCGCGAGCGCGAGGCTTCCCGGGAAGCCGACGGCTTGTTTCGCGAGCGAGATGCGGCGGTACTCCTCGAACGTCGCCGCGCCGAGGCGGCGGAGCAGCGCATTCTCTTCGAGGATGGCCTCGTTGGTTTCGCGATCGGCCGCGCGAGCCACGTCGCCGAGTCCCGGCGCAAGCTCCTCGAGAATGGCGTCACGACCGCGGCGCAGCTCGACGAGCAGTTGGGTAAGCTCCGTCGTTACCCGCACCTGGCCGTCAGCGATGCGGTCGGTCCCGAAGGCCTCGATGACCGACAGGGCGTGCGCGAGGATCGCCGAACGCACCCGTTCCGGCCCCGCACCGGGAAACGCCGCTGCGAAGAGGTGGGGCGCTTCGAGCGTGACGGGATGAGAAAAAACGTCGCTCCAGCTGGCCTGCTCGGTGGGGGCGAGACCCAGGGCGTGCGGAAGCGAGCGAGCCAGTGGCAGCAACGCTGCGGGCAGCGTGCTCACGAACCCGGCGTACAACGCGTCGATGCTATTCATGGGGAGGGCAGACAAGCAAAGAGGGGCGCACGTCTCCCCAGCGCGCGCCCCTCGAGCTCTCGCTTTTGTCCGAGCTCAGTAGACGT
>DATMCL010000513.1:0-8643 GCA_035558375.1 Polyangiaceae bacterium
GGCGTCTACCTGACGCTCGGTCCGAGCTCCGCACCGGAAGTGACACCGGTCGCGAGCGCTCCGCCCCCCGTGCAGTACGCGCCGCCCAAGCCAGCCGTCAAACGCAACGCCGAGGTGGTGCGCAACGAATGCGTCGCCGCCCACTTCCCAGCAGAGTCATTCGAGAGCAACGCCGACTTCGCGTTCGTCTGCGAGGATGGTGATTTTCCCGGCACGGTCCGGCACCTGTTTTCGATGGCCGTGGAGCGCGACCCCGACGCGGGCGCGGCCGGCAACGCTCCGCTCGCTTCCGACGCCGGCTTGCCCGTGGATGTCGTCCGCCTCTCCGGAGGGCGCAAGGCGGACGGCGGCGTGCGTGGCTCGGGGCTCGACTGGTACGAGCTACCCGCGACCGCAATCATCCGCAAAGCGTGCTGCCCGAATTCCTCACCGGTGATCCTGCCGGAGCTCCCGGGCTGGTGCGAGCAGCTGCAATCGGTGGTGCGCCGGCTGGCGGACGACAGCGCCAAGTCGGTGGATCTCGGGCCGGGCGCGCGCAGCTTCGATCGCGCGGTGGGCTGCCTGTTCGCGGGCCACGTGAAGAACGGGTACGGCTACTCGACGGCGCCGTCCCCCGCGAGCCGCGCCGTGTTCCAACAGTTCTTGAGCCGCGCCGCGATCGCGAGCACGAAGCGGTAGGCCGGGGCGCCTCCGGCGTCCCCCCCGAGGATTCCGGAGGTGGCGGGAGCACGTCCTCTGGCGCCTTCGGGGCGTCTCGGGACGAAGTTCCGCCGGTTGCCCGCACTGCGCGCGCGGGGCAGGCTCGTTCGCGATGGCGCGGATCGTCGTTCTCGACGGGCAGACCGTGAATCCGGGGGATCTCGGCTGGGCATCGCTCGAGGCGCTCGGTGAGCTCGCGGTTCACGAGCGTACGCCGCCCGAGCTCGTCGTCGAACGCTCCCTCGGTGCCGAGGTGCTCGTCACGAACAAGACGCCGCTCGGCGAAAAAGTGCTCGCCGCGCTGCCCGGTCTCGCGGGTATCGCCGTCACCGCAACGGGGTTCAACGTCGTGGACACGCAGGCCGCGCGCGAGCGGGGCGTCGTGGTGTGCAACGTGCCGGCCTACTCGACGGCGAGCGTCGCGCAGCACACCGTCGCCCTCTTGCTCGAGCTCGTGTCGCACGTGGGGCTGCACGCCGCCTCCGTCCGCGCCGGGGAATGGTCGCGCAGCATCGATTTTTCGTACTGGAAGCAGCCG
Source organism: Polyangiaceae bacterium (assembly GCA_035558375.1). Taxonomy (GTDB): domain Bacteria; phylum Myxococcota_A; class Polyangia; order Polyangiales; family Polyangiaceae; genus PMG-095. Next base: position 1,238 of record DATMCL010000513.1, read on the forward strand.
ATTCGCGAGCTCGCTGGCCAAACGCTCGGCGTCGTCGGGTTCGGGGACATCGGACGTCGCGTCGCGGTGCTGGGGCAGGCGCTCGGCATGCGCGTGGTCGCCACACCGTCGCGAAGGCCCGAACCGCCCCCGCCGGGTGTCGTGAGCCTCGAGGTGGACGCGCTCTTTCGCGAGGCCGACATAATCTCGCTGCATTGTCCGCTCACCGAGAGCACCGAGCGTCTCGTGCGGCGCGAGCGGCTCGTCACGATGAGGAAGGACGCGCTGCTGCTGAACACGGCGCGCGGCGGGCTGGTCGACGAGGCCGATCTCGCCTGGGCGCTCGCGACGGGTGTCGTCGCCGGAGCGGCCCTCGACGTGCTCAGCGTCGAGCCGCCCCCGGCCGACCACCCGCTGCTCTCGGCGCCGAACTGCATCATCACGCCGCACCAAGCTTGGACGAGCCGCGCCGCGCGCTCGCGACTTCTCGCCGTCACCGCCGAAAACGTGGCCGGCATCCTCGCGCGCCGGCCGCAGAACGTCGTGAATGGCTGACGACGCGGAGCTTTGGGCGCTGCGGCCCGCGCCGCTCGCCGCTCACTACGTCGTCACTCGCGCCGTGCTCCTGCGCGGCCTCGGCTTCATGTACGTGGTGGCGTTCGCGATCCTCGCCCGCCAAGTCTTGCCGCTCATCGGCTCGCGCGGGCTCCTTCCGGTGGCGCCGTTTCTCGAGCGGGTCTGGACGCACTTCGACGGAGCGGCCGCGCTCTTCCGGGTGCCCACGCTGTTCTGGCTCGGCTCGTCGGATGGCGCGCTGCTCGTCCTCTCGTGGCTGGGCGTGGTGCTCGGGGCGCTCGTGCTCGCAGGCGTCGCCAACGTGCCAATCCTCGTCGCGCTGTGGGCGCTCTACCTGTCGTTCGTGCACGTGGGGCAGGTCTTTTACGGCTACGGCTGGGACATCCTCCTGTGCGAGGTCGGGTTTCTCGCCGTGTTCTTGGCGCCGCTCTGGCGGCCGACGCTGCTCCACCGCGCGGAGCCACCGCCGGTCGTCGTCATCGTGCTCTTTCGCTGGCTCACCTTTCGGCTGATGTTCGGGGCGGGGCTCATCAAGCTGCGTGGCGACCCCTGCTGGCGCGAGCTTCGCTGTCTCGACTTTCACTACGAGACACAGCCGAACCCGGGACCGCTCAGCTACTACTTCCACTTCATGCCGGCGTGGACGCACACGGCCGGCGTTGCCTTCAACCATTTCGCGGAGATCGTCGCGCCCTTCGGCGTCTTCGGGCCCCGCAAGGTCAGGATCCTCGCCGGGGCGGTGATCGTTCTGTTTCAGACCATCCTGGTCCTGAGCGGCAACCTCTCGTTCCTGAATTGGCTCACGATCCTCGCGGCGCTCGCGTGCTTCGACGACGGCGTGTTTCGGCGCCTCCTGCCGGCTCGCCTCGGGCGGCGTGTCGCCGAGCTGGCGTCCGAGCTCGAGCCTGCGTCACGCGCGCGCCGTATCGAGAGCGCGGCGATTGCGGTGCTCGTCGGCGTGCTGAGCCTCGGGCCCGTCGTGAACCTGCTCTCCGAGCGCCAGCGCATGAACGACTCGTTCAATCCGTTCGAGTTCGTCAACACCTACGGTGCGTTCGGCAGCGTCGAGCGCATCCGACACGAGGTCGTGCTCGAGGGCACCCGTGGCGACCCGCGTGAGCCCGGCACCGTGTGGCAAGAGTACGAGTTTCCGTGCAAGCCCGGTGACGTTCGCCGCGCTCCCTGCCTCATCACTCCGTACCACTACCGGCTCGACTGGCAGATGTGGTTCGCCGGTCTGTCGAGCTTCCAGCACGAGCCGTGGATCGTGCACCTCGTGTACCAGCTGCTCCGCGGCGAGCCGCTCATCAAAACGCTGCTGGCGCGCGATCCGTTTCCGCGCGAGCCGCCGCGCTTCATCCGTGCGCGGCTCTACCAATACCGCTTCGCCGGAGAGCGCGCCGCGGGACGCTATTGGGAGCGCGAGCTCGAGGACGAGTACCTCGTGCCCGTGTCGCTCGAGCACCGCGAGTTTCGACGGTTTCTCGCCGCCTACGGCTGGCTCGACCCGCCGAGTCAGCGCGCTAAATTGCAGTAGTTCGCGACGACCTGGCACGTCGACTGGCCCGAGCCGGGGAAGTATCCCGTGAACTGATACGAGCCATCGATCGAGCACGTGCAGTACCAGGTGTTGCTCGCCGAATCGTAGAGCGAGCACTGCGTGTAGTGATCGTGGGTAGGGCAGGAGGTTTCGTAGCTGCAGGTCCCCGTGCCGACGCCGCTCCCCGTTCCACAGCTCGCGCCGCCGTAGCAGTTGGCAAAGGCCTCCGCATCGCGAGTGCAGGCTGCCTGGGCGTCGGCCGTGCAGCCAGGGCCGTTGCACGATCCGTCGCTGCCCACCATGCATTGAGAGCTCGACGACAGGTTCGCGGCGAGGCAGTTGAGGTAGTCGGCGGTCTCGAGCTCGCAAGTTGGGTACTCGCTCGAAAGCGGCGTACAGACAGCCATGCACTCGTCGTAGTCGGACGGGATGTCGTCGCAGGCTCGCGGGGCGTTGTTGCAGACAGCGTCACACGCGTAGATCACGGACGGCGAGCCGCCGATGCCGGTCGCGCCCGTCCCGCCGTCGCCTTCGCCCGCCGCGCCACCCTCGTACCAGCCGGCTCCTCCGCCGTATCCGCCTTTGCCGACCGTCCCGCCTTTTCCGTAGCTACCGCCCCTGCCTGGGTACCCGCCTTTGCCGGCCGAGCCGCCCAGGCCGCTGACACCGCCGTACGGATAGGCCCCACCGTCGGCGACGGGGTACCCGGCCGAGCCGCCTTTGCCGTAGCTCCCGCCTTTGCCGACGCTGCCGCCTTTGCCGTACGTGCCCCCGTAGCTGCCCCCGCCGTAGCCCGAGCCGCCTTTGCCGACGCTGCCGCCCTTGCCCGTTCCACCGTAGCCGTACGTGCCGCCGGTGGTCGTCGTTCCGCTGACACCTCCGTCCGGCATGCTTCCGCCGGTGGCGCCGGAGCCTTTTCCGTATCCGCCGGTGCCGCCGCCGGTCCCTCCGTTGTCAGCGCCCGCGTCGCTCGACGATTGCTCGTCGGTCGTCAGCATCGACCGAGACCCGCACGCCTGCCCCGCTCCGAAGGTCAGGACGAGGGCGAGCGCCGTCTTGACCTGCCGCCCGGCGGACGGTCTCCACCCGGACTTCCCTTCCACCATCACCATGCGGAAATCTTAGCACGCCGGCAGGCGCGCCTCGACGCTGCGGAAGGAGTGACTACTCCTGCCCGGCTTCGCGACGCCGACGGCGAAGCTCACCTGCGGCGAGCACTGGCACCAGCAGGACTCCGCCCGGTGCGACCACCACGGCTGTCCAGAGCAGGAACCTGAGGAACGTCGGCATGTTCTTGTTGGTTTACGTATGCAGTGCGCGTGCCAGTTTCTTGACTTGCGCTCAGATCCGATTTTTTCGCGATTGACGCAGGTAGTCGAGACTTCGGCGGACCGGATCGGCGTGATCTGGGTGTCACAGTGACGGCACGTTGTGTCGAGAGTGACACCCGACCGGGTGACGCTCGTCCGAAGCCGGACAGCGTTTTCTTCACTAAGAATGATCAAAACACCCCCCGCGCGACACATACGTTGCGTCGGTCGCGCGGGAGTGGAACGGTGGTGCCGGCTCGGCCGTGGCCCAACTCAAGGAATCGGTAGCCCTAGCCGTGCTCCGGATCGCGACCGGTGCGCTCGTGTTCCCCCATGGTCTGCGCAAGCTCGCGACCGGGCCCGTGGCCGCCATCGGGAAGTCCATGGTTGATCACGGCTTCCCCGCTTGGTTTGCGTACTTGGTGACGGCGGGAGAGCTTGCCGGCGGGCTCCTGGCGCTCGGTCTCTACACGCGCTTCTCAGCGGCGGCCGTCGCCGCCACACTGTGGGGGATTGTCGCGTTCGTTCAGCTGCCGCTGTTGCGGGAGATGGGAACGGGACGCGGAGTGCCGCTCGAGTACCCGATCCTCCTCGCGCTTACCGCGACACTGTTCGTGCTGGTGCCGGCGACCAAGTGGTCGGTCGGTCGCGGTCGTTGACGCCGCGCGTCGTGCAATTGCTGTGGCCCCGGAGGCGTCAGGCGATCGTTATGGCGTCAGCTTGATGCCGGCGCCGAGCGCCAAGCTGACGACGACCATGCCGATGAGCAGGGCGAGCCCGCCTAGGGCGACCGTCACGACGAACTGAAGCGTGTTGAACCCCTTGCGCTCGGGCGCCTCGTAGACGCCGGGAGCGTCGGCAGGCGTAAGCTTCCCGCGAGCGAGCCGGAGGAGCTTCCTCGCGGCCGCTCCCACCGCGGCTTCGGCTTCCCCCTCGGGGGCTGCCGTAAGCTCGCGCCGCTCGTCCGACAACCCCTGGAAGAACAGCCACCAAACGGCGGGCTCCGGCGTGCGCGAGAGCGCCCGGGCGACGCTTTGGTGGGGCACGACGCAGCTGGCCCGGCAGTACCGGCAGGTGTGGACGGTGCCGTGCTCGACGAGCTCGAGCGGCGCGCCGCAAGACGGGCAGCTGAGCGAGACCACGCCGGCAGAGGTCGCGGCGGCTTTCGCCTTGGGTCGGTCGCTCCGCAGCTCTTCCGAAACGGCTGCAACGAGTGCCGGCAACAGCGCGCGCGCTCCGTCGGCGAGCGCGTGGACGGCTCGATCCCCGCAGCGCCCGCAGTGCGTCTCGACCGCGCCGGGACGCGGCACCGAGACCATGACGGGCTCGCGGCAGCGCCCGCACACCGGATGCCCGGGCGCGGCGTCCACGGCGAGCGTGCCGAACGTCGCGTGCTCGAAGGTGCGGGTGATGCCCGTCTCGACATGCGGGTTTTCCGAGCCGATCCACAGCACCGGATGCGGATTGCGTCCCTCGGGCGCCGGCCCGGCCAGATCGCCCACCGCGTGAGCGAAGCCGAGCCCCGAGCGCCAGAGATCCACGTCGAAGCGCTGGCGGAGGCCGCAATGCGCGCACTCCACGGCACCGTCGGCGTCGAGCGAGTCGAGCGGCGCGAGAAAGCGACACGAGTTGCAGGTGAAGCCGCAGCGGACGGCGACCCACGTGTGATCTGCCGGCTGGGGCGGGGCAGGGGCGCGCACCGATTCGAGCGGCTGCTTGCAGACTTCGCAGGCGTGGCCCCGCTGGGGCGCGACGACGCCGCACTGCCGGCAGATCCAGATGCTCACGCCGGGCGCGGCACCGCTCGCGTTGGGCGGGTAGCCGATCCCGGGTGAAGGTCCCGGCGCAAAGCCCTGCATCGGGCTGAGGCTACCCCAGGGAGACGCGGTTTTGGTGCCGGTTTTGGGTAGGGCATCGGTGATACTCTGCTCTGTCCCGCATGGATTTCGTGAGCGTCGGGCAGCAGGCGGACGGGTTCATAGCCATTGGGCAGCATGCGCGCGGCGTGATCGCCTTCGGGCAGATCGCGACCGGCGTCATCGCCGTCGGTCAGGTCGCGCGCGGCTGCTTCACCATCGGGCAGGTGGCGGTGGGGTTCGTCGGCTGGGGTCAGCTCGGCTTCGGCGTCCTTCACGCCATTGGCATGCTGGGGGCGGGCGGGCGCGGCTTCGGGATCGTGCTGCGCCTCACCCCGGGCGTCGGGCGCAGTCGCGTCCCGCCCGACGTCATCACGCTCGACCGCGCGCGCTCGGGCGAGGAAGGCTGGGTGGAGCTCGAGCTCTTCACGGACAACCATGGCCTCGGCCTCGCGAGCAACGGGCAGCGCCTGCCGGTGAAGATCGACCGGCGCCTGCAGCGCGATGCGGGCGCGCTCACCGTGCACGGTACGCGCAAGGTGTGGGGATACCTCGCGCTGCGGAGCGGCGTCCCGGTGTGCGAGCGCATCATGCACGCGCCGCCGCGCCCTTACGAGCGGCCCGGATTTTACGGTCTCGCCGCCGTGCAGTTCCTGGGCCTCGTGGCGCTCGCGACGGCGTGGTGGGTGTTCGCGGGCCGCGACGTGCTCGGCATTCTCGACCAGTACATCGATATTTAGGTCGATGTCGCGTCGCGGTGCAGCGGCCCGATTGGCTTCTTTCGCTCGAGCACCCAGAGCGTGAGGCCCGTCGTCCCTTGAATGGGAACCGGGGCGAGACCGAGCATGCGAGCCCAATAGGGGAGGCGGGGACGGGCGATGAGCACGAGCCGGTAGTCGGGTAAGCGGTTGGCGACGGCGGCGCGCACGAGCTCGACCGTGCTCGCGTCCTTCTGGCGCCCGGCGACGACGCCGGACAGCGGGCGTTGCGGATCGGTCCCGTGCGAGAGGTACGAGTTGGCAAAGCCCTCGGAGAGCACGAGCACGTCGGGGCGACGGACGGCCACGTCGCCGATCGCGCCCTCGAGCTCGAGCGCGCCGACGAGCGGATTACGCGAGGCCGGCGCTTCGGGCCCCACGCGGGTCACGCGATACGGGGAGCTCGGCGAAACGTCGAAATGCGGCTGGTACACGAGCAGCCCGTAAGTCTCGACGCGCGTGCCGAGCGGCTTCGTCGCGAGGAAGCGCGTGACCGTTCGTCGCGCGTCGGAGAGCTGCGTCAGGTGCACCTCCAAGCTTGCGAGCGCCGACCACGCCACGCCGGCGGCGAGGAACGCCGCGACCACGCGCTCGACGCTCACGCGTTCCGCGGCGCGAAGCAGCGCGTCCGCGGCAACCCCAACGTACGCCGACAGTAGAAATCCGATCGGCAACAGGAAGCGGTGCTCGGCGCGCGCGACGGCGAGAGTGAAGAAGACGAAGCTCGACACGCCCGCCACGAAAGGCAGCGCCCGTGAGCTCCGCCGCTCGAGGACGCCGCGGCCGGGGGGCAGCGCGAGCCCGACCACCACGCCCGCGAGCCCGAGCAAAAGGATCGGGAGCGGCCAGAAATCCGTGCGTGCCGCGTGCCAGGCGTCGTGGAGGTTGGCCGCGAGACCCGAGAGATCCTTGGAGTAGGCGCGCCATGCCTGGCTCGACGGGCCGCGTAGCTCGTCGAGCCGGCGCACGAAGCCGAGCGGGTTCACGAGCGCGCCCGAGAGCACTGCGTACGCGAGGGCGCCCGCGCCGGCCGCGCGCAATAGCGCGCGCGTGTAGCCAGGTGCAAAGCGCGTGCGGTCCCGCAGGGGCAGGAGCACGAGATAGAGCGGCAAGACGAGCACGAAGCTCGCATAAGCCTGGTCCTTCGTTGCGACCGCGGCGGCCGCGAGCACGGCCGCTCGGCGCGCACCGGTGCCGTCGGCGTGCTCCACCACGTCGAGTACGGCGTCGAGCGCGCAGAGCGTCCACATGAGGTACGGCCCGTCGAGGTTCGATACGCGGCCGTAGAACGCGAAGGTGAGGTTCGTCGCGGCGAAGAGCGCCGCGCACTGGCCGGCCCGCGCGCCGAACGAGCGCCGCACGATGCGCGCGAGGACGAGCACGGACA
>DATMCL010000514.1:0-12528 GCA_035558375.1 Polyangiaceae bacterium
CGAATAGTCGTTCCCGAGCGAACGCAGGAGCAGCGCGGACCGCTGCCGGCTCGGCACGGCCTCGAGAACTCGAAGGGCGCGCTGGAGCGACTCGCGGGTGCTCGCGAGCTCGTCCGGCGACGACGCGTGGCACGCCGGCCAGCGCGTAGAGTCCACGTCGCCGAGCGCCTCGTGGGGGTGACGGGTGCGCAGGCGATCGCGCGCGAGGTTCGCGATGATGGTCGCGGAGTACGAGAGGGGGCACTGCACGAGCGCCTTCTGCTCCCCCTCGAGCGCCCTGAGGTAGGCATCGCCCAGAAGATCTTCCGCCTCCTGCTGGTTGCCGCGCGTCCAGCGCAAACAGAGCCGCATCAACAGTTGCCGGTTCAGCACCCAAGGGCTGAGCGGCGATTGGGGGTTCTCGATTGCCCTCTCGTTCACTGGCCCACTAACCCTCGGCGACGGGCGCGCCGCCATTTCAAAAGGATTTCAAGGCTTCACGAAGCTTGGGGTGATTCGTCCCAGTCACAGGATGCAAGCTTTCGTACATCGCGAAGTCAGGATATCCAGCACGCGGACCCCGACCAGCGGGTCGGAAATCTCACGAAATGACCATACCAGCGCCGCACGGGAAGCGGAAGCCGGCGGTGTCGTCACGGTCGTTGCGGCCCGGCTCGGTCTCGTGCGCGGTGACCCGATCGACGCCATGGAGACGTGGCAGAGCTTGGTCTCCGGTAGGCGACGTATCGTCGCGAGCTATTGCTCCGAGAGTAACTGCCACCTCGAGCTCGAGCCGTTTCCAGGTGGGCCGCGCGTGCTCTCCACCACCGACGTGGCGACTCTCGAGCAAATTCTGCTTGGAACCTATCAAAAGGTGATCGCACTCGATACGAAGCGCTCCGCCTCCACCATCGCTCAGCGTGCGGTTCGAGCGATGCGCAGCTTCGGACTGGATTGCAAAGTTTCGGCTCTGCCAGCCGCGTTGGTGATCCTGGTCCAATCGGCCCACCGGCAGGTGCCGGTGCCCGAGATGCGGTCCTCAGTACTCGCCAACGGCGAGCGGGAAATCATCACGGTTCCGTTGCCCAACATTCACGCGGAGCGAACCCTGAGCGCTGCCGAGAGCCAGCTCGTCGCGTTCTTGCTCGAAGGCCGGTCGCGCAGAGAAATGACCGAGCTGCGCCGGAGCTGCGCGCGAACCATCGCCAACCAAATGGGCAGCATCTACCGGAAGCTGTCCGTGTCCGGGCGCATCCCACTCTTGACGCGCATCATCGAAAGAAATGGCTATGTCCCCCAGGAAGATTCGGCCTTAGTCGATGGTCTGTTGACGGCAACCAGGGATGCGGCGAATCAGAAGCGGGCGTGCGTTTGAGCGGAGAAACGAGATCATGAGTAAACACGGTGTAATCCGGGGCGACCAAAACATTCCTCGGTCGTCCCTGTTCGAAGGACGATTCGGGCGCATCTTCCGCTCGCTGCCGCCGGCGAGCTGGCCGGTCGAGGCGCTCATGGACCTCGGCGCTGCGATGACCGCAGCGCCCGAGACGGTCGAGGGTCACCCCGAGTTACCCGCGGCCGCTCGGGAAATCGGCAAGATGGATCGACTCCACGACGAAGAGGAGAACGCCGGCATTTCTGCGGGCTACACCTACTTCGGGCAGTTCATCGACCACGACATCACCTTCGATCCGGCGTCGAGCCTGCAGCAGCAGAACGACCCCAACGCGCTCGTCGACTATCGCACGCCACGCCTCGATCTCGATTCGTTGTATGGGCGCGGTCCGGACGACCAGCCTTATCTGTACCGGGAAAAACGGTTTCGCCTCGGCCGCCCGCTGCGCGCCAATCGTGACGCGACCACGGTGCGCGACTTGCCGCGCTACGAGGACCCAGACTATCCGAACGAAAAAAAACGCGCCCTCATCGGGGACAAGCGCAACGACGAGAACGTGATTGTGGCTCAGCTTCACGCTGCGATGCTGCAGTTCCACAACAAGCTCGTCGACCGATGCCCCGACGCATCATTCGCGACCGTTCAGCAGCAAGTGCGCTGGCACTATCAGTGGCTGGTCGTGAACGACTTCTTGCCGACGATTTGCGGGAGCTCCACCGTACACAGCATCTTGCCGCACTTGGTGGGGGCCACCTCCGTTTTGGACGACCCGCCCGAGTTCCAGCTCTACAAGTGGCGTAACGACGCGTTCATGCCCATCGAGTTCTCTGCGGCGGCCTTTCGCTTCGGGCATTCGATGGTTCGGCCCATCTATCGTCTGAACACGCGGTTGAACGGAGGTGACAACGAGGACGAGGCCACGAATGAAGAGGTGGAGCGCGGGCTCGCCGGGCGGCACTTCATCTTCGCCGGCGTGCAGCGGCGAGGCCTCGCCGGGTTCGGCGACTTTCCCGAGCGCTGGGCGATCGATTGGAGCCTGTTCTTCGACATCAACGGGTCGATCGCCCAGCCCGCGCAGGCTCGGGTACAGCCTGCCTACAAGATCGATACGTCGCTCGTCGACCCGCTCGGATTCCTGCCAGAGTTCTCGCAACCTGCGATTCAGCCCGCGCCGCCGCTTACCGTGGCGCAGCTCCACGGCGCCGAGCTGCCGGGAGAACTCCGCAACCTTGCGAAACGCAACCTGTTGCGCGGTGCGCGACTGGGATTGCCGAGCGGCCAGGCCGTCGCGTATTCGCTCGGCCTAACCCCCATCGCGGACGAGAATCTGAGGGTCGGAAAGGCGATACTCGGCGATTGGGACGACCCGAATGAGACTCGGACGCTCACGTCGATCCACTGGAGCTTCGCCGGCAACGCGCCGCTCTGGTACTACGTGCTCGCCGAGGCTCAGTACGAGTGGCGCCAGCGCGCCACTGGCGCAGGCGGGCGGGGTGACGCCGAACCGCTGACGCTCGGCACCATCGGCGGGCGAATCGTGGCCGAAACGCTGATCGGGCTCTTGTGGGCCGATGGGAGCTCCTACCTGCGACAGCAGCCGAACTTTCGTCCCGAGCAACGCCTGCAAACGATCGGCGGACTGCTCGATTTCGCGCTCGAACGGTAGGAGAGGCGCTCGGCCGAGCTCTCACCCCTTCGCGTACAACGCCTCGAGATCCCGCCCGTACCGCTTCACGACCTCGCGCCGCTTGATCTTGAGCGACGGCGTGAGGATCCCGTTCTCGATCGTGAAGTCTTCCAGCGTCACGAAGAGCTTCTTCGGCCGCTCGTAGCCTTTGAAGTGCTCCGAGTAGCGGTCGAGCTCGCCTTGCAGGAGCTTCAGGACTTCCGGGTCGTTCTTCACGTCCCCGAGCGACCGGTGCCGAAGCTTCGCCCAGTGCTCGAGGCTCGGGATGTCGGGGACGACGACGGCGACGTTGAAGGGCTTGTTCTCGCCGTAGAGCATCACGTTCGTGATGTAGGGCGAGAGCTTGAGGACCTCTTCGAGCGGGGAGGGGACGGTGTATTTGCCGTTTTCGAGCTTGTACTGCTCTTTGATGCGGCCCGTGATGAAGAGGTAGCCGTCGGCGTCGAGGTGGCCCATGTCGCCCGTGCGAAGGCCGCCGTCCGCGGTGAAGGTCTGCGCGTTCTCTTCCGGGCGGTTGTGATAGCCCTGCATCACGTTGTCGCCGTAGACGATGATCTCGCCGTTCACGCCGTCGGTCGAGCCGTCGCGATCGATGACGACGCGCACGCTCGGGAACGGCTTGCCGACGGAGCCAATCCGCTTGTTGCCGGGGTAGTTGCACGAGACGACCGGGCTCGTCTCGCTGAGGCCGTAGCCCTCGTAGACCTCGATGCCGAGCGCGCTCACGAACTCGGCTACCTCTTGGCTGAGCGCGGCGCTGCCGCTCACGCAGAAGCGCAAGCGCCCGCCGAGCTTCGCTCGCACCTTGCGGAAGATGAGCGAGTCGGCAAGCTTGACGGCCGCTGCCTCGCCGAGGCCGAGGCGTTCGCCGCGCCCGCGCTTGGTCGCGGCCTTGATGCCGGCATGAAATAGGTTCCGGATCGGCGCCGGACGATCCAACATCTGCTTGTTGATGTTGTCGTAAATGCGGTTGAAAATCCGCGGCACGGCCACGAGCACCGTGGGCTTCACGTCGGCGAGGTTCGCGACGAGGTTCGCCACGTCGTCGTTGATGGCCATGGACAGGCCGCACGCGATGAACTCGTGGAGCTCCGCCGTCTGGCCGAACGCGTGGGCCCAGTACAAGAACGCGAGGGCCCGATCATCCGGACCGATCGGAAACCGCGCTGTCGCGTCGTTCACGTTGGTGCAGAAGTTCTTGTGCGTGAGCACGACGCCCTTCGGCAGGCCAGTCGTGCCCGAGGTGTAGATGAAGCCCGCGATCTCGCCGGGCGCAGGACGAATGGCGGGCACGCGCAGAGACTTGCCGCGCGCGCTGACTGCCGCGAACGAATGCGAGTCCTCGTCCGGGAGCTCGATGCCGATCACGTGCTCGAGGCTCGGCACGTCGCTCTTGCGGCCGACGAGCGTCTGATAGATCGACTGCTTCGAGCCGATGACGACGCGCGCCGCGCAGTCTTTCAGGATGAAGATCCACTCGTCGGGGGCTTGCGCCTCGTACATGGGGACGAAGGCTGCGCGGAGGCCGTACGTGGCGTAGGCGGCGACCGCCCACTCGACGCAGTTGTTCGCGACCATGGCGACGCGGTCGCCCGGTCCCACGCCCAGGGCGGCGAGACCCGACCGGAAGTCGTCCACCAACTCGCCGAACTCGGCGTAGGTGATCCAGTGCCAGTGGTCCTCGTGCTTGGTGGCGAATACGTCCCGCTGGGCAAACTCCCTGCAGGCGTTCTCGTAGAGCTCGACGAGGTTCGTGAAAGTGCGGGACATGGGGCCGTTCGAGGTCGAGCATAGCCCGAGGTGCTGGCGATTCGGCGAGTGCCGTGGCAAAAACCGGCCAGCGTGCCCGGCTTCCACGTCATTACCTTCGGCTGCCAGATGAATCAGCACGATTCGGAGCGCATCTCCGAGGTGCTGACGAGCGCCGGCTGGACGCCCGAATCGGACCCCGAGCGCGCCGATCTGGTGCTGCTCAACACCTGCAGCGTGCGGGAAAAGGCCGAGCACAAGCTCCGGAGCGAGGTGGGGCGCGTGGCGCTCGTGAAGGAGCGGCGGCCGGAGCTCTTGATCGCGATCGCGGGCTGCATGGCGCAGCAGGAGGGCGAGCGGCTCGTGAGCCGCATGCCCGACGTGGACCTCGTGGTCGGGCCCGACAACATCGCGGAGCTGCCGGGGCTTTTGGCCGAGGCGGAGCTTGGCGCGCCGGCCCAGGTGCGCACCGTGTTCGACGTCGATGCGCCGCGGTTCTTGGCGGCGGCCCCCGCGCCCGGACGCGCCAAGCCGAGCGAGTTCGTGACGATCATGAAGGGCTGCAACGAGCGCTGCGCCTTCTGCATCGTGCCGCACACGCGCGGGCCGGAGCGCTACCGCTCGGCGCGCGAGATCGTGGCAGAGGTGCGGCGCCTGGTCGAGGCCGGTGCTCGCGAGGTGACGCTGCTCGGCCAGACCGTGAACAGCTACCGCGATCCGGAGCAGAGCCTTTCCGCCCCGCCCGGTGCCGGGGAGCGCCCCTGGACCCACACGCACCCGACGACGGCGCGGCAGGACGAAAGCGAATTCCCGGCCCTCCTCCACGCCATCGTGCGCGAGGTCCCGGCGCTCGCCCGGCTCCGCTACACGAGCCCGCATCCGCGCCATCTCACGCGCTCGCTCATTCTCGCTCACCGCGATCTGCCGGCGCTCGCGCGGCACGTGCATCTGCCGGTGCAATCCGGGAGCGACCGCATGCTAAGGCGCATGATTCGCCGCTACTCGCGCGCCGAGTACCTCGAGCGCGTCGCCGCACTCCGGGACGAGGTGCCGGGCGTGACGCTCTCTACGGACGTGATCGTCGGTTTTCCGGGCGAGACGCGCGAGGACTTCGAGGCGACGCGCGAGCTCGTGCGCGAGGTCGGCTTCTCGGGACTGTTCGGCTTCAAATACTCGCCGCGCCCGTACACGCCGGCGCTGAAGCTCGAAGGCGAGCCGAGCGAAGATGAGAAGAGCGAGCGCTTGGCGGCCCTCTTCGAGGTGTCCGAAGCGTCGCGGCAGGCGCACCTCGCATCGCTCGTCGGGACGACGGCGGACGTGCTCGTGGAGGGACCGGGCAAGAGCGGCGGTTTCAGCGGTCGCAGCGAGCGGAACGAGATCGTCCACTTCGAGTGCGCGTTCGAGATCACGGGGGAAATCGCGCCGGTTCGGATTGCACGGGCCTTCAAGAACTCACTCGGCGGGGAGCTCGTCTCGGAGTGGCTCGACTCGGACGCGGCGCGCTCGCGGAAGCACGCTCCGCGCCCCGCACCCGAGCGGCGCGCGCTGCCGATCGTCCTATGAACGGCATCGTTCGACCGTACAAGGGGGTCTCGCCTCGCTTGGCGAGTGGCGTGTACCTCGCGCCGACGGCCGCGGTGGTGGGCGACGTCGAGCTCGGGGAAGAGTCGAGCGTGTGGTACGGCGCCGTGCTGCGCGGCGACGTCGGCAGGATCACGATCGGCCGTCGCACGAACGTGCAGGATCTGTGCTGCATCCACATGTCGCTCGGCATCTCGAACGCCGTGCTCGGCGACGACGTGACGATTGGCCACCAAGTGACGATTCACGGAGCACGCATCGAGAACGGCGCGCTCGTCGGCATCGGCTCGATCATCCTCGACAACGCGGTGATCGGGAGCGAAGCCTGGGTCGCGGCCGGTGCGCTCGTCCCCGCCGGCATGATCGTGCCGCCGAGGACACTCGTGCGGGGCCAGCCGGCCCGGCACGTCAGGGAGCTCACCGAGACGGAGTGGCTCGAGGGACGAAAGCTCGCGGCGCGTTACGTCGGCGTCGCGCGCGAGCACGCGGCCGCCGACTGAGCGCGCCTCGATTCACTCCGCGCCCGCGGCCTCGAGCGCCCTGTCGAGCGGCGCGTCGCCCGTGCCGAGCAGCTTGTTGAGCTCCTCCTCGCCGCGGTCGCGCTTGGTCTGCTTCTTGCGGCGAGCGCGCCAGTCGATCACGTCGTCGACGAAGCTGTGGATGACCGGGACCGCGAGCAGCGTGAGCAGGAGGGACAGGGTCTGACCGCCGACGACGATGCTGGCCGTCGCCTTGTTGAAGCCGGATCCGATGCCCGTCGAGAGCAAGAGGGGTGCCATGCCCGCGACGAAGGCGATCGTCGTCATGAGGATCGGACGCAAACGGTCACGATTGGCATGCATCAGCGAGTCGAACTTGCTCTGGCCGAGACGGCGCAGGTGGTTCGCGTGATCCACCTGCAAGATGCTGTTCTTCTTCACGACACCGAAGAGCACCATCAAGCCGAGCATCGAGAACATGTTGATGCTCTGGTTGAAGAGCTTGAGGCTGATGAAGGCGAACGGCACCGTGAGCGGTAGCGAGGAGAGGATGATCGCAGGGTAGAGCCACGACTCGAACTGCGCCGCGAGGATCAGGTACATGAAGACGAACGCCATGCTGAGGGCCAAGAGGAAGCCCGCGGCCGTTTCCGCCTGAGATTTGGAACGACCCGTGGGGCGCAGCTGGTAGCCCGCGCCGAGATCGAGCTTCTTGAACTCGCTCTGGATGATGCCGCTCACGTCGTTGTCGCCGGCGCCCGCGGCGGCGTTGGCGAGGATCGTGATCTGACGCTCGCGCGCGTAGCGATTGATGCGCGACGGACCGAGACCGCGATCCCAGTTCACGACGGAGCTCAAGGGGACGCTCCCGTATTTGGACGACGGGACGCTCATGAGCGACAGCGCGTTCTGGTCCGTGCGGTACTGCTCGTCCGCGCGAATGCGGATCTCGTACTCGTTGCCGTTCTCCGGGAAGGTCGAGGCTTTGACGCCCGCGACGAGCATCTGGAGCGTGGTTGCGACGTTGGCGACGCTGACGCCGAGATCGGCCGCGCGGTCGCGATCGATCGTGACGCGCACCTCGGGACGGCCCGCGATGTTCGTCGTGTCGACGTCCACCGCTTTGCCGCTCTTTTTGAGTGCCGCCGTGATGACGCCGGCTCCGCGCTCGAGCTCGGCGAAGTTCGGGCCGGAGAGGATGTACTGCACACCCTGCGTGTTCGATCCGACGGAGAAATCCGGCACTTCTGCGATGTTGATGCGCAGCTCCTTCGGCATGTTCGGGATCACGAGCTTGCGCGCGCGATCCATCAGATCGAACTGCGTCAGCTTGCGCTGGCCGGGATCGACGAGATCGACGTAGAGCTGCGCGTAGTTGCGCGTGATCTGGTCGTCCTCGGCCACCGTGATGAGGATGTGCGTGACGCCCGGCAACCGGCGCAGGAGCCCGCTCGCTCGCTCGGCGATGAGCAGGGTCTCTTCGGCGCTCGTACCCTCGGGCGCGCGCATCGTGACCTGGAATTTCGCCTTGTCGTCCAGCGGCAAGAACGAGCCGGGCAGCGATTTCGCCACGGGGATGCACGAGCCCATGACCGCCGCGCAGGCCAGAGCGACCACCCAGCGGTGTCGGAGCGAGAAGCTCAGCATCGCGAGGTAAACGCGCTCGATCGGCCGGTAGAAGAAGTCGACGACTTTGCTGAGGCGGCCGCCGTGATCGGCACCGGTGAGCATGCGCGCCGACAGCATGGGCGTGAGCGAGAAGCTCACGATCAGCGACACGCCGATCGAGAACGCCATCGTGTAGCCGAAGCTCTTCAAGAAGCGCCCGGGAATGCCGCCGATGAACGCCACCGGGATGAACACCGCCATCAGAGAGAGCGTGGTGGCGAGCACCGCGAAGCCGATCTCCTTGGTGGCGAGCACCGAGGCCGGGAATGGCTTCATGCCCTTTTCCTGGATGAAGCGCACGATGTTCTCGAGCACGACGATGGCGTCGTCGATCACGATGCCGACCGCGAGCGCGAGCGCGAGGAGCGTGATGTTGTTCAGGGTATAGCCCTGGATCCACATCAAACCGAAGGTCCCGATCACCGAGATCGGAATGGCGAGTGCCGCGATCAGCGTGCTGCGCACGTTGCCGAGGAAGAGCAATACGACGCCGGCGGCGAGCAGCGCACCGACGATCAAGTGCTCGATCACCGAGTTGACGCTCGTGCGGATCGTCTGCGAGTTGTCGCGGATGACGTTGAGCTCCATGCCCGGGGGCAGCGCCTGATTCAGGCTCGTGATCCGCTTCTTGATGTTGTCGACGACCTCGATCGTGTTGGTGCCGGCTTGCTTGACGATGGAGAGCACGACGACCTCCTCGCCGTCGTAGCGAGCGAGGCTTTCGACTGCTTCCTGATCGTCGACCACC
Organism: Polyangiaceae bacterium; assembly: GCA_035558375.1. Classification (GTDB taxonomy): domain Bacteria; phylum Myxococcota_A; class Polyangia; order Polyangiales; family Polyangiaceae; genus PMG-095. The sequence goes on from DATMCL010000514.1 coordinate 9,288, forward strand.
TTCGCGACATCGGAGAGCCGGAGGATGCGGCCTTCTTTGGCGCGCACGACCAGCCGACCCACGGCGTCGACGGAGCTCACGCGGCCGTCGATGCGCAGGGTGACGCTCTCCGGACCGGTCTCGAGACTGCCGCCGGGCGTCATCAAATTCTGCTGCTGGAGCGTCTGCATCACGTCGACCGCCGTGATGCCGGCCGAGCGCAACGCGAGCGGGTCCATGCGCACGTGGATCTGGCGCTCGCGGCCGCCGATGAGCGTCACCTTACCGACGCCGAGAATCGTCTCGAGCTGGCGGCGCACCTTCTTGTCGGCGACCTCGGTCACGTCGCGCAGGCTCTGGCCCTTGCCGCGCACGCCGAGGTAGAGCACCGGCGCGGCACTCGGCTCGACCTTGCTGATGATGGGCTGGTCGATCCCGCTCGGCAGCTCGCGCAGAACGGTGTTCACCTTGTCGCGCACCTCCTGAGCGGCGACGTCGGTGTCCTTGTCCAGCTTGAACATGATCACGACTTGCGAGACGCCTTCGCTCGACACGGAGTTCAGGTCGTCGACGCCCGAGATCTGGTTGACGGCGCCCTCGATCTTGTCGGTGACGTCCGTCTCGATCTCTTCAGGGGCGGCGCCCGGCAGCGTCGTCGTGACCACGACGACCGGAATGTCGACGTTCGGAAACTGGTCGATGCCTAGCCCGCGGTACCCGACCGTGCCGAGCACCAGGATCACCAGCATGAGCACCGATGCGAGCACCGGGCGCTGAACGCAGACTCTAGCTAACCACTGCATGACTAAGCCTTTCGCTCCGTGACGCGCGCACCTGTGGCGTCACTGCACCCGTTGCCCGTTCTTGAGCTCGGGGTTGTAGGGTGAAACCACCTGCTCGCCGTCCGCGACGCCCCGCCGCACCGTGACCCGCTCGCCGACTTCGGGTCCGGGCTGAAGCACCCGCTGCTCGAGCGCGCCGGCGTTCACCACGAGCACGTTGAGCTTGCCGTTCGACTGGAAGGTCGCGGGCTTCGGGACCGATGCGAGCTTCTCGCTCCCGATCGTGAGCTCGACGTCGGCGAACATGCCGGGCAAGAGCTTGCGGTCCGGATTCTGCACGCTCGCCTCGACGAGCACGTCGCGCGTGTCGCGAACCCGGCCCGAGATGTGCGACACCGTGCCAGCGAACGCCTGGGTGCCGTAGGCTCCGACGCGGAAGGCGACGCTCTCGCCCATCTTCACGTCGGGGTAGTTCTGCTCGGGCAAGCTGAATTCGAGGCGAAGGTCCGAGACCTCCGCGAGCGAGATCACGCGCGACGAAGGCTGGACGTACTCGCCGACCTCGACGTACTTGTCGGTGACGATGCCGGCGAACGGCGCGCGGATGCGGCCGTCGCCGACATTCTTGGCGGCCATGCTCTGGCGGGCTTCGGCGGCCTCGCGGTTGAGCGGGGCGGTCTTGCACTTGGCCGTGACCTGGTCGTACTCGAGATCCGTGACGGCGCCGCTCGCCTTGAGTCGCTCGTAGCGCGCGCAATCGGCCTGATTGATGGCCTCCTGCGTCTTCGAGGTCTGCACGGCGACGCGCGCCTCGGCGAGCGCGAGCGATGCGGAGCTCACGTCCACCTGCGCGATGAGCTCGCCCTTGGCAACGCGCTGGCCGCGCTCGAGCTTCATGCTGATGATGCGCCCGCCGACGTTGGCGGCGAGATCGGTCTCGCGCTCGCCCCGGAGCGTTCCGGTGAGGCGCAGCGTGCGGGGTGTCTCGACGGTGGTGACGGGGGCGGTCTTGACGCCGACGGCCGCGGGAGGGGGCGGCGGTTCCTTGGCGACATCGGCCTTGGGCTTGCAGCCGAAGGCGAGCGCGGAAGCGAGCGTTGCGCCGAGCGCGAACCGAACGAAGGGAGAGACGGTACCGAGGGTCGTGGTGGACATGGCAAGAATTACCGGGTGGGAGCGATCAGCGGGGGGCGGGAGCGGGAGTGGGTGAGGCTGGAGAGGCCGGAGCGGCCGGAGCCGGAGCGGGGGCCGGAATGGGCGAAGAAACGGCGGTGTTGAGCGGTGCCGTGACGCCGAGGTCCTTCGCCTGGACTGACGGGAGGGTGGAGGGCTCGACGCGTGGCGGCTTTCCGGCGGTGAGACGCAGGAGCACGCGCGCGTACTGAAGGTCTGCGTCGGCCTGAATGCGCGAGGCTTGCGACTGAAACGCGTCGCGTTGCGCCTGCGTCACGTCGAGCTGCGTGATCGCGCCGGCTTGGTAACGCGCGAGAGACAACGTTTCGGCACGAACGGCGGCGTCCGCCTGGACGCGCGCCGAGGCGCTCTTCACGATGCCGGTGCGCACGCGCTCCCAGGCGTTGAAGATGTCGTCTTCGACGTTGCGGCGCGTGCGCTCGGCGCGCACCTGTTGGGCGTCGAGGGCGCTCGCTTGCGCCTGAGCCGTCGAATAGGCGCTGTAATCGAAGCGCCACGAGAGCATGCCTTGCACGGTGTAGTAGCTGGACTGGCCGTTGAAGGCCGCGGCGTTGGAGATGCGCTCCTGGCCGTTTGCCGATAGGGTCGGTAAGAGCGCGTAGGCAGCCGCTTTCTTCCCCTTTGTCGCGGCCTTGCTGAGCTCGGCCTGCACGCGATCGGCGGGGGTGTCCCGGTAGCCAAGCCAGGTCGCAAGCGGTTGCTCCGGGTGCAAGTCGTCGACTGGGAACTCGACGACGTCCGTGGGCGTAATGCCGGAGATCGTCTCGAGGTTGCGGGCCGCCTGGATGCTGAGCAGCTCCGTGTCGGCGAGGTTCTGCTTGCTCGCCTCCACGGCCGCTCGCGCCCGTTCGCGGTCGAGCTCCGTCGCGACGCCGTTCTCGTGGCGGGTGATCACGAACGCGAGGTTGTCCTCGGCAATCCTCTGGCTACGCTCGGCCGCCTTCACGAGCGCCGCGCCGCCGACGTACGCGTAGTAGGCGCGCGCGACGCCGCGCTGCACGTCGTTCTGCGAAAGCTCGAGCTGCGCGCTCGATGCGTTTGCAACGTGCTTCGCCTGTCCGAGCCGCTGAAAATTCGCGAGATCGACGAGCGGGACGTCGACTTGCAGGAACAGGTCGAACTGATCTTGCGGTGTGAGGGTGACCCGCGTTGGGAAAAGCGGGTTCGGCCCGATCGCCGATTCATACTGGTTCCGCGTGTACACTCCGCGCGCCGACGCCGCAGGCAAGAGCCGCCCGAACGCGGACTCCGTCTCCCACTCGCGCTGCTCGACGGTGGCGCGTTGC
>DATMCL010000515.1:0-3638 GCA_035558375.1 Polyangiaceae bacterium
GCGCCGCCACTCGTGCTCATTCCCGCGCTGCCGCGTCCCGCCGCGCTGCCTGCGGTTCCGGCGCCACCGCCGCTGCCGCTGGTGCCCGAAGTGGTGCCGCCGCTTCCCCCTGCTGTCGCTCCAGCCTGTGTGCCGGCGGAGCCGCCGTTGTTGGTGCTTCCGCCGCTGCCCCCGGTCGGATTGCCGCCGCCCGTTCCGGCCCCGCTGACACTTCCGCCCGTCGCGCCGCTCCCACCGTTGGTTGCGGTCGTTCCGCCCGTTCCCGCGCCCGTGTCGTCCGCCGCCTGACAGGCGAGTGCGACGTGCGCAGCCAGAGTGGCCAGCGCGGCGTGCCTGATGCTGATGCGGTTCATCCGAGGCCTTTCTGCGGTTCCCCACTGCCTATGCGGCTCGGGGTGCAGATCGATCAAACAGAGTGAACGCCGCTATCGACGGAAATTTCTGCGATCGCGTCCCGCCCGCGGCCGCTACTTCACGAGCTGGACCGGCACGCGCGGGCTCACCTCGGCGAAGTCTCGAAACGGCGACGCCAGGAGCGCGTCGCGCACCGAGGGGGAGTCCGTGAGCACGAACCAGCGCAGCGCGTCGGGGGCGAGGTAGGCGCGAGCGACACGCCGGACGTCGGCGCTCGTCACCGCTTCGAGCTTTTGGGCGCTCTTCGTGTACTCGTCGGCAGGGAGCTCGTAGATGGCAAGGCGCTCGAGTGCGTCGACGGTCGAAGCGAGCGTCGCGAATCGCATCGGCAAGCGACGAACGATCGCTCGCTTTACGCGGGCGAGCTCCTCCGCGCCGAGGAGCTCGTCGCGCAGACGCTGGATCTCGCTAGATATTTCGCCGAGCGCCGCGACCGTGTCGGCTCGCTCGACGGTTGCCCACGCTTCGAAGAGGCCGTTGCTTCGGCCTGCCGCGATCGACGAATAGCTGCCGTAGCTCCACGCCTTTTCCTCGCGGAGGTTCACCGACAGGCGCGAGACGACCGTGCTTCCGAGCACCGCGTTCAGCACCTCGAGCGGCTCCGCGTCGGGGCTGCCTTGACGCACGGCCCGCGCGGCGACGCGCACATGCGCCCGTGGGAAACCAGGCTCGTCGATCACCGTGAGCGTCGCTCCCGGCGGTGGGCCGAGTATCTCGCCGAGCGGCGCGCGCGGCGGGGCGTGCCCCCGAAAGCGTCCGAATGCGAGCCGGACCGAGTCGACGAACGACTCGCGTGCGATGTCACCAACGGCGATGAGCACGAGGTCGTCGGGAAAGAAGCTCTGCGCCGCGAAACGTTGCACCGCTTCGGGCGTGGTGGTCGCCGCATCGCCGAGCTCGCCTTGCGCTCCCTCTCGATAAGGGTGCTCCCGTGGATAAAGGCTCGTGCGCCTGTAGCGGGCGAGGAGGACCCACGGGTCGAGGTCGTCGTTCGCCCTCGACAGGCGGCGCTGGCGCTCGGAATAGAAAGCCTCCTCGCCGAGCTCCGGTTGCAAGAGCAGCTTGGCCATCGCGTCGAACGCTTGCGACGACAGGTTGCTGCTCGACCACCAGCGCGTCACGCCCCAGCCGCCGAAGGTGACGGCGTCGAGGCCCGCGCGGACCTCGGCGATGGGTGCGCCTGATTCCCGTGCGCGCTCACTCAGCATGTCTGCCGCAAAGCTCGCTACGCTGGACGGGGCGTCCGCCGCGCCGCGCAGGATGACCGCTTCGAGCCGCAAGAGCGGCAGCTCGCGCCGCTCGACCATGAGCAAGCGGATCCCGTTGTCGAGTCGTCGCTCGATGATCTCGGGCGGCTTGAACGGCGCGTCCGCAGCGGCGGCGGGACGCGTCGTCGGAGAAGGCAGGGCGCTCGGAGTGGAGGTGACGGCGTGGCCTGGCGGTGGCGAGGCGCTGGCGCCGCCGCAGCCGAGACACAACGAACATGCGAAGCACAACGCGACGCGCATCACGGTCCCCGAAGCCTCCCGGTGCGCGGGGCACCCGCGCGGCTCGAGACGAGCACGGTGAGCGCGCGCGTGAGGCTCAGGTATTTCGTGCCTGCGGCGAGGAAGGAAGCCGGCGTTACGGCGCGAAAGCGCTGCACCGTATCGGCGAGAAACAGCGGCGACCCCGCGAGCAGCTGTGCGTCCGCGATCAGCGCCGAGCGTTCCGTGAGCCGGTCGGCGCGCCCGTACTCGTTGACGAGGCGCTGTCGCGTCATATCGTGCACGACCAGGGTGCGCTGCGCGTCGCTCTCGAGCTCCGCGAAGAGACGCGCGACGGCCGGCGGGATCGCATTCGGATCCACGCCGCGCCGCACGTCGATCCAGATCTCGAACAGTCCCATCAGCGCGAACGAGCGCCGCCGCACCCAAGCGCCGTCGCTGAGGTCGGCTGCGACGAGACGTCGCACGCGGTCGCTCAATGCCTCCGCCCAGACGTCGAGCTCGGCGCTGTCCGGCTCCGCTTCGGCAGGAGTCGCCCAGGCGAGCACCACGGCGGGATTCGTGATGCGCGTCTCCACCTCGAGCGTGCGCGCGGTGGGGACGAAGCCTGGCGTCGCCGGTCGCGCGGGCTCCGGCTTCCGCTCGAGACCTCCGAAATACTGCTCGACGACCGGCCACGTTCGCGCCGCGTCGAAATCACCCGCAACCACGAGCGCCGCAGCACTGGGCACGTAGTAGCGATCGCGAAACGCCTGCACCTCCGCGAGCGTGAGGCCGTCGAGCTCCGGTTTACCGCCGCGACCGGCGTACGGATGCTCGCCTGGCAGCACTGCATCGAGCACGATGTTGCCGACCGAGCCTGCCGTCACCGTCTCCACGGCTTCGCCGCGCTCCTCGGTCACGACGCGCCGCTCGTGCTCGATGTCCGCGTCGGTTAGCGTCGCAAGCCCGGACGCCATGCGGTCGCTCTCGAGCCACAGCGTGGGCACGAGCTCGCTCGCCGGAACGAGCTCCCAGTATTCGGTCGTATCGAGCGAGGTCGTCGCGTTCACTTCGCCGGCGCCCGCGGCGAGCAAATACTCCTGATGGCTTCCTGGCGGCACGTGGCGGGAGCCGCGAAACGACAGATGCTCTACGAGGTGCGCGAGGCTATTGCGGCCGCGGGGATCGTTCGCGGCGCCAACGCGATACGCGACGCGCACTGCCACGGCGGGAACACGGTGGTCCTCGCTGAGGAACACGGTGAGTCCGTTCGGCAGGATCCGCCGCTCGACGCGCGGCATGATCGCGAGCGGATCTTGCTCGAGCGTGAAGGGGCGGGGAGGGGCGTTGGGTTTGGTGCTGGGGGTCGCGCTACAGGCGACGAGAAGATGCGCGCCCACGAGCAGCGAGAGATCGAGTTTCCCGGGCACGCGTCGAGAGGATATCGCAGCCCACGTCCACGAGTCGCGCGGCCGCCGCCTGGCCGCCAGGAGCTCACCGCTGCTTGGCTTCGCCGTTTCGAGCCAAAATCAGCCTTATCGCGGCGGCACCGCGCTTGCTCCGCATGACGCCGGCAGTCATGCACGCTAACCTTCTTCGCATGTCGGAAATGCGCGGTGCGGTCTCTATCGCCCGGCAGTACCCGGTCCGTGCGCGGCTCGAGGCGTGGGAGCTGCCGGAGGGTACCGTGCCGCAATCTGTGCCTCACGACCACGCCGCCGAGCACCTGAGGCGTGTGCTCGATGCGTTTGCTGC
>DATMCL010000516.1:0-5597 GCA_035558375.1 Polyangiaceae bacterium
CAGGATTGACGGCGCCGAGGACCGCGAGATGCCCGTTCAGCCGGTAGATGCCGAGCGCGGCGATCACGAAGAACCAGACGAGCGTGATCGGGCCGAACACGGCGCCGACCATCGCGGTGCCGCGCTTCTGAATGAAGAACAAGCCGACCAGGATGGCGATCGTGAGCGGGATCACGACGTCCTTCAGCGCCGGCGTCGCGATCTCGAGGCCTTCGACGGCGCTCAGCACGGAGATGGCCGGCGTGATGGCGCCGTCGCCGTAGAGCAGCGCCGCGCCGAAGACGCCGCAGGCGAGCACGAAAGCGCGCAGGCGCGAGCCCCTCAGCGCCGAAACGGCGAGCGCCATCAGCGAGAGGATGCCGCCCTCGCCCTTGTTGTCGGCGCGCAGCACGTAGAACACGTATTTGACGGCGACGATCAGGACGAGCGACCAGAAGATGAGCGACAGGATGCCGAGCACGCTCGCGTGCGTGATCGGGATGCCGTGCGTGCCGTGAAAGCACTCGCGCATCGAGTAGAGGGGGCTCGTGCCGATGTCGCCGAAGACGACGCCGAGCGCGGCGATGGCGAGCTTGGCGACGTAGCCGGCGCTCTTCGGCGCATGGCCCGGCTCGCCGTGCCCGAAGGCGCGCGACAACGCCATCGAGTCAGGGGGACGTGCGGTCGGTGGCGGGCCGATCGAGAGCGCGGGCTTCTGCGGCGAAAACTTGCTCGGGGGGTCGCCGCCGGAGCGCGCGCCCACTGGATCCGACATGCGGCGATTCGTACTCCGGGTGCTTCGCTCTGTCACTCGCTGCCCGCCGCGAAGCGGCGGATCGACATTTTGTTCATCGCGAGTGCCGGCCCGCGAAACCTCTCATTCGCGCAGCCAAAACAGTGTGAATGCATCGCCGCCTTCGTCGGCTTCGGCCGAGCGGCTGTGTTCGACGTAGGCGGAACTGCCGAGGTGCTCGCGCACGGCGGCCTTCATGGCGCCGGTACCGTGTCCGTGCAGCACGAAGCCGACCGACTCGCCTTCGCCCATCATGACGTCGAGGAACGCGTCGAGACGATCGAGCGCTTCGTCCACGCGCGTGCCGCGGAGGTCGAGCGTGTTCGTGCCGGTGCGCACGGCCGCGGCGAGCGTGACAGCACCGAGCTTCGACTTCGGGCGCGCCGCGCTCGGGCTGCTGCTCGACTTGAGCTTTTGGTTCGTGAGCTCGATGTCGCCGAGCGGGAGCGTGAGCTTCACGGCGCCGGCGCGGACGCGCACCGAGCCGCGCTCGGGTGGCCCCTCGAGCGTCGCGAGCGTGCCGAGCTTCTTGAGTCGCACGGTGGTGCCGGCGATCAGCGCAGCGAGATCGAGCGCCGGCGTCGCTTTCGGTGCGCTGCCCTGGTTGGCGGCACCGAGCCCAGCCGAGCGCTGATGCTGCTCGAGGGTGCCACCGAGCGCGACGTGGGCAGCGGCGCGGCTGACGGTGCGCTCCGTGTCGCGGAGCGCAGCCGCGTCGAGCTCGGGCTTTCGGAGACGTTCCCGCGCTTGCCGCACGTCGTTGCGCGCCGCGCGGACGAGCGCCGTGAGCTCGCGCGCTTCACGGCCGAGCTCCGCGTCCGCTGCGGCGAGCGCGCGCTCCTTGTCCCGCTCGAGGTCGGCGCGCGCGGCCGCCGCCAGCGCGAGCTCGCCACGCAGCTCTGCGCGCTCGCGCTCGAGCCCGGCGCGCTCTTCCTCGAGGCGCCGCACGGCGACCTCGCGCTCGCGGGCGCGATCCGGCAAGAGCGCGTGCGCGCGTTCGAGCACGGCGGGCTCGAGGCCGAAGCGCGACGCCACGGCGAGCGCGCTCGAGGGGCCCGGCACGCCGAGCGTCAGGCGGAACGTCGGCTCCATGCGCTCGAAGTCGAAGCTCACGCTGGCGTTCTCGAGCGCGCCGGGGGTCGCGGCGAGCTCCTTCAAGCGTTCGTAGTGCGTCGTGACGGCGGCGGCGGCCCCCCGCGCGGTGATCGCTTCGAGCACGGCGGCCGCGAGCGCGGCGCCTTCTTCCGGATCCGTGCCGGAGGCGACCTCGTCGAGCAGCACGAGCGTGCCCGGCGCGGCCCGGCGCACGATTTCTGCGAGCCGCGTGACGTGCGCGCTGAACGTCGAGAGCGAGCGCTCGAGGGATTGCTCGTCGCCGATGTCGGCGAGCACCTCCGTGAACCAGCCGACGTGCGATTCTTCCGCGGCGGGAAGCGGAATGCCCGAGCGCGCCATCCACACGGCGAGGCCGAGGCACTTCAGCGCGACCGTCTTGCCGCCCGCGTTAGGGCCGGAGATCACGAGCGCCCGCCCGCCGTGAACGCGCACGTCGTTCGGCACGACGGGCGCTCCCGCGGCGACGAGCAGCGGGTGACGGACCTCGCGCAGATCGATGCGGTCGTCGGCGCTCGGCACGATGACGTTCGCCTTGGTAGCCCGCGCCCAGAGAGCCAGCGACGCCAGGCGGTCGGCCTCGATGCAGGCCTCGAACGCGCCTTCGATCGCCTCGGCGTGCCGCGCTACTTTCTCCGTGAGCTCGGCGAGCACGCGCAGCTCCTCGCGCTCCACCTCGGCGAGCCGAAGCTTCAAGCGATTGCCTTGCGCCGTCGCCTCGCTCGGCTCGACGAACAGCGTGCCGCCCGACGCCGACGCGCCGAGCACGATGCCTTCGACGCGCAAGTGCGCATCCGAGCGCACGGGGAGCACGTAGCGACCGTCGCGCTCGGTGTAGTAGCGGCCGGAGAGCACGTCGGCATGCGTGCGCAAGCAGCCTTCCAGTCGCTCTTTCAGCGCCTCGCGGGCCTCACGGGCACGGGCGCGCGCCTCGCGGAGCTCGGGTGAGGCCCCGTCGCTGACGGTGCCGTCGGGCTCGAGCGCCGCATCGAGCGCCGCGGCGAGCTGGTCGAGCCGCTCCTCGCTCGCGACGGCGGCATGGAGCGCTGGAAAGCGCTCGCGGCGCTCGGCGGCGAAGCTTCGCACGACGCGCGCCACGGCGAGCAGGCGCGCGACGCCGACGAGCTCGCCGCCCGTCAGCGTGCCCGACTTCACGGCGCGCGCGAGCGGCTCCGTGACGTCGGGAAAGTCGCGCAGCGGAAGCGCTTCGCCGAGCGCGTCGAGCGCGACGACCTCGGCGGTGCGCTCGGCAAGCGCCCGAGCACCTTCGAGCGTCACGCATGGCTCCGTCGCGAGCACGCGCGCCGTGCCGGGGCGGCTGACGCAGCGCTCCGCCACGCGCTCGAGCAGCGCCGGCCATTCGAGGGCTCGCTCTGTCGTCGGGTCCATCGTCTGCGAAGCCGGGACTAGCACCGGTCGAGGCGGGCGCAGGCGGCGGCCGACCGTCCGAGCCGGTTTTTAGCCGGTGGCGGCAATCGTGCGCATCAGCGCGGGGCGGCTGTAGATCGGTGGCTCCTCGCCGACGCGAATCGACAAAGAAAGCTCGGCAGCCTGCGCGACGGACTCGAGGGCGGCCGCGAGGGTCGTGAGCTCGTGCGTCGCGCGGCGTCCGAGCGCCTCGCTCACGCACAGCGTCAGGTGGCCGCCGCCGCTGCTCTTCAAGTGGGCGAGCAGGCCGCGCGCGAGGACCGAGCGGGCCGCGCTGGAATCGGGATCGGAGCGACCGTTCGAGACGAGGACGACCGCATCGACCTGCCAGCTTGCCTGGTTCAGGCGCGTGACGCGACTCGCGACCTGCGTGACGAGGTCGCTCGGTAGGCCCTCGTAGTGCTGCGCGACGACAGCGAGATCTCCCGCGTGCGCCGGATTCAACCAGCGTGGCCAGCTCGCGCCGTACTCGATGACGACCAGGGTTGCGGGATTCGTGCGCATGAACGACCTCCGAGTCCTCTCGGGGTAAACCGACCGCACCGCTCGGGCCAACAAAGGGCGCGCTTCGATAACCGCGGGTCGCTCAGCGCGGAGCGAGGGTCTCGAGCAGCTTTTCCGCGGCGGCACCCACTTCCTCGAGCTCGGTATGCCCGCCGTTCTCGATGACGCGGACCTCGGCGGCGAGCCCCGCGCGTTCGAGCACGGGTTGGGCGCGCGTCGCCCGCTCGGCGCACCCGTTCGTGCCGCACACGATGAACACGCTCTCGCCGCCCGTCGCACGGAAGCGCTCGGCGCGAGCGCGCGTCCAGTCGCTGCTCCCGCCTTCGATCAGGAGCAGGTGCGAGAACTCGGCGCCGTGCTCGACGAGCATGAGCGCGCCCATCGTTGCCCCTTGCGAGTAGGCGACGTACGCGCCGGCGTGCGCTGCTATGCGCGCGCCGTACTTCGCGCGCGCAGCGTGCACGGCGGCCGTTACCTCGCGCTCGAGCGCGTGATGATCCGGGTAGTAGTAGCTACCCGCTTGGCCGCGCCGGAGCGGCGCGCCGCACGGGCACAAGAGGAACCAGCGCCCGCGCGCGACGCGCGCCCAACGCTCGCACTCCCACGCTGGATCGCCGCCCGCGCCGTGCGCGGCCGCGAGCAGCGGAACCGGCTTCGTTCCTGCGGGAATCACGACGATCGCGTCCTCGAACCCGGCGACTTTCAGCGCTTCCGTGCGCTCGTTCGGTGACGCTTCCGGTACGCTCGCTCGAGCAGGCCCGTCGGGCTTCGGCGTGCTCGTTGCCGACGCCGCAGCGGACGGCGCGTCGTGCGGGGTCGCGAAGTCGGTCTCCTGCGTCGCCCGAGCATTCGCGGTCGTGGTGGCGTGGCCGGCGCACGACAGCGCGAGGAACGCGACAGCAGCGAGGACGTAGGAGCGCACGAGATGACGGGTCGGTGAACGGTTCCTCGCACGAAGCAATCACGACACGAACCGTAGGCACAATGTGCAAGATCGCCCCGTGGCGTACACTCTCATCGAAAACGAATGCATTTTTCTGTCCTAGCCACTCGATCGTCGCGTGCATCCCGGGCATGAGGGGTGTACTGAGGCTTCCGAACCGAGGTGGCACCCATGAAGAGCTCCCACGCCTCTGCTGAGAGTCCCGCTGTTGCGGCGACGACGGCGTACACGAGCGACCCCGACCTCGAGATCGAAGAGACCGACATTCGGGTCCTTGCGGACTACGTAGACGAGGGTTGGGGTCCCGCCGGTCAGACGCTCGTCGGCCTCGGGCCGCCGAGCAGCCGCTCACCCGTAGTGCTTTCCGACCCGGAAAGCCCGGTCAAACCGACGCTCCGCTCCGAGCCGCCCGGTCCCTGGGGCAGCGACCAAGAAGAAGCGGCCGTGCCGCGCTCGCTGCGCCCACACAAGGCCGGGATCTGGGCTGCCGTCGTGCCGCTGTTCGTGGTGTTCACCGCGATCGTGGTCTTCGCTCTACGCGGGCTCGCTCCGTCGTCGCCGCGTGCGCACGCTTCCGCTGCGCCCGCCGTCGAGCCAAGCACGCGAGAGACCGCGGGCGTCTTCGTGAAGCTCACGAACCCTGGCGTGCTCGTCTCGGTCGACGGCGTCATCCGGGGCGCGCCGCCGGTGCTCCTCATGTACCTCGACCCTGGCTCGCACGTGATCTCCATCTCGGGCCCCGGGTTCGCCCGCTACGAGCAGACGGTAACGCTCGTCGCCGGCAACGTGAGCACGCTGGAGCCGGTGCTCGAAAGCGAGACCATCGATCTCGACACC
>DATMCL010000517.1:0-6299 GCA_035558375.1 Polyangiaceae bacterium
GATCTCGGTGCGAGCGCCAACGAGCCGCGGTTTGCCTCGCTCCGCGAGCGCGTCGCCCGCGAGATGGGCGATAGACCTGGGCTCGCGCAGGCCCTCGCGCTGCGCGCGAAGCTCCCCGACGCGACGCTCGCGCTCGTGCACGAAGGCATCGAGCTCGCGAAGGAGCTCGGCGACGCGGACGTGCTCCGCGCGCTCCTCGGCAACGCCCTCGACAACCGCGCGCTCGCGCTCGGCGGCCCCGACAAGAGCCGCCTCCGGCTCGAACTCGCGTCGGTGCTCGAGGGTCACGGCGATCTGTCCGGGGCGCTCGAGCTGATGGAAGCGGCCGCCGCCGACGCCCCGCCGGACGAAGCGCGCGGGCTCTGGCTCGAGGTCGCGGCGCGAGCGGAAGCCGGCGGCGACGACGCGCGGGCCGCGCGCCTCTACCAGCGGGTCCTCGGCGAGGAGCCGGGCGAGCCGCACGCGCTACCGCGGCTTTTGGCGCTCTATTCGCGGGTCGGGCGCAAGAAGGAGTGGCTCGCCCTCGTCGAGCAGGCGATCAGCGTGGTCGAGACGGTCGCGGAGCGCTCGGCGCTGCGACTCGAGCAGGCGCGCGTGCTGATGGACAAGAAGGGCGGGGACGGGCGCGCGATCGAGGTGCTGCGCGACCTCTTGCTCGACGAGCCAGGGCAGGGTGACGCCCTGACGCTACTCGCCGAGCTGCTCGAGCGCGCCAAGCGCTTCGACGATCTGTCCGAGCTCCTGTCGGGTGAGGTCGACAAGGCCGTCGAGCGGGGCGATCTGCCCGGCGTTGCCGCCGTCTCGCTGCGACAGACCGGCGCGCTCGAGCGTGCGGGGCGCGTTCCGGATGCGATCGAGGCCTGCCTGCGCGCGCTCGATGTGGTGCCGGGCGACGCCGAGCTCTCGGGGGCGCTCCTGCGCCTCGCCGAGTCGACGGGAGAGCCCGAGCGCATCGGTGATGCGATCGAGCGGCTGCTCGGCTTCGAGCGCGGACCGCGCGCCGCGGACCTCGGCCGGCGCCTCGTACAGATCCGCGAGGAGCAGGGCGACGAAGCCGCTGTCGAGCGAGCACTCGAGCTCGCCTGCGTCGCGAGCCCGGAGGATCCGGCTCTGCTCGAGGCCTTGATCCTGAAGCTCGAGGCGCGCGGCGAGAGCGCACGGGCCGCGCGGCTCATCTCCGCTGCGCTCGAAGCGAATCCGGGCGATCCGGAGCTCCTCGCGCGCCTCGCCGAGGCGAGCGCAGCGGCGGGCGACAACGAGCAAGCCCTCGCGGCGCTGAACGGCTTGCTCGAGCGCGCTCCCGACGACGTCTCACGCCTGCGGCAGCGCGCGGCCATGCTCGCCGAGCTCGGCCGCGAGCTCGAGGGGCTCGGCGATCTCGAGCGCGCGTATGCGCTCGATCCCACGGTTCGCGCCGAGCTGGTCGCGGCGCTCGAACAGGCGGCCGCGCGCGCGGAGCCACCCGAGGACGGCGTGCTGGCGCTGAAGCTCGTGGACGTGCTCGAGGCGAGCGGCGAACTCGCGAACGCGCGCGCGCGCCTCGCCGAGTTCCTCTCGCACAAGCCCGACGATCTCGTGGGCTTCCGGCGCTTGGCGACGCTCGATCAGCGCCTCGGCAACGCGACCGAAGCGCTGCTCACGCTCGAACGCCTCGCGGAGCTCGAAACCGGCAACGGTCTCGTGGAGGTGGCGCTCGCGCTCGCCGACGCCGCGGAGAAGGCCGAGCGCCTCGACACCGCGCGCGGAGCGCTCGAGCGAGCGCTCGAGATCGACCCCGAGCACCCCGGCCTGCGTATTCGCCTGGAAGCGCTCTATTCGGCGAGCGGCGCCTTCCGCGAGCTCGGTGAGCTGCTTCTGCAGCAAGCAGCCGTCGCTCCCGACGACGCGACGCGCCTGCCGCTCGTGCTGCGCGCCGCGGAGGCGCTGCTCCAGCCGGGCGGTGACGCCGGGACCGCGGTCCGCGTGCTCGAGGTGGCGCGCCAAGAGAACGCGAGCAGCATCGAGGCTGCCGCGCTGCTCGCGCGTTCCTACGCCGCGCTCGGCACGCCCGCCAAGGGGCTCGAGGTGCTGCAGGGCGTGGCACAAGCCAATCGCGGGCGACGCACCAAGGCGCTGTCCGCGGTGTACGAGCAGATCGCGAGCATTCACCTCGAAGAGGGCATGCTCTCCGACGCTCAGGAAGCGCTCGCCAAGGCGTTCGAGGCCGATTCGAAGAACGCCAGGCTCGCGCTCGACCTCGGCCGCCTCGCGCTCGAGCTCGAGGAGGTGGACGCGGCCCAGCGCGCCTTCCGCGCCGTCACGATCATGCGACCGCCGGGTCCCGAGGGCGGCGGGGCGCTCCCCGAGGAGAAGGCGGAGGCGAACTATCACCTCGCGGCGCTCGCCGTGAAGCAGGGCGATCCGCGCAAGGCGCGCGTTTTGGTCTCGAAGGCGCTCGCCGACAGCCAACATCACGAGGGCGCGCGCCAGCTGCTTGCAGAGCTCGACAAGAAATAGGAGGCTTTTTGCCCCTATGGTCCAACGGCAAAAGCGGCTCACCAAGCGCGAGAAGAAAGCGCAAAACCCCGGCGCTCACGAGCACCAGCACCAGCACATCCATTGCATCTCGTGCGGGCGTCACCTCGATCCCGAGGAGTTCGATAGCGCCCCCCCGACCGCCATCGTGATCACCTGCCAGCACCGCTCGCAGTTCCCGGCGTGCGCCGCCTGCGAGATCGACGCTCGCGCGCGCGTGGCGGAGCACGATCGAACGGGCCAAGCGCCGCGCGTCGCGAACGCGTGGCACTGAAGAGCTAGAGCTCTTCTTCCTCTTCTTCGGCGGGCTGAGCCTTCGGCTTGGCCTTGGGCTTCGGCGGGGGAGGCGCTTCCTCCTCCTCGTCGCCTTCTTCTTCCTCTTCCTCGACCTTGGGTTTTGCCTTCGGTTTGGGCTGGGGTTTCGGCTTCGCTTCGGCCTTGGGCTTGGCCTTCGGCTGCTCCTCAGGCTCCTCGGGCTCTTCGGCCTTCGGCTCCGGTTCCTCGGAGGGTTTCACTTCGGCCGAGACAGAGCCTCCGCCGCCACCGCCTCCGAGGTCGAACGTCGCGAAGGCGCCGACCCAACCGGAGATGTACGTATCCGTTGCGCCGCCGGCGACGACCGTCTGCTTCGGCGAGATGGGCGTGTTGTTGAAGTCGAAGCCGTAGCGGACCATGTCGAAGCCGACCGCCGGCATCAGCCACGGGAGCAGCTGCCAGCCCGCCGTCGCGCCCAGGTCGAGGCCGCTGCCCGTGGCGCCAGGGAACCACACGCCACCCTTGTCGATCTCTTTCATCGACGTGAGGAAGCGCGGCGCCACCTGTGCGCCGATCATCAGCTTCGAGAAGTACAGGCGCGCATCGAGGCCGAAGCGCAGGTAGTGGTAATGCACGTCCGGTACGACGGCGTAGGGCGCCGTGGTGCCCTTGTTCGGATCCTCGTCGCCCGCGAGAACGAACGAATGGTTGCCGTAGAGGCCGAAGATCCCGAGCTCGTGGGGCCCGATAGGCACGCGGCCGCGGAGGCCGATCTGATACTCGGAGGCCTTGGTTTTGAGCTGAGTCTGGATGACGGCGTTCGTGCCGTTGTTCGCGGGCTGCGAGTAGTTCGCCGTCGTCGCGAACCCGTACTCGTAGCGAAACTGGATGCCGATGTGGGAGAGCGGCCCGTTCGTGAAGAGCGCGCCCGGATAGAAGCGACCGGCGAGCCAGATCGTCGGAGCAATCGCGAGGCTGTAGGGATAGAGCGTGCGCGGCGGATTGGCGTACGGGTCCGCGTACGTCTGCCCGGTGTATTTGAAATTGCGGTTGTACGCGCGAATGCCGAGCCCAAGCTCGAGGGGGCGGAGGCCCTTCTCGCTTTCTGCCGGTGCTTCGGACGAGCTCGAGTCGTCGCTGTCGGCGCTCGAGGGTGCTTCGCTGCTCTCGTCGGACTCGACGGCCTCCTCCGTGTCCTCTTTCGCCACGGCGGCTTTGGCGGCGGGCTTTGCGGGCTTCGCCGGCGGCTCGTCCTCGTCTTCGTCGTCACCGCCCTTGGCGGCTGCGGCGGCGGGTGCTGCTGCGGCGGGTGCTGCGGCAGCCGCGGCGCCTTTCCCGCCGGAGTGGGCGCGCTCGAGCGGATCGGCGACAGCGATCTCGACCTCGTTATCGATCGCCTTGTAGAGCTTGGGGAAGGTGCCGCCTTTGATCTGAATGGCGTCGACGCGCGCGCCGTTCGTGCCGTACACGCCGATCGTGAGGTTCGCAGATTGCGACACCGTGCCGACGACGATGGCGTCGGCGGCGATGCCTTGCGCCATGTTCTGGTAGGTCTGGGCGGACGCGCCGGGCTTCACGTCCTCGACTTCCGTCACCTCGTAGCTACCGGACTCGCGCAGGACCTTGAGGACGCGGGCGCGAACCTTGGTTGCCTGAGGTCCGGAGAAGCCACCGACACCGATGGGCTGCTTCGCGGCTTTGGCGGCAGGGGGTTTGGCGTAGACGGCGCGCGACACGCTGACCGTTCCCGCCATGGCGAGAGCAGTGAGGCAGATGCCGAGCGCGCTTCGAGCGGCGGAGCGTGGGAGCAAGTGAACCTTCGCGACCTAGAGCTGCGGGGCGATAGCGCGCACCAATTTGCGTCAGCCTAGCACTCAGGTTCAGCCGTATTGGAAGGAAAATCGCCGTGAGTTTTGGCGTTTTCGGCAACGGATTCGCGCTTCCACCGGTTCTCCTTCACACCCCCCTGTAAAATGTTTCGGTTCGAACGCGAGGCCCTTCGCACCTCGCAGAAGCGCGAGCTCGGCGTCGGTGGATCCCGTTTCAAGACGCAGACGCTAACGGCATAATTTTCCGGAAGAAGTTGCGCGCGCGTTCGACGCGCTGCGTGGTTTGGGTCGGAGGATGGCTCGCGCTGGGCGGGCATTAGCAGCCGTTCATTTCAGCGCGGCGACGGCGTCGATGATCTGCGTGAGGCACGCGACCTCGTCGGCGTTCACCGTTTTGGTGTAGGGCATCGTGGCCCCGCAGCCATCCGTCATGCCGAGCTTCTGGAGCATCCAGCTCGACGCCGGCGCATCCGAATCGACGAGAGAGGCGCCCATCGGACAGCTGTCGGGGATGCAGGTTTCCGTGAGGCTCCCTTGACACGCAATGCCTCCGAAGGTCGCCGGCTTGTCCTTGATGCGTGACGCGAAGCCTTCGTTCGGACGGAGATCGAGCCCCACCACGAAGCTATTGCCGTGGCAACCGGTGGTCGCGCACTTGCTGTTGAGCACCACCTGCGGTGTCGTGCCCGTGCACTGAATCGTCGAGAAATCGAGGACGGGTCCGGTCTGGCTCGTCCCACCCGTGCCTGCTGCGGGCCCGCCGGTCTCGCCGAAGCGACCCGCCCAGGCGTCCGGGTTCTCGAGGTCGGCGCCGCCCGGACAGCCCGACTGCGTGAAAACGAGCGCGAAAAGGAGCGCGGCGAGCGGCAGCGCGGAGCGAAACGATCTCGGACGTGATCCCCGTTCCATGAACCCTCCAGCACCCAATGCCCTCCATGAGGCCGCTCGCGGCCCCGTTGGCTCAGATTTCGAATGGCGCGTCGCGTTGGCGAGCGCGGCGGGACCCCTCAGGGCATGACGGAGGCGCGAGGCAACGCGGCGATCGCCTTCACCACGGCTTCGACGCACGCTTCGCGGTCGGGCTTCTCGGTGAGGTAGGTCGGGTCGCGCATGACGTCGCCGCAGCCGACGGCGGTGCCGCGGAGCTTGGCGATGAGCCAGCTCGACTCCCAGTTCGTCGAGCTCACGAGCAGCGCATCCGAAGGGCAGGCGGCGGGAACGAAGCCGCACTCCATGATCTCCTCACCGGGTGGCGCGCAGTTGATGTTCAGGTGCTGCGCCTTCACGTCCTTGAGGCGCGCGACGAGCCCGGAATCCGGCAGCAGATTGAGCGACGCGGCCGCAACCGGCATCGGCGCGTGGCAGCCGGCGTGGGCGCAGTCCATGACCATGAGCGGCACGTAGTCGCAGCCCGGATCGATTCCCGCGCCGCCGCTGCCGGACCCGGACGCACCGTTGCCCGCTGTCGCCGAGCCAGCGGCGCCGAGTCCCGCGGCGCCCGCCGCGCTGCTGCCCGCCGTGCCGACGCCGCCTGCACTCATGCCGGCCGCAGCGTTGCCTGCCGTGCCCGCGCCCGTTCCCGCGCTGCCGCCGCCGCCCGTCGCGCCGCTCGCTGTCGTTCCCGAGGCGCCCAAGCCCGGGTCCGCGGCGGGAGAGCAGCCAGCCGGTGCGGTCAGCACGACGAGGCCAACGGCACCGACC
>DATMCL010000518.1:0-11914 GCA_035558375.1 Polyangiaceae bacterium
GCACCCGCTTGCGCGCCCGAACCGCCCCCTTTGCCCGAGGTTCCTCCAGGTGATTGCGTCCCCATGCCCGACGCACCGTCGTCGATGAGCGAATCCTTCGACGTGCACGCCGTCGCGCCGGCCCAAACGGCTAAAGCGGCCCAGGCACGAGCTTTTGCGGGTTCCATACGTCCATGAGTGGCCGATCGGTCGAAACCGGACCACCGAAAGGAAAGATAGCCTCACCCGCTGATGTGCGTCTGCTCGAAGCGCACGATCTTCCCCGCTTCGTTGAACGTCACCCGGTTCTCCGCCGTCATGTCGCGGCGGCGGCGCTTTTTCGCGACGTCGACGAAGTGGGAGACCTCGCGAAAGGTGAAGACGCGCGGACCCTCGCGCTCGAGCGGCTCCGCGGACATCTCGATGCTGTAGTCCTCGTAAAGGCGCGGGAAATCGTTCTTGAAATAGCGATTGAGGGCGTCGAGCGTCGGATTCTTCATCCCGATGTATAGGCTCACGCGCGGCGCGAAGTATTTCTCGGCGTCGAAGGTGCCGGCGTTCAACGCGCGGTAGTAGGCGACGAGGGTGGCGTGGGCCTGGCCGCGCTCGGTCACATCGCTCGATTCGGGCGGAGCTACGACCGGGGTAACGCTCGTCGAGGGTTTGGAGACGTCGAGCGGCGGCGCAGTCGCGACAGCGCTCGCGCCGAGCTTGGGCCCGGGCGTGCGACGCGGCGTCGTCGCGCCGTGCGTCAGAACGAGCAGGAGCGCGATGAGCGCCGCGGCGCCTGCCGCGAGGGCTGCCGGAAGCACGGGGAATTTGCGCGGCTCATCGGCGGGTTTGCTTCGCGTGAACGCCGGAGCCATCGACACCGTCGTCGTGGGCAACTTCGCCTCGGCCTTGCCGGGCGGGGTGCCCAAGTCCGCGAGTAGCTGCTCGAGCATCGGAGCGTCCTCTTCGCCGTTCCAAGCAGAGAAGTCCGCCGCCTGGATCTGGCGAAAGCCGAGCGGCGGCATCACCCTGTCGAGCAGAATCGGCACGAGCACCTTGCGCTCCTGCGCGGACGCCGCCTCGTCGCGCACGAAGTCGGAGCGGAGGGAGTGCTCGGACCACGCCACGATGACACGCCGGGCCCCGTCGAGCGCACTGGTGATCCTGTCGTGCCATTGCTCGCCGGCCTGGATCTTCCGATCCCAGAACACGCTCCAGCCGCGCCGCTCGAGGCAGAGCGCCAGCGGCTCGATGCGCGCAGCGTCTTCGCGCGCGTAGCTGATGAAAATTTCGAACATGAAGGCTCGCCCTCTTTCGCCCCGCCCGCCGCCGAGCGAGTGCGGAATGACCGCACGCCTTTCTCTATATTACGGGACACTGGCACTCAAGGTGCTCCTCCGCAGCTTCGCTCGGATGTATCGACCGCACGCCGCGCGCGAGGACACGGTGCTCATTCCAGCGCTCCGTCGCATCCTCGACCGAGACGCGTACCGCGAGCTCGGGGAGCAATTCGAAGAGGAAGAGCACCGTCGCTTCGGAGAGCACGGGTTCGAGGAAACCGTCGCCGAGGTCGAAAAGCTCGAGGCGGCGCTCGGGATCGGGGATCTGGAGCGCTTCACGCCCTGACGGTCCCTCGTCGAGATCGACTTCCGCCTTTCGGGGCATTCCATCAGCACCCACGGAAAGAGAGCGGAAATTGAGGAACGGCGGACGGCGGGCGCTCGTGATGGCGCTGGTCGGGGCCCTCGGGTGCGGGAGCTCCAAGGCGGGAAGCGACGAATCGGGCGCGATGCCGCACGCGGGCACCGGTCCGAGCGGCGGCGCCGGCCTCGGAGGCCAAACCAATCCAGGCGGGGCCGGCGCTGCAGGCACCGGCGGGACGATGCAAGCGTCGGGAGGCATCGCCGGCGCGGGAGCGCCGCCGCAAGCGGGAGGAACGACGAGCGCGGGAGGCATGACGCCACTCGCCGGTGCAGCTGGCACGCTCGGGATGACTGCGGGCACGGGCGGCAACCCGACGGGCGGAGCGCCAGGCAGTGCCGGGATGTCGATGTCCGCCGGGACGGGCGGAGAGGAGCCCCCGATGCCCGCGCTGGTCATCTCCACCAACGGCACCTGGACGACCTCGACGTGGACGGAGGCGCCGAACGCGACGGCGGACGTGACCGTCGACACCGCGACGGTGGCCCAGACTTGGGAAGGCTTCGGCGGAGCCTTTCACGAGATGGGCTGGAACCTGCTCACGACGCCGGCGCTCGAGGAAGAAGCTCTGTCGCTGTTGTTCGGTGCGGACGGCGCCAAGCTCGCCATGGCTCGCATCCCGATCGGCGCGAGCGACTACGCCCTCGAGCGCTACACGCTGGACGACACGGGAACCGACGTAGTCCCCGACGGCACCGAGGCGAATCGGCCTCCCACCGACATCACGCTGGCGGGCTTCTCGATCGAGCGCGACAAGCAGACGCTCCTCCCCCACGTCAAGGGCGCCCTCGGCAAGAACCCGAGGCTTCGCTTCTGGGCCGTGCCGTGGACTCCACCCTCGTGGATGAAGACCGGCTACAAGAAGGACGACGGCAAGGGTGGCGGCACTCCTCCGAAGCCGTCCTACTTCGACGGCGGCAGCATGAAGAGCGACGCGGCGACGCTGGCATCGTACGCGGCTTACCTCACTCGGTTCGTCCAGGCGTATGCGGCCGAAGGCGTCGCGGTGGATACCCTCGCATTTCAGTTCGAGCCGACGTTCGACCAAAACTTCCCATCGTGCCTCTGGGACTCGAGCACGTACACGGCGTTCGTCGGCCAGCATCTCGGCCCCGCCTTGAAGGTCGCAGGGCTCGCGACGAAGGTCATGCTCGGCGACCTCGCCAACGAGCCAAAAGACTCGGATTTGATGGCCGCCGTGATGAGCGACAACGTGGCGAAGTCGTTCGTGAGCGCGATCGGCGTCGAATGGAACGTGCTCGACGCGGCCCTGAAAACCCCGCTCGGTTACGGAGTGCCGGTGTGGGTGACCGAGCACAAGTGCGGCAACTACCCGTTCATCACCAGCTCGCGCCCGGCAACGGAGACGAGCCCGCTCATCGAGGGTTACGTCGAGCCGGCGCCGAACAACCAGGCCTATGCCGTCGAGAGTTGGTGGTACATCCGCGATGCGATCCTCAAAGCCAAGGTCACCGCGTACAACGTCCCGCACCTCGTCCTCGATCCGATGGGCAAGGGCAACGACACGAGCCGCGACTGGTCGCAGAACTCACTCCTCGTGGTCGACGGTGGAGCGATCCAGAGGACGCAGACCTACTACGTCGTTCGTCACTTTTCCGAGTTCGTCGACCCCGGCGCCACGGTCGTGAAAGCGAGCGGCGGTGACGCCGTTGCGTTCAAGAACCCGAACGGCTCGCTCGTGACGGTGCTGTACAGCGGCGCGGCCAAGAGCGACTTCACCGTGGCGATGGGCGGGAAGAAGCTGCAATTTGCCGTGCCGGCAGGCGGCTGGGCGACGGTCAAAGTCGTGCCGTAGGACGGATCGCGCGAGTCGGGACAATTCGGGCCGTTGTGGCGCTTTGGCACCCGGAGCGTTGCGACGTGGGGGCCTGGTCGCCGCCGGGCCGGCACGGTTCCTGCGAAGCAGGGTCGCAGGAGGACCGCCATGCAACGAGAAAATCTGGTGGCCGAAGTTTCCACGAACGTCCACGCGCCGTTGGAAGAGGTGTGGGAAGCCCTGGTCGACCCCGCGACGATCAAACACTACATGTTCGGAGCGACCGTCACCTCGAGCTTCGAGGTCGGCAAACCGATCACGTGGAAGGGCGAGTTCAAGGGGAAGTCCTTCGAGGACAAGGGCACCATCTTGCGGCTCGAGCCGCGGCACCTGCTCGCGTATTCGCACTTCAGTCCTTTGAGCGGCGAGCGCGACGTGCCGGAGAACTATCACACGGTCGTCATCGAGCTCTCCGAGGAGGGCGGCGGCACGCACGTGTCACTGAAGCAAGACAACAACCCGAGTGAAGAGACGCGCCTGCACTCCGAGCAGAACTGGCGCGCCGTGCTCGCAGGCCTGAAGAAAGAAGTGGAGTAGCCGCGCCGAGGCCGCCTGCGCTTCCCGGCCATTCTCACGCTAGGATGGCCGGGTGCGATCCTTCTTGCCGCTGCTGCTCTTCGTCTCCGTCCTCGGCTGCACCGACGACGACCCCGTTGCTTTCAAGAGCAAGGAGCCGTTCGACGCCGTGATCATGGATGGCATGGCGGCCTCCGCGTACGGCCTTCGTCTCGCGGGGGAGGAGCGAACCACAATTTGCTCGTCCTGCTTCGTGGTCGGAAGGTCCCCGGCGGGCGATCAGGTTCTTCTGACGCAGCCGGACCAAGGTTTTTTCATCGCCGAACCGGGCCGGATCAACGAGGTGTTGGATTTGGCGGGCGCGGCGGTGGACGAAGGTCCGGCGGAGCTTCCCACCCTGCTCGAGGCGGCCTGGTCTCCCGACAGCAAGCACCTTGCGTTGCTCTGGGGCACGTCGCAAGCCTTCGTGGCCGCGGCGGACGGAACCGGCATCGTGCCGGTCGCGACGGGAGCCTTCAATCCCGCGAGCTCCGACGACCCCAACATCGTGTGGTCACCGGACAGCTCGCACGTCGCATTCGCTCTCGCGGACGGCGTGCTCGCCATCGCGGACGCCGCGGGCGGCTCGAGCCTCACGCTGCCGCCCGGCTCGACGAGCTACCAATGGTCGCCGGACGGCGGGCTTTTCGCCTTCGCCAACGCGGGCGCTTCGCTCGTGGATACGAGCACGCTGGAGACGCGCGTCGTGTCGGAGACGGCGAGCAGCACCGTTGGCTGGTCGCCGAGCGGCGAGTGGTTTGCGTACTTCGACGGAGCGCTCGTGCTCGCTCCCGCCGATGGCTCGGAGCCCGTCGTCGTGCCTCTCGATGCGCTGTCGACCGCGGCTTGGTCACCAACGGCGGACGAGCTCGTCTACGGCGGTTACCTCATGCGTGCAGGGCCGGGCGTCGACGTCGTGCTCGCACTCTGGTCGCCGGACCGCTCGCTGCCGATCGCGGTGGATTCGGAGGCATCGAACCAAGTGCCCGAGGAGGCGACGTGGTCACCGGACGGCGCTCGCTTCCTTTATCGGATGCCGGATCCGAACAGGGCGGCGTACGCTGCGCTCACCGATGCGGCGGACGGCGGCGAGGTCGCGCGTTTCCCCGCGTCCTACGATCCCGCGCCGAAGTTCAATCGCGACGGCAGCCTCCTCGCCGTCACGTCGACGAAGACCGGCGGCGGCTCCAGCATCACCGACTTGTCGGTGAGCGACGCGTCCGGCTCAGGCGACGTAGCGATCGCTTCCGACATCGACGCGTGGCAGTGGCTCGACGACGGCATCCACTTGCTGTTCGTGACCGGCCGCTCGGTGGTGCTCGCGAGCGCCGACGGCACGGAGCAGTCGACCCGCCTCAGCGTGAGCGACGGCACGCAAATCGGCCTGATACGCTAGACGGCGATGCCCCTCCGCACCGTGCTCCCTCGCTCGTTGCTGCTCGCGGTCGCCACGCTGGCGGCGGCGTGTGGGGCGCCTCCCGTCGCGCAGCCGCTAGCGACCGTCACGGCCGCCCCTCGCGAGCCCGAGCCGCCGGGACCGATCAAGCACGTCATCGTCGTGACGATCGACGGGCTCGTCCCCGACGCGTACCTCCATCCGGAAGCTCACGGTCTCGCGGTGCCGACGCTCAAGAAGCTCGTTCTAGAGGGCGCGAGCAGCGACGGAGCCGAGTCCGTCTTCCCCTCGGTGACGTACCCGGCGCACACGTCGATCGCGAGCGGCGTCGTGCCGGGACACCACGGCGTGTTCACGAACGCGGCCTTCGATCCGCTCGACAAGAATCAGGAGGCGTGGCGCTGGTACGCGGAAGACGTGGCGGTGCCGCGCATCTGGGACGTGGCGTATGCGGCCGGCTATCGCACCGCGCTCATCGACTGGCCCGTGACCGTCGGAGCGAAAGCGACGTACCACGTGCCCGAGTTCTGGCGCGCCAAGCAGCCCGAAGACCTCAAGCTCATCCGCGCACTCTCGACGCCCGGCTTGCTCGAGCAGGTGACCGCCGCGTATCCCGACTTCAGCGCCGGCTTTCGCCCGCAGAACGTCGCGGACGAGGCCGGCACCGACATCGCCGAGTACCTGCTCGTGCGGGCTCGGCCTCACCTCGTCTTCTTGCATATCTGGCAGGTGGACGCGGCGCAGCACAAGTTCGGCCTCTTTAGCGACGAGGCGCGCGTCGCGATCGAGAACGCCGACCGGCAGCTCGGACGGCTGCTCGCAGCCGTCGAGCGCGCAGGCCTCGGCGCCGACACCGCGTTCGTGATCGCGTCCGATCACGGCTTCGCGAACGTCACCCGCTGCGTGAATCCGCGCGTCCTCTTGCGCGAAGCCGGGCTCATGACGTTCGACGCCGCGGGCAAGCCGACGGCGTGGCAAGCCGACGTTCTCACGTCATCCGGCGCCGCGTACGTGTACCTGAACGACCCGCACGACGCCGCGCTCGAAGCGCGAGTGCTCGGCATCTTTCAGCAGGCACGCGACACCGGAACGAGCGGAATCGGGCGGATCTTCTCGCAGGCGGAGGTGCGGGCCGCGGGCGGAGATCCCTCCGCGTTCCTCGCGCTCGAGCCCGAGCTCGGCACGTACCTCGGAGCCGGTCGCGACGCGTACGAGACGCCGCCCAGCTCCAAAGCAGTGCACGGCTACGACCCGAAGCGGCCCGAGATGAAGGCTTCGCTCATTCTCTTCGGTGCGGGCGTCCCGCACGGCTCGCTCGCCGGAGCGCGCTTGATCGACATCGCGCCGACGGTCGCGCGCTACCTCGGGCTCACACTTCCCCACCCCGACGGCCAGCCCCTCGTGATCGGCGCCGCCCGACCCTGAACGCACCGAGCGCCAAGGCGCCGAAACCAAGTGCGGCCGCGATCGTTCCCGCCGGCTCGTCGCGCGCCGTCCGGCAGCCGCAACCGGACGAGCTGTCGTCGTTGCCGGCCGCGGCATTCGTTCCGCCCGTACCGGAGCCGCTGCAGTCCGCTCCCGTCAGAGCGAGCGGAGCGATGCGCGTCAGCGTGCCGCTCCCGTAGTGGACGACATAGACCGCGCCGTCGGGCCCTTGGCGAATCGACGCGAGGCCGCCGGACAGCTTGCCAAAGTCTGCGGGCTTGGCGGACACGACCCCTTTGTGATCGGGGCTCACCTCGAGCGCACGCATCCAGTTCTGGCCGTAGTCGGCGAAGAGGTAGTACGTCTTGCCGCCGAACGCGTTCGACCAACCGCAGCCCGAAGGGATCACGCCGCCGGTCACGCTCTGACCCTCGTCGTGCCCGTAGTCGTACACGGGCGCCGTGCAGGGACGCGGCGGCACGAAGCCTTCGTCGCACATCATGTCGAGCCGGAGGTCTCCGTTCGCCATGCTCTGGTCGAGGTTCCCCTCGATGAACGGGTAGCCGAAGTGCATGCCGGAGCTCCCGACGGAGATCTCCTCGCGCTGCGTTTCGCCCACGTCGCCAATCCACAGAAGGCTCGTCTTCGGATCGATGAAGAACCGCCAGGGATTGCGCAAACCCCAAGCAAAGACGCGACGATCCGGCGCGGCCGTCTCCCAATCGGCACCGGTGCTGTCGCACGCGGTCACCATGTCCTCGGACGCGAGGGGGTTGTCGTTCGGCACCGAGCCGTCGAGGTTCACGCGCAGGATCTTGCCGTTGCCTTTGTTGAGGCAGCTCGAATACTTGTTGGTCGGGGGCTCGGCGTTTGCGCCCGTGTCGCCGACGCCGACGTAGAGCTGGTTCTTGTAGATGAAGAGGCCGCCGCCGTCGTGATTCGCCGGGCCCTCGAGGCCGGGCCCGACACCGCGCGCCGCGCCGACGATGGGGTTATCGAGGTCGATCGTGAGCGTGTCGTCGTCGTGGAGGACGCCCTTGTACACGCGGTGTCGATCGTCGCTCGGGCCATCCGACGCGTAGAAGTAGAAGGTGTCGTTCGTCGCGACACCCGGGTCCGCGACGACACCGAGCAAGCCCTTCTCCGAGGAGGTGTCGAGCTTCGGAAACTTTCCGGTGATCTCGACGAGGCTGCCGTCGGCGTGGCGAATAGTGATCTCGCCCGATTTGCGGGTGATGACAGCGCGCCCGTCGGCATGAAAAGCGACGTCCGTCGCGTTGCTCGCGTCCGTCACCCATGCCTGGTCCTCGACGAGCGTCTGGTCGAAGGGGGCGCTGAGCTTGGCCTTCGCGCCCCGCGAGCAGTGCAGGCAAAAGAGCAGAGTGAGTAGCCCCAGCGGTCGTGTCAGTGCCCTCGCGCGCATTCGACGCTCCTGAACGCGCGAGACTACCACAGGTCCCCGGATTTCGACCGCTTTCGGCGGCTCAGTCCGTCGGCTCGAGCTGGCGCGACGCCGGGGCGAGCAGGCCTTACGGGCAAACCACCGCATCGACGATCGTGTCGGTACCAAACGCGCCCTGGTACTCGAGCGCACCGATATCGAAGGCGCTCAGCACATTGTCGACGCTCGCGATGTCCCAGCGACTTTGGCCCCCGTGGTCGAGCAGCGCGAGGGGGCAGCCGCTGCCCGCGTCGATGGCCGGCGAGCCCGCCGAAAGCCAGGCCCCGCCATTTGCGCCGTCGAGGAACAGGGGATCGGAGTCCACGACCGCGAACCCGCCGGGAAAGCCCCCTTCGACGATGCTGTAGCGCACCTCCGAGACGGCGAGCGTATCGACCGCGACGATTTCGCTGACGCTCGTCCCCACCCTATCACCCCAAAGGATGGTGTCCGTGATGTCCACCGAGGAATCGGCGTTGTGGATCGCGCCGCCCGAGTAGGCGGCGGTGTTGCGCGTGAACGTGCAGCCCCTGATGGTCGGCTCGGACTCGCCCGCATCGTAGATCGCGCCGCCTGAGGCGAACGCTTCACCCGTGAAACGCGCGGTGCCGGCCGCGGAGTTTTGGATGAAGATGTCGTTCGTCATGACGGGCAACGACGCCCAATTGCTCACCGCGCCGCCCTCGTACGCGGAATTCTCGATGAAGGTGCTGTTCAGTATCGGCGGGGAGGCCGCATAGTTGTCGATCGCACCGCCGAGGTAGGAACTGTTGTCCAAAAAGAGACAGTTCGTGAGGGACGGCTGCGACGTATCGTTGTGCATGGCGCCCCCCGAATCGCCGGCCTCGTTGATGTCGAAGCGAGTGTCCGTCACTTCTGGCGTGGAGGAGACCTCGTTGCTCATGCCGCCGCCTTGGTACTGAGCCGAGTTCTCCACGAACGCGCAATGGCTGACGCGCGGGGACGCCGAACGATTGAGCATTCCTCCCCCGTTCCCGAAGCTGACGCCGTTTTGCTGGAACCAGGTGTCAGTGACTTCCGGCGCCGACGAGCGATTGAACATGGCGCCGCCGCCCCCGGCCGAATTGAGGAGAAACGTGCAGTTCGCGACGAGCGGAGACGCCCCGTCGTTGAGCATTCCGCCACCGTAGAGGTCGATGGATACCCCGTTGGCGAAACCGCCGCTGACAGTGAACCCGTCGAGCGTGGCGCCCGTCGCGCCGGTCACGACGTGATAGCTGTTGTCGCTGTCGTCACCCTGAGCACCGATGTCACCCGAGAGGGTAGCAACGTTGCCGAAGATGCTCCGCTCGCTCCGAGAGCTTTCACCACCCGCAAATCCGCCATACAACGCCACTCGAGCGAGGAGGCGGAAGGTCGCGCTTCGTTCATCGAGCGGATTGCTTCGCGCCGAAGGTCGGTAGACACCTGTCGCAACCCAGACCTCGACCGACGCGCACACCTCGTCGTCGACGAGCTTGCCCGCCACATCGAGCCCGCGCTGCACGGTGGCGACCGCGTCGCTCCAGTCGTTGCCGCTGTTCGAGTCACTGCCCGTTTGTGCAACGCGGACGACGCAGTCCGTGTCGGGGCTCCCGCCTTCACCGCCCATGGCCCCCGCTCCGGCGCTCGAGCCCGAGGATCCGCCGCTCCCGGCGGACGTGCTTCCCGCGGCGCTCGAGCGGCCTCCCATGCTGACTCCACCGGCGCCACCGGTGCCGGAGCTCGGCGTCCCACCCGCTGACCCGGAGCTCCCGCCAGCACCGGCTCGGGCTGCGGTTCCGCCTGTACCCATGGTGGTGCCACCGGTGCCGGGCCGGCTGCCGCCAGCACCCGGCGCGCCTCCGGTGCCGTTGCTCCGACCAGCCATCGACCCTCCCGACACCGCCGCGCCGCCCGCCGCAGCGCGCTCGTCGTGAGCCCCGCCGATCTGGCTTCTGCCACCACACGCGCCGATCAAGCCGAGCGCGGCGAGCCACCAGCCCAAAGCACTGCTTTTCATCACGAGCTCACCGACCTTCCACCATGCCCGGCCCAACGAATCCAGCGGGGACGCGCGCCCACCCCGGCGAGCAGGCACGAGCGAGAAAAAATGCAGCCGCGACGCCCCATCTATTCGTCTTCGCTTTCCTCGGCCTCGTGCAGCCACGCTTCGATGATTCGGAAGCGCTCGTCAACTTCCCGCCCCACACGCTCGAGTGGCGCCACATCGCCCCCGATGGCCGACATGCGCGCGCCTGGGTACGCCTCCGAAAACGTGTCGACGAGCTTCCGGTAGTCCGAGAGCACCTTCGAGCTATTGCCCCAGTGATCGATGGCTTCGAACGCTGCCTCGAGCTTCGGGCGCGTCGCGTGGAAGGCGCGGTCCGCACTGAACACCGCGGGCTTGGTGGTCGCTTCGTCGAAGCTCCGGCGCGCCGCGCGGAGCTGCTTCAGCACTTCCTCGTGCTCGTGAAGCTTGCGACGGTCGTAGCCGAGGCGGCGCTCGCGCTCCTCGTGCTGGAGGTGCTCGCGCCACTGTGCGGAGGAACGCGCGGCGGCTGCGGGGTCTTCGGGGAGCTTGCCGGGCCCGGTCGCTTGGCTTGCGACGGGCGGCGCGTTGCTCGCGGCAGCTGACGAGCTCGCGGCGTCGTGCGGCTTGGTCGGCTTCCGGCATGCGGTCGCAGCGAGCGAGGTACCGAGCGCGAAGACGAGCGGCGACCAGCGCCGAAGCTTCACAGCGCCGTTCCCAAGCCCGCGAGCGCGACCGCGCCGAACCGCGGCGCCGAACCGTCGTACTGAACGGCTGCGAGGCCGCCATGCAGTCCGACGACGACCGGACCGAGCAGAACGTCGAAGACAGGTCCCACGTCCACATCGTACTTCGGCTCGCCACCGACGCGGGAGCCGTCTTCTTCGAGCTCGAGATCGATGCGTCCGCGACCGTCGAGCCCGAGGTAGTAGACGCTACCCGGGTGGCACAGCGCCGCGAGCCGTACCTCGCCATCGCGCTCGCGCCCCTCGAAATCCTGCCCGTACACGAAGTTACCGAGGAGCTGCCAATCGCCGACGCTCTTGCCGAGCGCCAAGAGGACCTCGAGCTCTCCTTCGAGCTCGGTGAAGCCTTCCGTATTGTAGGCAAGCGATACCGCGGCATCGAGCCCGTGCTTCCGCTCGGAAAGGAACGCGAGCCGACCGGCGACGCTCGGCCCAATCCTCTGCCCGTCGACGTTCGACTGCGCGCCGATACGGAGGGCGAGCGGCCCCCAGACGTGCGCCTCGGCGAAGGAGATGAGTCGACCGCTCTTCACGGCGCTGTCGTAGCCGCCGAATGCCATCCCGAATCCGCGCGCACGGTCGACGCTCGCGAGCACCGTGAGCGGCAGGAACGTGCCGGCGCGGGTCGCGGTGCTCACGGGGTCGACCGGAGCCGGCGTTGGCGGCGGGGCCTCGCGCTGCTCGGCTCGTGCCGAGCGCGGCGCTGCAAGGCAGAGCGCGGCGCACGCGAGCCCGAGCGCGCTGCAAAACGCAGGCAACGGGGCACGGCGTCGAGCCGTCCCCCAGCTCTCGGCGAGCACGGTCACGGTGCCGCGGCTCCGACCGCGCGCGA
>DATMCL010000519.1:0-11217 GCA_035558375.1 Polyangiaceae bacterium
CGCTCGCGGGGAATCGGCGCGCGTCGCTGTTGGTCGGCGACGTCGGCCGCCGCATGAGCCGGTACCTGCTCACCGTCACGTGCATCAACCTGGGGCTCGGCGCGCTGGTGACCGTCGCGTTCGCCCTGCTCGGCATGCCCAATCCGCTACTCTGGGGCGGGCTCGCCGCCGTTCTCACCTACGTGCCGTATCTCGGTCCGGCGGTGGGAATCGGGCTCGTTGCGCTCGCGTCGTTCGTCACGTTCCCGACGATGGGCACGGCGCTGCTTCCGCCGCTCGTGTACTTCGGGCTCGCGTCACTCGAAGGGAACTTGGTCACGCCCTTGGTGCTTGGCCATTCGTTTCGCTTGAGCCCACTCGTCGTATTCGTGTGGTTGTCGGTCTGGGTATGGCTGTGGTCGGTACCCGGCGCGATGCTGGCCGCGCCGCTGCTCATGCTGCTCAGGATCGTGTGCGAGGAGAACCCGAGGCTCGCGGGCCTCGGCAATCTTCTCGGCGGGCGCGCCAGATGATCGCACCGTGGCGTTGAACCACGACGGGTGAGGCCCGAAGGGGGCGCGGATCGGAGCGGGACTTGGCCCGACCCTTGCTCTCTCCCGAAGCACCATGACTGCACTCACCAAGGTTCTCGGCTGGGCTGCGCTCGCCCTCGCGGGTTGCAGCTCGACTCACACGATGCCCGCCAACTACGCGCCCGCACAGACGGCGATCGGCGCGGCCGACGCCGTCGGCGCGCGAAACGAGCCACGCGCAGCGCTGCACCTGAAGATGGCGCGCGACGCCGTCGCGCGAGCCCAGGTATTGGCCCGCCAGGGCGACGAGCACGAGGCGCAGCTGACGCTCGATCGTGCGCGCACCGACGCGGAGCTCGCGCTGATGGTGACCCGCGAGGCCACCGCACGCCGCGAAGCCAACGACGCCAAGCGCGAGCTCGATGGCCTGCGCCGCAGCAACTGACTTTCGGCGAAAGACCAGGAGACCCCAGTATGAAAACGCTCATCGCCACCTTCGTCCCCGCCCTCGCCCTCGCCTGCGCCTCCACCGGCCCGAGCCGCGAGCTGGTCGATGCGCGCAGCGCCTACGAGGACGCGCGCCTCTCGGCAGCCGCGCAGCACACGCCCGATCGCCTCCTCGAGGCCAAGCAGGCCCTCGACCGCGCCGAGATCGCCCACCAGGACGACCCAGGCTCGTTCGACGAGAAGAACCTCGCCTACATCGCGACCCGACGCTCGGAGCTCGCCGTGGTCTACGGCAGCTTCGAGGCGGACCGGCGTGCGCGCGAAACGTCCGAGTCCGTATACAAGGCGAAGCAAGACGAGATTGCGCGCGAGCAACGCGGGGAGCTCGCGCAGACGCGCGCAGAGCTCGGCTCGGCACAGAGCTCGCTCGCCGGCACGCGCGCGGAGCTCGACAAGGCGCGCAGCGAAACCGCCGCGGCGCTCGCCAGCTTGGGCGAAGCGGCAAAGGTCCGCGACGAGGAGCGCGGCACCGTCATCACGCTCGACGGTTCGGTGCTGTTCACGAGCGGGAAGTCCGAGCTCTTGCCTTTCGCTCAGAAGAAGCTCGACGAGGTCGCCAAGGCGCTGACCGACACGGCTTCAGACCGGACCATCATGGTTGAGGGCCACACCGACTCGAACGGCAACGACGCGTTCAATCAGAAGCTGTCCCAGGATCGAGCCGAGTCAGTACGGGCCTACCTGGTGCAGCGCGGCGTGAAGAGCGATCACATCAGCGCAGTCGGCAAGGGCGAATCGACCCCGATCGCCTCGAACGACACGGCGGAGGGTCGAGCCAACAATCGCCGCGTCGAGATCATCGTCCAAAAGGCTTCGCAGTCACGGTGATTGGTGAGTAAATGGAGCGAGCGGGCGAAGACGGCCGGGCGTCACACGGGCGCAGTCGCCTGGCGTGTGCTCGCCGTCCTCGCCGCGCTCGAGCTCTTCTACCTGCTCGTCGCCAACCTGATCCTGTGCACGCCGTTGCTGAAAAAGTTCGCGGCCCAGGGCGATGACGTACGCGTCGACTACGGGTCCGCATACAGCCTGATTCCGGGCCGCATCGAAGTTCGCGGGCTCCGCCTGCGCATGCACGACCACAACGTCGAGTTCGAGGTCGCCGTCGAGCGCGGGACACTCGATGTGAGCTTACACGAGCTCTTCCGCAAGCGCTTTCACGCGCTGCGCGTCGACGGGGAGGGCGTCGGCTACCGCATGCGCCACAAGCTCAGTCACGTCGGCTTGGAAGGACCGCGCGTGGCCGCGTACCCGCCCATCGCCGGCTTCCCGGATCCGCCGCTCTTTCGCGGGCCGCCTTCTCCGCCCATCCCGGACGCCGACTACGACCTGTGGGAGGTCAAGGTCGAGAACATCACGGCGCAGGTCAGAGAGATTTGGATCCTCGAGTACCGCTACCGCGGGCCGGGAGTGGCGCGAGGAAGCTTTCTCCTGCGCCCGGCTCGCTACTACGAGGTCGGTCCGGCCACGCTGGACCTCGCCGGGGGAAGCCTGCACCTCGGCCGCGATGCAGTCGCCGAACGGACGAAGCTCCACCTTCGCATGGTCGTCGAGGGTAGCGACGTGCAGAAGCTGCAAGGTCTCGAGCCACTCAACAAGGTCGTGGCCGATGCGCGGGGGACATTCGAAGGAACGGACCTGCGCTTCCTCGACGCCTACCTCGGCCCTCACGCAGGAGCCGTGGCGCGCGGAGCCGGAACCATCGACTTCGATCTACACCTGCACCACGGCTCGCTGGTGCCCCCGAGCACGCTCTCGGCACACTTCGGGGATGCCGAGCTACGCGGCAGCGATTTCGAGGTGCACAGCGACAAGCTCACGGTGAGCACACGCAGCGACGCCGAGCACGGCAAGGTCCGCGGCCACGGGGAGCTCCGTTTCGACGGAACGACGGCGAGCTTCGGCGATCGTCATTCGGGCCGCTTCAACGGGACGCTCGTCGCCGACGACGTCGCGGTCCCCATGGGCGAACGTCCGTCGAGCGGGGCCCTCCGCCTGCGCGTCGACCAGGCAGCCGCGCTCCTGCCCCTCGCGACGCCGCCGCGCATCCTGCGCGACCTCGAGCAGACGCTGCTCGACCTCGAAGGCGTCGACGCCTTCGCCCGGGTCCGCGGGGGCAAAACGCCGCTGCTCGACCTCCGCGACGCCCGCTCCGGACATCTCAAGGTCACCGGCTATTACCTCGGACGCGCCGAGCAGCCGGAGGGGGCGTTCCTCTTGCGCACGCCCGCCGCGAACGTCGGACTGCGAATCACGAGCAAGGGGACGGACTGGTCTCCGCTCGTTTCCGACGAGTGGCTCAAGGACGAGGTGGCGCGAAAGCGCGGGCGGCGAGCCGAACCCGATAACCCATTCGCCACCGATTGAAAGGAGCGACCATGCAACACACCACCGAGACCTCAAAAACCAAAGATACGAACCTCTCGCTGCTCTCCGATTTCTGCAAGGAAGAGCTCGGCGCCGCCGAGACCTACAAGCGCGCGATGACGCTCGACCCGCTCAGGAAGCACACGGACATCCTCTCGCGCTGCTACGCCTCGCATCAACAACGCGCGAGCGAGCTCCGGCAGCGCATCACCGAGCTCGGAGGCAGCCCTCCGACGGCACCGGGGGCTTGGAGCTCGCTGGTTCCGACGTTGACCTCAGCTGCCGCCGCAGTGAGCGAGAGCCTGGCGGTCTCGCTGCTCGAGGAGTCCGAGGATCGCGGGGTCCGGCGCTACCGCGAGCACACGAACGACCTCGACCCGCTCGACCAAACGTTCGTCAACGAGCGCTTGATGCCCGGCCAAGCCGTCACCCACGCCGCGATGAGCGAGCTCAAGCTCGCCGTGTCGAGCTGACCGAGGCCGCGGCAGCCCCGCCCGAGACCACACGTGTCTGCTGGGCGGGGCACGGGGCCGTTACGGATGACGCTCGCGCAGCGTCACGTTCTTCAGCGTCTGGGCAACCCGCGCGGAGCTTTCGTACTCGGCCAGGTCCGAGAGGCTGATCAGGCCGACGAGCGTGCCGTCCTCCTCGGTGCAGAGGATGCGCCCCACGCGAAAGAGACCCATCAGGTCTTCGGCCCGCTCGAGCGTGTCGGTGCTCCGGCACGAGACGACGTCTCGCGTCATGATGTCCTCGACCGGCGTCGACCCCGGCTGATTCTCAGCGACGATTCGCGTGGCGAGGTCGCGATCGGTCAGCATACCGACCACCTTGAGCTCGCTCGTGCAGACGGGCAAAAGGCCGATGTTGTGGTCACGCATGCGCTGCGCGGCGACCTCCGCGGTGTCGGTCGGCGAAACGCATTCGATGGCTGACTTCATGATCTGGCTACACAGCATGGTGTCGGTCTCCTCTGCGATGGGACAGACACCGTCGAGTGCAAGGGGCGGACCAAACCTCGCGCGACGCCGCAAATCCGAGACAGCCTGCCCCGCGGGTGCCATCGAGCCTCCCCCTGAACGGCCTCATTTGCCGTCGATCCCATTCGTATCGAGCAGCAATCAAACGCGATGACGGTCGGGTCCGGCACGCCCCCTGCAACACCGCTCAACGACGCCATGCTGACCAAGGTATTGCTCGCTATCGTAATGCTCTTCGATTCGGAGAGCCGTACCCATGCTCACGCCCTCGTGGCGACGAATGCGGCGACCGGTGCGCGCGGTCTCGTAGGTAGCGCCACGGGACGTCGTTCGCAGTCGTGGTGGACCCACAGCGCGGTCCGCGCGGCGCTTGAACCTGCCTCACCTGGGGCGAAGAGGTACACGACGCGTGACGTTCTGCTGATTGGCGCCTCCGTCACTGCCCTCCTCTGCGTCATCGTCTTGATCGTCCTTTTGTAAGCGCAGCGGAGCTGGTGCGCGCCGGGTGGCGCACGGAACTTGCTTCATCGATGAGTCACCGAACAGGAGGTCCCTCATGAATTCGTCCAGCATTCGCAGCATCCTGCTGCTCGCTTCTCCGCTCGCGTTCTTGGCCTGTAGCCACGACGACAAACCGGCCAACACGGGCTACGAGCCGGCCATGACGCCGGCCGCCCACGGCTCTCCGTCCGCGCCCGGCACGCTCGGCACCGAAGGCTCGGAGAAGCTCGATGACGCTCAGGTCGTGACGATCCTTCGTGGAGTGAACGTGTCGGAGGTCGATCAGGCGCGCACCGTCTCGGGCAAGCTCCAGGATCCGTCGGTCAAGAAGTTCGCCGAAATGATGATCGCGCATCACGGCCAAGCCGTGAAGGACATCGACGATCTCACGAGCAAGCTCGGCTACAAGCACGAGGACAGCCAGCTTGCCACCGAGCTCGGCATCAAGGCCACGCGCATGGAGCAGGACCTGTCGCAGGTCGAGGAAAACCGAGTCGATCGGCTCTACATCATGGATCAGATCGACGCCCACCGTCTGGTGCTCGACACCATCGACACGCGGCTCATTCCTGCCGCGCGCCACGACGACGTCAAGAATCTCCTGCAGAAGACGCGACCCATCGTCGCCGACCATCTGCAGATGGCGCAGCAGATCCTCGGGTCGCTGAAGTAACGAGCCCGCGACGGCACGTCGATTGCACTTGGAGAACGCAATGAACCAGCAGCCGACTTCCGAACCCGTGCGCGACACGCTTCCCGACGCCGCCGTCATGGAGCGCCTGATGCGGCTTTGTATCGAAGAGCTCACCGCGTCGCACACCTACCAAATCGCGCTCACGTTACCGGGTCTCTTGAAGCACCGGGACGTGCTCTCGCGCTGCTATGGGTCGCATCGGAATCGGGCCTCGGCGCTTGCCGAGCGCATCACGGCTCTCCAAGGTAAGCCCCCCAAGACCGGCGGGATCTGGAGCCCTTTGCTCGAGGCTCTGGGTCCCTCGCCGGCAACCCTCGAGGCGAAAACCGTGCTCTCGCTACTCGGCGACGCCGAGACGCACTGGGTGCGCACCTACCGCGACGAGCTCACCAAGGTCGACCCGCGCAACCGCGAGTTCTTGCGGTCCCGCCTCGTCCCCGGACAGGACTCGACGCATCAGGCGCTCGAGGAGCTGCGGCACTCAGAACATTCCTGATCGGCTTCTCGAGCGCGGCGGCCCCTACTTCGTGAGATAGGTGGCGAAAGAGTCCCGGTCGTTGGCGGCAGCGCGCGCCACGTCCTCGCTCACGACGCCGGCGTGCACGTAGTCGGCGAGGCAACGCTCGAGGCTCAGCATGCCCTCACGCTTGCCGCCCTGAAGGAGCGTACCAATCTGCGCCGTTCGTCCTTCACGCACCACGTTGGCGACGGCGTGCGTGACCCGCAACACCTCGAGCGCCGGCACGCGTCCGGCGCCGCGCGCGCGGGGCAAGAGCTTCTGCACGACCACGGCGCGAAGTGCGTCCGCGAGCTGCGTGCGGATCGAAGGGCGCTGCTCCGGTGGGTAGGCGTCGATCATCCGCTCGATGCAACCGGCGGCCGAGCCGGAGTGAAGCGACGCCAGCACGAGGTGCCCAGTCTCCGCCGCCGTCAGGGCGAGGCGCATCGTCTCCGTGTCGCGGAGCTCGCCGACCATGATGACGTCCGGGTCTGCGCGCAGCGCGTCGCGCAGGCCGGCGGCGAAATCGGGCACGTCGCGACCGATCTGGCGCTGGCGGGCGAGCGAGCGATTCGCCGACGGCAGCACGAACTCCACGGGATCTTCGAGCGTGAGCAGCACGACGGAGCGTCGCTCGAGCGCGCGCCGGCACAGCGCCGCGAGCGTCGTGGACTTGCCCGAGCCCGTGGCGCCGCACAAAAGCACGAGGCCGTGGGACACCTCGCTGAGATCGTCGAGGGGGAGCGGCAGATTCAGCTCCTCGAGCGCGGGAGCGAGGCGCGGGAGCAGGCGGATCGCGGCGGCGAGCCCCGCGCCCGTGCGGTACACGCTGATGCGCAGCCGTTGCCGGCTCTCGAGCTCGATACCGAAATCGAGCGAGGCGCCACTCTCGGCACGGGTCTCTGCTGCGCCGTCGAGCCGGAGATAACTGCGCACGCCATCGCGGGCCTCCGACACTCGTTCGAGCCGGCCGTCGATGCGCAAGAACGTGGGCTCGCCGTCGGCGATATGGATGTCGCTCGCTCGCAGTCGGGCCGCCTCGACGCAGAGCTCGACGAGACGCGGGTCGAGCTCGAGCGACGCACTCTGCGGTGACGTCACCGGAGGTGTCGCGGCGCGCTCGGACCCTGCGGGCAGCGCCGGAGCAGGCGATGCCCCCTCGGAGCGAACGGCCATTCCTGGCGCGCCGCGTCGAAATGTCGCTTGGAGACGGCGCTCGGAATCGAGAAGGAGGGTGACCGCGAAGCGGCCCAAGTTTTTCGGATGGTGCTCGAATTCGACCAGCCTCGACGTCTCGAGCTCGCGCTGCCGTTCGGGGCTCAAGAGCTCCCCGAGCAGTTGCCGGAGGGTCGCTTCGGGCGTCGAAGCCATCGTGAAGCGGCGCGGAAGGCCGGCAGCCAAGACGACCGGCACCTCGTCACTCGTCAGCCGGAGCTCGTCCGCCCCCTGCTGGGTGATCGCCGAAAGGATCTGATCGACTCCAGGCATTCGTGGCAAAACGCGATTGAACGGCAGTGTATTCCGATTCGGCGCTCCTCCGTGCGGGCGCGGTGTCAGCGGATTCTTTCGGCTCGTTATTGCCGTGAAGACGAGCTGACCCCGGCCGGCTTCACTGGTAGGTTCGGCCACGGTGAGCTTCCCGAACCTCATTGGCGGACTGCGCGCGCTGAGGGGCGCAGTCGCCGTCATCCTTCTGGCTGCGGCGTGCTCGGTCCCCACGTACGAGTTCGTGCACGTGGACTCCGCGCATTGCCAGAACGCGAAGCCCGACGCTGATTACGGGGAAACGGACGTGGATTGTGGCGGCACGGAGTGCCACGGCTGCACGATTGGTCAGCATTGTGGCGCCTCGAGCGATTGCGCCGACGGACAGTGCATCGTCGGGTTCTGCCAGGAGCCCGGCTGCATGAACCACGTGCAGGACGGCGACGAAACGGGCGTCGACTGCGGAGGAGGGTACTGCTCGGGGTGTCGGGACGGTCAGCCGTGCGAAGCCGGGACCGATTGCGAGAGCAGCGTGTGCGGCACGGACCAGCTCTGCGCGACGGCGTCGTGCAAGGACCTGGTCCGCAACGGCGACGAGCTCGCCGTCGACTGCGGCGGAGCCTCGTGCGACGGCTGCGGCATCGGCGAGCCCTGCCACGTTGCGGCCGACTGCGAGAGCGGCTTGTGCGACCCCGTCAGCAAGACCTGTGCGCTCAACTGTACGAGCGGCTGGAAAGAGTGCGACGGCGACGTGACCGAACCGTGCGAGACGAACACGCTCACGTCGACGCGAAACTGCGGCGACTGCGGCGCGAAGTGCGAGCTACCGCACGCGGAATCCGCCTGCGTCGGCGGGTCCTGCCAGATCGACACCTGCGTCGAGCCGTGGATCCTTTGCAACACGGAGGAAAGCGACGGCTGCGAGGTGAACTCCAGCACCGATGCGATGAACTGTGGCGGCTGCGGCCTGGTCTGCCCTGCGGTGCACGGCAAGGCGAAGTGCGTGAGCTCCACCTGCGCCATCGAGTGCGAAGACGGCTGGGGCGATTGCGACGAGGATCCGCTCACCGGCTGCGAGTCTTCCGTCGGCGACGTGGAGAACTGCGGCGGCTGCGGCAAGGCCTGTCCGTCGGACGAGGGCACCCCGTTCTGTCTCGACGGCGAGTGCGGCGCCACGATGTGCGACGACGGCATGGGCGACTGCGACGGCGACATGGAGTGCGAGACGAGCCTCGACGACGACGTGAAAAACTGCGGGCGTTGCGGCCACATCTGCGCCGCCGCCAACGGTGCCGTGGACTGCGTGGACGGGGAGTGCGTGGTCACCGGCTGCAACGACGGCTGGCAGAACTGCGACGCTGACGCCGAGGATGGCGGCTTCGCGAACGGCTGCGAGACGAACGTCGTGAGCGACACCAAGAACTGCGGCAGCTGCGGCGTGCGCTGCGACCAGGTCGCGAACGGCACGGGCACCTGCCAGGCGGGCAAGTGCGCCCTGCAATGCGAGACGGGCTTCGACGACTGCGACGAGCGCGTCGAGACCGGCTGCGAGACGAACCTAACGAACGATCCGGACCACTGCGGTGCCTGCTCGAACGCCTGCAACGTTCCTCACGCCACGGCCGCATGCTCGAGCTCGAACTGCGTCATCGACGACTGCGTCGGCAGCTTCAAGGACTGCACCAACGCCGACGGGTGCGAGACGGACACCTCCAACAACGTTCAGCATTGCGGTAGCTGCGCGGGCATCTGCTCGAAGGCCGGCGCCACGGACGCGAGCTGCTCGGGCAGCATGTGCGATCCCCCCAAGTGCGACGCCACACACAGGAGCTGCGACGGGATCAACGACAACGGCTGCGAGACGGACGTGACGACCGCAGCGCGCTGCGGCTCTTGCAACAACGCTTGCGGAGCGGCAACGCCGAACTGCGTGCTCACGAACGGCACGTATGCTTGTCAGGCCAAGATCACGATCGGCAACTCGATCCCCTACCCGACGGCCCAAACCGCCGGCAATTCGCTCACGTTCAACGCGACGCCGCACGCCGGCACGAACCGGTTGATCCTGCTCGTGCTCGCAGCCGACAGCAACACGATGGGGCTTGCGGCCTCGAAGCCTACGTCGGTCAGTTTCGGCGGCACGCCGATGACCGCCGGGCCGTCCCAGGTCGGCACCAACGACCAGTACAGCCCCGACCTCTTCGTCTACTACCTCCCGCTCGGCGACGCGACGGGCGAAGGCAGCCAGCTCCAGGTCACGATCAGTGCCCCCAGCGCCAACATGCTCGTCACGCAGGAGCTTCAGCTCAACGGCGTGCGGCAGAGCTCGCCCATCACGGGCAGCATCGGAGGTACGGTGGGCACACCGGACCCTGCTGATCCGACGACGACGACGCTCACGCTACCGGTCGCAACGAGCGGCTCCATGATCTATAGCTTCATGGCGCAGATGTGGCCGAACCTCGGCGGTTGCACGACGGGCACGCCCGCGTCCAACTGCCCAGCCTGGTCCGTCAGCCCGTCCGCCAATCTCACGCTCACGGAGACGGTCGCCACTTCCGAGCTCAACGTGAATGGAGCACCGACGCGCGTCTTCGGCATGGTCGTCACGGCCACGTCGCCGGCCCTGCCCGCCGCCGGGTCCTACATGCCGAGCTGGGCCACCCCGAGCGCAGGACGACTGACGCACCTGGCTGTCGCGATCGCGCCAGCACCCTAGCGACTCTCGCAGTCGCCCACCCCAGTGCCTCATGTCGGTGGAGCGCGGCGTAGGTCCCACTTCTTTTCGATCAAAGAGGCACGCTGCCTTGATCCCGGGAATACTCTGGAACCACCATTGGGGACATGGTGGCTCTAGGAAGACGAACCTGGCTTCTCGTCGGGCTACCTGCGCTCGTCGCGGTGGCGTGCGGCGGTGACAAAGACGACCCCAACACCGGGCTGACCGGCGGAGCTTCCGGGCACGCTGGCAAGACGGGCAGCGGCGGCGCCGCGGGCACGACCGTCATTCCCACGACCGGCGGCACGAGCACGGGCTCGGGCGGCAACGGCGGCAGCGGCGCGGCGGTGCAGGTGGGCGGCACCGGCACGGGCGCGACCGGCGGCACCAGCGGGACCGGCCCCGACGTCGGCGGGTCGGCGGGCGCCGACATGTGCGCGCACTCCGAGTACGAGCAGAAGACGACCAGCGCGCTCGACATCTACTTCGTCTTCGATCGCACGGGGAGCATGGGCGACGACTGCGCCTACACGCACGGGATGATGGCTCCCGTCATGTCGAAGGCCTGCTACGCGACCTACGCATTCTCGGACTACCTGATTGACGGCGTCACGGCCGGCGTCGACACGCGACTCGCGTTCCAGTTCATGTCGTTGGCGCAGGACGACTGCGACGGCGGCCCCTACTCGACGCCGCTCGTCCCTCTCACGCCGCTGCCCGTGCCGGCGGATCACGTGATCATCCAAGACATCAGCAACGAAACCTTCGAAGGCGGGCTCGGAACGCACATCGAGGGAGCCTTGCGCGGCATCGCCGCGTACACGGCCGCGCATCAGGAGCCCGGTCGCGAGATCATCGGCGTGTTGATGACCGACGGTGACCCTCAGGGCTGCGACGAGGACATCGGCAACCTGAGCGACATCGTCTCCGCGCATTTCGACGCGACAGGTCTCAGG
>DATMCL010000520.1:0-8934 GCA_035558375.1 Polyangiaceae bacterium
GGGCCGTACGAAGGCGATGCCCTGGATCCGGCGCGCTACCGGCTGACGGTCAGCCGCATCGGCGAGCATCATTTCCGCTACGTCCTCGAAGGCCAAAAGAAATCGGGCGGCGAGTACCTGAGCGTGCTCGACGGCGACGGCTACAGCCGCGCGAGCGACTCGCACGGCGACGGTCAGTTCATGCTCGACCTCGGCAACGCGAAGCTCCTCGACCCGAGCCGCCACCAGAACGACTCCGGCACGGTGACCATCCTCCACGAGCTGCCGCCCGACATCGGGCGCCGCCGCGACGCGCTGCCGCGCACCATCACCGCGACGGTCGCGCCGGAGGGCGAGGCCTCACTGACCATCACCTCGAGCGCGCACGAAGACCACACGGGCGAGCTCGACATCACCGCCCATGCCGACATCGACGACAGCCACGCGACCGCCCTCGAGGACGTGAGCGTCGTCAGCCGCTGGCGCTCGACGGGTGCCGGTCGCGCCGACGTCGGGATCTCGGGCGGCGATCTGCCGGCCGCGGGTCTGGCCGGGGTGACCGCCGTCGAATGCTGGGGCACCGACTTCTCGCGCGTGTTTTACAGCGACTCGGCCGGCATCAAGCCGACCGAGGGCGACGCCTCCGAGTGTGCCTACGAGGCAGCTCCGCACTGAGGCGATCCGGTAGCGGCGCATTTCCGGCCGCGTTCACCGAGGGCGTTCCGATGGCCCACGGTGCTACGCGGCCGGTCTCTTTTGTTGAGTCGGCCTTGCGCCAAAACGCGTGGAGAGGTAACCGGACAAGGTCGTGTATCCCCGCGTTCGTGGGTCCCTCCGCCACCTCGGCGCCGTCGTCCTGCTTGCGGGCATGGTGGGCGCCCGTACCGCCCACGCTCAGCCGAGCGAGGCAGACCGCGCGAGCGCGCGCTCACTGGCAGCCGAAGGCTACGACGCGCTCGAGCGCAAAGACTACCCGACGGCGGTCGATCGCTTCCGCCACGCGGACGCGCTCGTGCACGCGCCGACGATCAGCGTCGATCTGGCTCGTGCCTTGGTCGGTATGGGCAAGCTCGTCGAGGCGTCCGAGCGCTACCAGCTCGTGATCCGTGAAGGGGTGCCCAAGGGCTCGCCCGCCTCGTGGCGGAAGGCGCTCGAGGACGCACAGTCGGAAGCGGCCGACCTCGAGCCGCGTCTCGCGTGGGTGGTGATCCACGTGATGGGGCCGCTCGATCCGGAAGTGACGATCGACGGCCTTCGCGTGCCGGAGGGTGCGATCGGCGCTCGCCGCGCTGCCGATCCGGGAAGCGCCGACGTGCGCGCCACGGCGCCCGGTTTCGAGCCGGCCTCCGAAACGATCACACTCAAAGAAGGCGAGGAGCAGACCGTCACCCTCGTCCTCAAGAAGTCGCCCGTCGAACCGAAGCCCCTCGCAGCCGAGCCGACCCCGGTCGCTACCAACCAGAAGAAAGAGGAGAGCTCGAAGCTCCCCGCCTGGATCGCCTTCGGCGTGGGCGGCGCCGGGCTCGTCGCCGGAAGCGTCACGGGCGTCTTGGCCTTGAGCGCGCACTCGGAGCTCGAGACCGAGTGCCCCACCGGGACGTGCTACCTGACGCCCGAAAACGAGCACGAGGTCAAATCCGATCTCAGCCGCTACCACACCTTCGGAACGATCTCGGGCATCGGCTTCGTCGTCGCCGTAGCGGGCGGCGCCACGGGAGCAGTCCTCCTGCTCACCGGCTCGAAGACGGAATCCCCGTCACAACGCGCCGCGCTCTGGCCGGTGGTGGGAGCCAAGCACCTCGGCGTCGCGGGAAGGTTCTGACCGTTGCTTTTCGGCGGGTGCACGAGGCGGCTCGTCGGCGCCGGGCTCGCTCTCTGTTCGCTCGGCTGCCAGGTGGTCCTCGGCGACTTCAAGACCGAGGAGCCATCGACCGCGCCGAGCGGGCTCGGAACGACGTGCGAGCCGAGCGCGTTCCGCTGCGACGGCGCGGAGCTACAAGCCTGCAGCGCCGATCGCCGCGGCTGGCAGCTCGTCACGAAGTGCGCGAGCCCGGGGCAATGCGACGCCAGCGCCGCCGCTTGCCGCTCGTGCACGCCCGGCGAAGCGGGGTGCAACGACGGCGTGCGCCAGCTC
This sequence comes from Polyangiaceae bacterium, assembly GCA_035558375.1. GTDB lineage: Bacteria > Myxococcota_A > Polyangia > Polyangiales > Polyangiaceae > PMG-095. The sequence continues at coordinate 2,114 of DATMCL010000520.1, forward strand.
TGCAACGGCGCCGGGGAGCTCGATTTCGCGGAGGATTGCGCAGGAGGTCCTCACCAGTGCGTGCTCCAGGGCGATCGCAGTATCGCGCGCTGCGTTTCGGCCATCTGCCAGCCCGGCGCCTTCCTGTGCGACGGGAATCGGCTCCGCACCTGCGCGCCGGAGGGCGACCATTGGACGCTCGTGGCTCGCTGCGCCTCGGGCCCGCTCTGCGACGAGGACAGCGCCGCCGAGCAGGCGGCTCGCGGCGTCGCCCCCACCTGCCTCGCGCCGCTCTGCCTTCCGGGCACGTTCGCCTGCGACGGCGCGACCCCAGAGCGCTGCAGCGCCGATCAGAACGCCTGGGAGCCGCTCGCCCCGTGCGCCGACGCGGCGAGCTGCAACGCGACGGACGGCAGCTGCACCCCCGCGTTCGACGGCACCGTCGCCTGCAGCGGCAGAGACCTCGTGCGGAAGAGCGCGACGGGCTTCGCCACCATCGAACAGTGCGACTCGCCGTTCCTCTGCGACGCGGCCGTCGGGGAATGCAAAACCTCGGACTGCGGGGCACAAGGCACCTTACGCTGCAACAAGGAGCTCCCGAACCTCGAGGAGTGCGCGCCAGACGGAACCTGGGTCGTGCGCGAGGTGTGCGGCGCCCGCGCGCTCTGCAGCGTCACGGAGCGGCGCTGCTTTCCCGCGGCCTGCACTCCCGACGGGACACGCTGCGTGGGCCAAACCTTCCAGGTCTGCAGCGCGGATCTCACGCACTGGGAAACCCAGACGACCTGCCCCGATGGCTGGAGCTGCGGGTCCACCGGCTGCGTGATGGGCGGCTGCACGAACGGAACGCGCTGCGTCGAGACGAGCGCCGAGACGTGCAGCGAGGGGTCGTGGGTCCCGCGGAACCGGTGCGCGACGGCGGGCCTCTGTGACCAGGGGTCCGGGACCTGCGGCGACCCGATGTGCGGCGGTCCGCTCGGCGAGTACCAATGCACGAGCGACGAACGGCTCATGGCGTGCCCGCCGGACCGCAAGCAATGGAACACCGCGCCGCCGTGCGCCGCAGCCACGCCGTATTGCGACGCCGATCCGCCCGCCGGCGGTGGAGGGCCCATCTGCAACGTCTGCCAGCCGCTCTCGTACCAGTGCGTCGCCACGTCGCTCACGCGCTGCGCGGCCGACGGCCAATCGAGCCCGGTGATCGCGATCTGTCCCGGTGGCTGCTCGGTGGTCTCGGGCGTTCCGAGCTGCCTCTAGAACGCCGATCAGGCGGACTGCTCGGCGTTCGGCGTCAGATGCCGTAGTCGCGGCGAACGGTCGGCGCCTTCTTTGGGGCCGTGCGCGGGACGCGACGCGGGGCGGCCGAGCTCCCCTTCGTGGAGCTCTCCTTGACCGACGTCGACTTCGCGGAGGTCGACGGCTCCGGCTCGGCATCGCTGACCGCGGCCGGTGTGGGTGTCGCCGCTGTCGTGGCCGGGCCTACCACCTCGACCGTCGGACGCGGGAGCGGTTCCGCAGTCGGGGCAGCGGCCGCGGGCGTGGGCGGCGGCAGCACGATCGTCGGCGCGGGCGTATCCGGCAAAAGCAGCGTGGCCGCGCCGCCCACGAGCAGCCCGAAGGCGACCGCTCCGCCGACCAGCACCTTGCGCGACACGTTGCGCATGGCGGCGCGCCAGTGACGCGGGTTACGAATCAGGGCCGTCGCGATGCTGGCGCGCGGGACCGACGAGTGCCGCGTGCGCGACAGCGGCGCGTCCGTCTCGCGAAGCTCTTCGAGGATCGGCTCCCCCGTGCCCTCGATCATCAGGCTCGTGCGAGGGGAGAGGCTCGGCACGGCGATGTTGACGGTCTGCCCGAGTGCCTCACCGAGCGCATCGGCGAACTCGCGCGCGGACTGGAAGCGCTCGTCGCGGTCACGCTTGGCCGCGCGCTCCCACCAGGCGTCGAACGCCTCCGACACGCCGGGACGCACGAGGCTCGGCTTCGGCAGATCCTCGTACAGGATGAGCCCCATGAGCTCGCCGAGCGCCTCGCTTTCGAACGGCGGCCGCCCCGTCATGCACTGAAAGACGATCACGGCGAGCGACCACAGATCCGAGCGGTGATCGGTCGGCTTCCCGCGCGCTTGCTCGGGGCTCACGTAGAAGGGCGTGCCGAGAAACGAGCCCGTCTTGGTGGTTTTATCCCGCAGCGAATACGCGTCGTGCTTGGCGATGCCGAAGTCCACGACCTTCGCGACCTCGCCGTCGTCGCCTTGGACGAGGAACACGTTTTCTGGCTTGAGGTCGCGGTGCACGATGCCGAACGCGTGCGCCCGCGCGAGGGCACGCGCGACATGCGCCGCGATGCGGTACGTCATCGCGGGGTCGAGCACCTTCTCGCGGTCGAGGCGCGTCCCGAGGTCCTCGCCGTGGAGGTACTCCATGGCGATGAAGGGAGTGCCCTCCCATTCGCCATGCTCGAAGACATCGACCACGTGCGCGCCACGGAGCTGCGCGGCGACCTTCGCTTCGCGCGCGAAGCGGACGCGCACCTCGGTGCTCTGCGCCTTGTCGTCGTCGATGAGCTTGAGCGCGCACGGCGAGTCGAGCAGGAGATCGTCTGCGAGCCAGACCGTCCCCATGCCGCCCACCCCGAGCGGCCGCACGAGGCGGTAGCGTGCCGACACCACGACGCCGGGCGCGCGCATGATCATGCGGCACCCCCACGGCCCCGGTGGCCGCGCACATGGCGCGAGCCCAGGGAGCCCGTCAGGTAAGAAATAGGTGTGCTCATGTAGGACACCCAGCGTTTCGTACCTACCTCAAACGCCCCATTTTTTCAATAGGATTTACGTCTGTGGCGGGTCTTTATGGTGTTGGTTTTCGGGGCCCTGGCCGCGAGAGATGTTGGGTTTCGGGGCCCCAGCCGCGACAGATGTTGGTTTTCGGGGCCCCAGCCCCGAAACCGGGCTCGGGGTAATGCCGGGAACTGAGGCGGGGGGAGGAAGAAGGAGGTCCGCTTGCTTTGTCGTGTTGCTTTCGCGGTGATTCGGCTGCCGCGTGTCCATCGTTGACCTCCGTCGCGCTCCCTGGGAAGACGGGGCCAGCATGGGCGGCCGCTCCGGGGTTTTACTCACATCGCACGGTACAGTTCAGGAGCTCGACGAGATCCCGCAGTTTCTCGCGCGGATCCGAGCCGGGCGACCCGTTTCGCCCGAGCTCATCGCCGAAACGCGCCGGCGGTACGCGCTCATCGGCGGATCGCCGCTGCTTCGGGCGACGCAGGAGCAGGCGGCACTCGTCGAGCGGCGTCTTCGGGTTCCCGTGCTCGTCGGCATGCGCCTCGCCGATCCGAGCCTCGAGCAGGCGTTCGCCCGCGCGGAAGAGCTTGGGCTCGAGCGCCTCGTCGTCCTGCCGCTCGCCCCGTACAGCGTCCACGTGTACGTCGCTGCTGTAGAAGCGGCGCGAAAGCAGCGCGAAGAGCGAGGCACCCCAGTTCCCGCACTCGTACCGGTGCCCGACTGGGGCACCGACACCGACTTGGTCCGAGCGCACGCCGACGCGATTCGCGCCATGCTGGAACCGGGGTGCCGCCTCGTGCTCACGGCGCACAGCCTCCCGCGCGTCGTCATTCAACGCGGCGACCCCTACGAGCGCCTGGTGCGCGAGAGCGCCGCCGCCGTCGGGAAGGAGCTCGAGCACGACTACGAGCTCGCGTTCCAGAGCCAAGGCGCGGACGGCGGCGACTGGCTCGGGCCGACCCTCCGCCAAGTCCTCGAGCAAGCGAAGGCGGACGGGGTGCCACGCGTCGTGCTCGCGCCGTTCGGCTTTCTCACCGAGCACGTCGAGACACTGTACGATCTCGACGTGGAGGCACGCGGCTGGTGTCGTGAGCTCGGCCTCGAGCTCGTGCGCGTCCCGGCGCTCGGCACCGCGCCGCGACTGATCGACGCGCTGGTCTCGCTCGCGAAGGCGGGCCTCGCGTGAAGGCGAGGGCGCGACGCGGGCTCGGGTTCGCGGCGCTCGGCGTGGCGCTCATGGCGAGCGGCTGCTCGTGGTTCAAAGGGCCCGTCAACGCGAGCCCATCGCTTCGCTGGTGGTTGTTCTCGAACTTCGGCGCGGGACGCCTGTGCCCGGAGATGCTCAATCGCTCGGCGCCGCTGCGCCTCGCGCCGTCTCCGAATGTCCTCGGCCGGCTCTATCCCGCGAGCTGCCAGACGACGGTGAACGACGGCCCGCAGACGGTCACGGTCGCGTTCTCGGGCAGCGGTTTCGCCTGGACGCCGGTGGCCGGGCGCGTCGCGTTCACGGTGCTCGCGAGCGTCGAATACAAGATGGATTTTTACCTGGCGGACGACGCCGCCTACATCTACGCGCGCCCGGCGCGCACGCTGCTCGGCCCGACGTTTCAAGTCACCTCGATCGAGAATCGGCTCGCGAACTGGGCGGCGCAGGGTCCCGCCGGCTACCTCATGAACACGTTCGGCGGCCAGATCGTCTCCGGCGAGCTCGCGAACGGCTTCACGGTCGTGCACGCCGACGACGGCGACTCGTTCGCAATGGGTCAGCTCGCTCCGCCCGCGAAGCCGCCAACCCCGTTCGATACCTCGAAGGATCGCTACGCCATGGTCAACGAGACGACCGAGGTGCACGCCGATCAGATCGATCTGGTCGGGCCGCTCAGCGTCGCTACCAACGACCAAGCGCTCTTCGTGCAGCTCGCGCTCTCCGGGCCCGCGCTGGACGTGCTCTTGCTACGCCGCGGCACGGGCGATCTCTGGCGGCAGGGCCTCCAAAACGGCGCCGTGCTCGGCCCGCCGCCCGAGGCGCCGATCTTCGCCTTCAGCCTCATGCCCGGCGGCATGCGCCAGAAATTCCCGCTCCCGCCGGGCCAGTACTACCTCGCGCTCGACAACAGCGCGCGCGTCGGGACCACGAGCCCACCGTTCAGCCCGCTCGGAGCGCTCGGCCAGAATACGGCGATCGTCTCCTGCGCGGTCGAGCTCGGCGACGCGGACGACGACTAGGGCTTGCCTGTCGCGCCGCACGAAGCGCGCCGCGGACGCTACTCGTATTTGACGATGCTGGTCGCGGGCGTCGGCAGCAGCCGCTCGCGCCCGCCGAGGCTACAGAGCTCGATCACGAAGGCGTACGCCACCACGAACGCCCCCTGGCGGTGCACGAGCTCGCCAGCGGCGGCTGCTGTGCCGCCGGTAGCGAGGAGATCGTCGACCACGAGCACCGCGGCGCCTTCCTTCAGCGAATCGCGGTGCATCTCGAGCTCGGCTTCGCCGTATTCGAGGGAGTACGACACCTTGTCGGTGCGGTACGGGAGCTTGCCGGGCTTGCGCACGGGGACGAAGCTCGCGTTCAGGCGCGCCGCGAGCGCGCCGCCGAAGATGAAGCCGCGCGATTCGACGCCGACGACGGCATCGACGCGCTCGCCCACGAAGTGGTGCGCGATGGCGTCGAGCACGATGTGGAACGCCTTCGGATCGGCGATGAGCGGCGTGATGTCCTTGAAGAGGATGCCGGGCTGCGGAAAATCCGGGATCTCGCGGATGAGGCTCCGCACGTAGCGAAGCGGCTCGAACTCTTGCGGCGCCACGCGCGTCACGGGACGCGGTGCCGGCGCCGACTTCTTCATGTCGACGCCGCGCGGGGTGGGGAGGGGGCGCGCCAGCACGGGCTTCTGAGGCTTGGCGAACGACCCTTTGCGCGCGGCCATGCGCTACCTTTGCCCGGCCCCGAGCGCGGCCGCAAGCGCTTCGGCAAGGCCTCCGCTCGAGCGGTCCGACAGATCGAGCACGAGCGGCGTGATGCCGACGACACCGGCATCGAATGCCTCGGTATCGGAGCCGGAAATGGGCTGATGGCGCGCACCGGGGCCACCAATCCAGAGGTATTCGCCGCCGCGCGGATCGTGACGAAATTCGACCTCGTCGCGGTAGATGCGGCGCCCGAGGCGCGTCGCGCGGAGCGGCCAATCGCGGCCCGGGGGCACGTTCACGTTGACGAGCGCCGCGCCGGGGGCGAGCGCCGCAAGCGCGAGCGTCAGGCGCGCACCGAGCTCGGCAGCTGCGCCGAGGTCGGCATCGCGCGCCGCCGAGATCGCGAGCGCGGGAATGCCCTTGAGCGCGCCCTCGCGCGCCGCAGCCACCGTGCCGCTGTAGAAGACGTCGTCGCCGAGGTTCACGCCGTGGTTCACGCCGGACACGAGCACGTCGGGCCGTCGCGGCAAGACGCGCGTGTCTCCATGCAGCGCGACGTACACGCAGTCAGCGGGAGTGCCGTCGACCGAGAAAACGCCCTCGCCGTGCGAGTAGAGCCGGAGCGGCCGATGCAGGCTGAGCGCATGGCTCGCCGCGCTCTGCTCGACCTCCGGCGCGCAGACGATGACGTCCGCGTGGGGGCCGAGCGCCTCGCGCAAGAGCCGAAGGCCCCGGGCCCGATGGCCGTCGTCGTTGGCGAGCAGGACGAGCGGCCGTTTCACCTGGCGTTTACTTCCCGAGCAGGGTTCCGAGCTCTCCGCTTTCGTGGAGGCTCGTGACGATGTCGCAGCCGCCCACGAGCTTTCCGCCGACGTAGAGCTGCGGGAACGTGGGCCAGTTCGAGTACTCCTTGAGGCCCATGCGCAGATCCTGATCGGTGAGGATGTTCACGTCGCGGTAGGCGACGCCCTGCTCCTTCAGGATGCCCGCGACCTTGGCGGAGAACCCGCACTGCGGGAAATTCTTCGAGCCCTTCATGAACAGCACGACAGGCGTGCCCTCGACCGTGCTCCGGATGCGTTCGCGTAGCGTTTCGTCCATCTTGAATTACCTCGGTTGAGTTTTCGCCCAGGCTTCGGGCGTGTACGTC
>DATMCL010000521.1:0-3018 GCA_035558375.1 Polyangiaceae bacterium
GAGGATTCCGTAGCGTCCCACGGGGCTCTCGCGGCACCCCTCCGGGGGCGCTCGCCGGCGGAGCTTACACCCGGTCGATGGCCCGGTCTAAACCAGCCGATCCCCCAAAAAACCGGGCGCGGCCGGGGAGCCTCGCGCGTCCTGCCCCGAAATCTCCGCGAGGACGTTGCAGTAGCTCTAAAGATCGACGACGCTACGCGGGCACGTGGGTCGGTAAATCGGAGTCATGCCAAACCCTTCCCGCAATGCCCCGCCCCTCGGGCAGGGCACGGTCGTCAACGACCGGTACGAGATCCGCCAGAGCCTCGGGAAGGGCGGAATGGGAGAGGTGTTTCTGGCGTACGACCGGACCACCCAGCAGCCGTCGGCCCTGAAGGTGGTGCGGGAGGAATCTCGCATGCCGGGCGACGACGAGGCGCTCCGGCAGGAGCTCTTGCTCGCGCGCTCGGTGAGCCACCCGAACGTCTGCCGGGTTCATGACCTGGCGCCGAGCCCCTGGGGGCCGATCCTGGTGATGGAGCACATCGCCGGGCAGACGCTCCACACGCACATCCGGCGGCGCAAGGCTCAGGGCGGTTACACTGCGGACGAATTCCGGAAGATTGCGAGCGAGACGGCGGCAGGCCTCGCCGCCATCCACGCGCAGGGCCTCGTGCACGGCGATCTCAAGCCGGGCAACGTGATGGTGACCAACGATCGCGCCATCATCCTGGACTTCGGCTTCGCTCAGGAGCGCGCGCGCTTGAGCGCCCGGCGCCCCGGCGCGCCCCCCGACGGTGGAACCCCGAACTACATGGCGCCCGAGCGGCTTCGCTCCGGCGGCGCGAGCCCCGAGGACGACATGTACGCCCTCGGTCTCACGCTCTGGGAGATGTGGACCTGCCGCGTGCCCGAGCCCGGCTACCGGCCGCGCGCGAAGCCCATGCGCTCGCAGATCATGTTCGACGTTCCCGCGTCGCTCTCGGTCGACGAGATCAAGCAGATCTTCCGCTGCCTCACCGACGACCCGAGCTCGCGCCCGAACGCGCGGCACATGCGCTTCTTCAATCCCACCTCGCTCACGACGAGCCAGGTGCAGATCCCGCGCGAGCGCATCAATCCCGGGCCCCCGCTCGGCCGCGGCGCGAGCGACCAGTTCGTGCCCGCGTCGCAGTCGCTCCTCGTCTCATACTCGGCGAACGCGCCGGACGCGGCGGGCACCATGTTCGCGCTCGGCAAGCCGACGATCACGATCGGGCGGCGCGCGGGCCAGGACATCGTGATGCCCGAGCCGACCGTCTCCGGCTCCCACGCCGTCCTGCGCTGGCAATCCGGCTCGTGGACGATCGAGGACACCGGCAGTACGAACGGGACGTTCGCGGACTACAGCTACGACCGCAAGCAGACGATTCAGCTCCTTCATGGCGCGGAAATCCAGCTCGGCGAGTCGCGCGTGAAGATCGTGAGCTTCGCCGACGGCTCGCCGCAGCACGAGCGCGCGCGCGCCTACCTCGCGCGGCGCGACGGTCTCACCGGCTTGCTATCGCGCGACCAGCTCGTGCGGACGATGGAAGACGACCGCGGATTCGGCGAGTGGGCGGGCGTGCCGCTCACGGTCGCGCGCTATCAGATCCGCGGCCCCAACCGCCACGTGAGCGATCGCCCCGCCATCCTCGAGATGCTCGCGCTGAGGCGCGCGGCGCAGCGGGTGGTCGAGCTCACGGAGATGCTGCTCCTGAGCCTCGTGCCGGTCACCGGTGGCCGCACCGGGCCGCTCAAGTTCGCGATCGCGATGACCGGCCCGAGCCTCGACGAAGCGCGCAACGTCGTCGAGCAGGTCGTCTCGCAGGTGCAGGGGAACATGCCCGAGACACTCGATCTCGCGGCCACGATCGTGCGTGCCGAGCCCGGTCAGCCGGTGCCCGCGTTGCTCGACGACTAGCCCAGAACTTTACGTTTAGGGTCCTTCTTGGCCCGTCCTCCGCGATCCTCGATCCCCTCTCTGTCCGGTGAGCCCCGCCTCCGGCGCCTTGGCGTCGGCGCGAGCGCGTCGAGCGAGCGTCCGCTCCGCGCCCAGCTGGTGGTCGCGGGAGTCGTGTGCGTGATCTTGATCGCGGTGCCGCTCTACCTTCTCCGGCGGCCGTCGACGACGCCGAACGCCTCCGCCTCCGCTTCGGCGTCGGTGGGCGCGCCCCACCAGCCGCCCGCACCGATTGCCGTGGATGCCGGCGTGGTACCGCCGCCGAAGCCGACGGAGCGCGTTCGGCTCGCCCCGGCTCAGCGCGTGAAATGTGGGGCGAACGCGACCTCGGCGCGCATCGAGGGCGGCCTGTGCGACAGCTTGCCGTCGATCGAGCAGGGGCTCGCGACGGCGATCAAGGCGTCGCTCGACTGTGCCCCGAAGCGCAAGGAGGAAGGCTCGATCAACTTCGTCGTGAGCGTCGACTTCAACCAGCGACGCTTTCACGTTTTCCCGGGCGCGAGCGGCAGCTGGCGCGGCCCGCAGGCGCGCAAGGCGACCGAATGCGCCAATCGCGCGTTCCCGAATCCGGACTGGGGCGCGATCGCGCACCAATACCGTTACTACTGGGTCGCCGTGCTCGCGACCTACCCGCTCCCGGGAGCCACGACCGTTCCCGCCGGCACGCCCACGTTCGAGTAGCTCAGCGGGGCGCGGCTTGGCACGTGGTTCGCTGGTCACCCCGCATGCCGCTTCAAGACCTTCGCGCGCTAGTGCGCGGAGCGTCGCGGCACGACGAGCTCGCCGTCGAGGCGGAGGCCCCGCACGTCGGCGCCGAGCACCTCGCGCCGTTCGGACGAGGGCGTCGCGCGCCGCAGCGCCGCGTGTTGCTCGGCGAATTCGGCTAAATTCGCGCGCTCGAAGAGGCCGGCCAGGAGCTCGCGCAGGCGCCGCGCGAGGGCGGGCGCCTCGCCGTTCGTGCCGATGGCGGCGGTCACGGTGCCGGCCCGTGCGAGCGCGAGATGCGCGTAGCTCCCGACGCTCGGCTCGTCGACGGCGGCGAAGAAGATGCGTCGCGT
>DATMCL010000522.1:0-4475 GCA_035558375.1 Polyangiaceae bacterium
CACCGGTGGCGCTTCCTCCATTGCCCGAGGTGGTCATTCCTGCCGTGCCGCTCATGGTCTGTCCGCCGTTCGCTCCCGAGCCGCCGTTGCCCGTGTCGTCACCGGTGCTCGGTGAGCCCGGCCCGCACGCCCAGCTGACGAGCGCAAGAGCAGACGCGAAACACGAGAGCGCGGAGCGAGTCGAAAGCATCGCCATTCGCGTAGCACAGCTCGGCTGCGCTCGCGCATTGGCACACGGATAGGGGGGTCGATGTGGGTGCATTCCCTTCGTTGTCGCCACGCTGCGAGTGGTTGTCTTCTATTGCGAGAGCGTTAGTCTCTCGTCTCGGGTGATCGAAGACGAAGGCGCGAATGCGCCGCACGCGCAGCACGCATTGTGCGCAGCCGAAAGGTGACGATGACCAAGCGGACGACGATCGCAATGCTCGCCCTGTGCGCCTTCGGGTGCGGCTCGAGCGGCAGTGCGGACCACGGCGGAACCGGTGGCGCGGCCGGCAAAATGGGCACCGATGGCCCAAAGCCTCCCGATCCCGGCCCCATGTGTACGCCCAGCGCCGACAGCGAGAGCGCCTGCACGGGCGGTGTGGACGAGGATTGCGACGGGTTCGCCGATTGCCTGGACTCGGAGTGCGACGGGCAGCCGTGCGGCGACGGACTCACGTGCGCGGGCGGCGCGTGCCGCAAGCCGTGCGAGTCTGGCAGCGCCGGCTGCGTGCCCGAGCTGCCGCCGATCGACAACGTTCACGTCGACAAGCACGGCGACACCGCCGTCATCGGGTTCGAGCCCGTCGCGGGCGCCAAGGACTACCGCATCTACCCCGAGCCCCAGGATCCGGCGGACTGGCTCATCGGCGACGACGGCAGCGTCGGCGTGAAGAACGCCATCTACCGTTGCTCGGGCAACTACGTCTATCAGCCGCGCGAGAACGACGTCGCGACCAGCCTCGACTGTCAGCTCGCCGGTTGCGACAACACCAAGCACAACTACAATCGCACGGAGGCGGAGTCGATCCTCGGCTGGGTGTTCCTCACGCCGGGGCCCGACCGCTTGCCCGTGTGGCGCCTCGCGGATCCCAACGGTGCCGGCGGCTTCCGCAACTCCGACTGGGTCGCGGCCATCTATCCCGAAGCGAACAGCGCCGAGTACACGAGCGACCCCGCCCGCCGCGACGAGCTCTTGAAGCAGGGCTATCGCGACGACGGCATCGTCTTTTACACGGCGAAAGACGCGCCGCGGAACGTCTACCGCATCAAGTACGCCCACGGCGCGGACTGGCAGGGCGACAACGTCGTTCTCTATTTCACCGACGGCCCCGAGTACGACGCGCGTTCGGCGCAGCCACCCGCCGAGATCGCCGATTTCGGCCCGCGTCTCGCGATCCTCGACGCGGAGGAGCCGGGCGCCGTCGAGCTCCACCGCGTGAGCTACATGCCGTTCGACATCCTCGCGGCGGGCGACGCGCGCTTCGAGAAGGTGATGCACCAGGGTGGCGTCCCGATCCCGGTCTTGAGCTGGCCGGGCATCAAGGGCAAGACGCGCTTCATCATCGAGGCGCTCGACCAGGGCTGCCCGTTTCCGGGCGGCTACATCAATGCGATGCACGTCGATGCGGACATCGATCGCACGAGCATGGAGCCGTTCAACGAGCCGTCGATCACGCTCGACGAGGCGCGGCTCTCCTCCGGCGAGGTGTTCATCAACGGCCAGCACGACGGGAAGAACCGCCCGAAGCCCGTGGCACGTGCCTACGTCGACGTGACGCCCGATCCGAAGCCGGAGGGTTTCGATTTTCTCGAGACGTTCGACGAGGGCACCGAATGGGAGCCGTTCACGAAGTATCAAGACAACAACTGCTTCCTCTTGCGGAACTCGAAATGGGCGATCGACACGAGCGGTTGCACGAATAACTTCGCGTTCGGTCCACTGCTCGGGCAATTCGTGCTCGGCATGGCCGACGGCGGCTCGAGCTGCAACGTCAGCATGACGCCGAAGAACGTGCCGACCGCGATCTCGGCCGACAAGTTCCTGCACGTTCGCATGTCGACGGACATTCCGTCGACGAACCGTCGGTACCCGCAGATCATGATCACCGACGAGCCGATAAAGGACGATCCGCCGGCGGACCAGGGGAACTTCTTCGACGTGCCGGTGCACAACCGGCTCGGCAAGGTGTCGTTCCAGCTCGTGGGCCCGGACGGCATGGAGGGCACGGCGGACGACGAGCCCGCGGAAGGTGCGCAAACCATCGTGGTGCAGCCGTTCGCCGGCTATCAGGAGACGCAGATCGAGTACTGCGACAAGCGCGGCTGGGGCGTGAGCGTGCAGTGCCCGCGCGCGAACGTCTACGGCTTCCACGCGGGCGACTACACCGAAACGTGGAAAGAGAAATGGACGCCCGTGCCCGTGCAGGGCGAGATGGCTGGCTACGATCGGCCGGTGCAGTGGGACGTGTACGCGTCGACCAAGCGCGTCTACGTGTTCATGGACAATAAGCCCGCGGCCTGCGCGGTGCTTCCCGCAGGCAAGATGCCGGCGGGTCCCGTCACCGTCGCGTATCGCGCCGTGCTCTATCACTGCGGCATCGACGAGGCGTCCGATCCGAAGAGCGGCCACACCTACGAGCACGACTACAGCCTTTGTCACAGCGACCATCACATGGACGACTTCGGCATTCAGAACGACGCACCGGAGCCGGCCTGGGACGAGTCGGTGCTGCCCTGCGGGACGAAGTTCTATGGCGGTGGTTGAAAAGCTCGGCGCCGCGCTCGTGCTGTCGGTCGCGCTCGTCGGCTGCAGCTCGGGCGAGGATGGAGCGGCGCCGCCGCAGGGCGAGCCGAAGCCGACGTTTACGGTCGAAGAGCGCGCGATGCTCGACGCGCTGCACTACGACGCAGGTCCGCCGCCGGCCGATCCGAGCAACCTCGTAGCGGACGATCCCGCGGCGGCGCGCTTCGGCCAGCGGTTGTTCTACGACCCGGCTTTCTCCGGTCGGCTTCTCGAGGGCGACAACGACGGCACGGTGGGGACGCTCGGCGCGCAAGGCGAAGCCGGCAAGGTGAGCTGCGCCGGGTGCCACGTTGCGGCCTCGAGCTTCGTCGACACGCGGAGCCCGCATCGCCAGGTCTCGCTCGCCGCGCAGTGGACGCTGCGCAAAACGCCGACCCTGCTCGAGGTCGCCTTTGCGCCGCTCTACAACTGGGACGGACGCCGCGACGCGATCTGGAACCAGGCGCTCGGCGTCATGGAGAGCAACAAGGAGTTCAACTCAGGCAGGCTTTTCGTCGCCGAGCAGCTCTTCCGCCTGCACAAGGACGAGTACGAATCCGTGTTCGGCGACCTGCCACCGTTGGACGACGAGGACCGCTTCCCCGCGCTCACGGGTGACACCGCCGGCTGCGCCGAAGTGAACACGGCGCAAGGCTCCATGTTCCGCTGCCGCGGCATCCCGGGCGACAAGGCCGACTACGACGGGATGGAGCTCGCTGACCAAAAGCTCGTCACGATCGCCGCCGTCAACGCCACCAAGGCCATCAACGCGTTCATTCGCACGTTGCGCTGCGGTCCCGGCAAGCTCGACGCCTGGCTCGACGGCGACGAGAAAGCCTTGAGCGCGAGCGAACTGCGCGGGGCGGCGCTGTTCGTGGGGCGGGCCAACTGCGTGTCGTGCCACAGCGGGCCGCGCCTCACGGACGACAAGTTTCACAACGTCGGCGTGAGCCCCGCGGTCGTCGCCGTGGCCATCGTCGATGAAGACGACCATGGTGCCGCCACGGGCATCGCCGCCGCCCTCACCGATCCGATGAGCACGGCGGGCGAATTCAGCGACGGCGACCGCCACGCCCTTCCCGCGTCCGTGGGCCCGGAGCACGAAGGGGCTTTTCGTACACCGACCCTGCGCTGCGCGGCATCCCACCCGAGCTTCATGCACACCGGACAGCTCACGAGCCTCGAGCTCGTCATCGATTTCTTCGCGCGCGGTGGCGATCCGGCGGGCCACTATCCCGGCACGAACGAGCTCACGCCGCTCGACCTGAGCGAGCGCGACAAAGCCGATCTGATTGCCTTTCTCGGCACGCTCACCGGTGCCGGTCCCGACCCGAGCCTCCTCGGTCCGCCAAGCGAATGAGCCCGAAACGCACGTCGAAGGTCGCGATGCTGGTGCTCGGCGCGCTCGCGCTCGCGTGCGGCTCGAAAGAGGACCCGAGCCCCGCAAGCGGCGGTAGCGGCGGTAGCGGCGGCTCGGCAGGAAGCACTGGCGGCTCCGCGGGCAGCAGCGCGACGGCCGGCAGCAACGCCGGAACGGGCGGAAACGCCGGTGCGCCTCCGTTCGAGCACCCGGATCCGCCGCTCGACTACGTGCCCCAAGACGGCACGTGCGGCTTCGACGAGCCCGCCTTCTGCGACACGTTCGAGAGCGGCCCGAAGGACGGCGGTCGTTCTGGTGAGCTCGATCCCGCGCATTGGAGCGTCGTCC
>DATMCL010000523.1:0-10784 GCA_035558375.1 Polyangiaceae bacterium
CTCCAGCTCCGGCCGCCACCCCTGCCCCCACAGGCGTGCCGGTCACGTTTCGTAGCCTCGATGCCGACGGCGCGATGCGCGTCGAAGGCCCGGGGATCGCTCCGAATGGCGGGCTCTGTCCGCGGGGTTGCTCCCTCACGCTCGCACCCGGCAACTACACCGTCCACTACTCACTGCACGGCAAAACGACACCGCTGCGTGTCTCCATTCCGCAGAGCAGCGACGTAGTCGTGAGCCCGCCGAGCTCCGGCCAGCGCGTCACCGCATTTAGCCTCATCATCGTTGGCGGGCTGGCGTTCACCGCAGGCGTCGCGACCTGGTACGTCGACACGTACTCGAAGAGCCAAGAGCATCAGCACCCCGATGATCCGCGCTACAGCTACACCTCGCCGGACTGGCTCATTCCCGCCTATGTCGTCGGTGCGGTCGGGCTCGGCGTCGGCATGCTGGGCGCAGTGCTCTTGTTCACGGCAAGCCCCAACGCCGAGGTGACTCCGAAGCGCGCAGCCTTCGTTCCGCGAAGGACGACGGCGTCGAGCGGCTCGCGGTTCCTCTTCGCGCCGATGGTGACTCGCGAAGGCGGCGGATTGCGCGCCGGCTTTACGTTCTAGTTCGTGGTCGTTCGTGCCGCGCCGGCGCGCGCGGCCGCAATCACTTCTTTGGCGTGCACGCCCGGATCGACATCGGGCCAGACGTGCAGAACCCGACCGTCGGCGCCGACCAGGAACGTCACGCGCGAGTCGAGGCCGAAGGTGCTCGACACGCCGTAGGCGCGCGAGAGCGCGCCGTCCTCGTCCGCCACGAGCGGGAACGGCAAGGCGTGCTTCGTGCGAAATTCGTGGTGGCTCTCCGCGGAGTCGCGCGACACGCCGAAGATCGTCACGTTGAGCGCCTCGTACTCTTTGAAGGCGTCGCGGAAAGCACACGCCTCCTTCGTGCAGCCCGGAGTCTCGTCAGCCGGATAGAAGTAGACGACGGCTTGGTGTCCGCGAAGCGCCGACAGGCGCGCGGTGCTGCCGTCAGGACGCTGTCCAACGACGTCGGGCGCGATGGCGCCGACGGGCAATAGCCCCTCGCCGCCGTCGGGACGTGCGATGGGACCGCACGCGCCAAGCAGCGCCAGGCCCAGGCCGACGGCAAAGGTGCGATGTGCGAGCATGAGCGTCCGTCACTCGGGGCTACGCTCGCGGTGTCCGCCAAGTTTCGGCGTTGGCCCCTTAACGGAAGCGAGCGCCCAATCCAACCGGACGGGGCGCTCGATTCGCGCGCTACACGGAGTAGCGACTCGGGCTTACGGCTTGACCATCACGGTCGCCCAGCCCTTGCTCGGCATGTTGAAGCTCACCGTCTTGCCGCCGAGCTTCACGACGTAGGCCGGGTTCGCGGCACCGCTGTTGAACATGACGGCGACGATGCTGCCGTCGGGGTTCTTGAACCCGACCGCTTCGCCGCCCGACGTACCGACGACGTTGGCGCCCGGCTGCACGTACTGCGAGAAGTGCCGGAACACGTAGTAGGCCGGCGTGGGCGTAACCATGCCGTTGCCCGCAACGAGGAGCGCGTCCTGCTTCCAGTCGCGCGACGTGTCGATACCGAGACCCGACGCGTCGAGCACCATGTTCCAGGCGCTGTACGACGAGACCTTGCCCTTGGTGATCGCGTCCTTGATGTAGCCCCAGCTTTCCTCGCCGTACGCTTGGTCGTTGGGGGCCTTGGAGTTGTTGTACCCGTCCATCCACGGGTAATTGCCGCACTTGTGCTCGGTCGCCCAGATCGGCAGGCCGCTGAAGGTTTGGCCCCCGTTCACCTTGTCGAGCACACCCCACTGCACGCCGACGACCGACACCTGGCTCTTCGCGCCGCTGTCGGCGAGCACGGCGGACGAAATGTCGAGATCGGTTCTGCCGCTGTCGCCCGCATTCGAGAGCGTCCCGAGCATCACCTTGACGCCCATGTCCTTCATGGCGGGGCCAAGCTTGTTGACCCACGCCACGTAGGTGGCCTTGTCCCAGAGCGCCGACGGGTAGTTCTGCTCGTAACCAGGCTCGTTCTGCGGCGAGACCATCTCGATGTTGATGCCCTGGTCTTTGTAGCCCTGAACGAACTTCTTATAGTACTGGACGTACGCGTCGAGGTTCCCCGCGTCGTTCTTGACCGTGCCGCCGTCGTAGTACGAGGGGCGCTTGGCGGTTCCGCTGCCGCCGGCCGTCGTCATGAAGCCCGTCTTCATCCACACGGGCGGCGTCCACGGGCTCGACCAGAAGCGGATGTCGGGCTTCACCGCCTGAGCCGCCTTGATGTACGGAATGAGCAGCATGCCGTCGCGCGTGAGCGAGAAGTTCGCCAATGCCGTATCGGCCGCGGGACGATTCGAATCGCCGCTCATCGCCGTTGGATCGGCGGCCGCGTCGCCCTTGTCGTCACAGGTGTAGCGGTTCGTCGCGTAGTCGCTCGCGCCCATCGGGATGCGGCCCCACAGGAAGTTCGCGCCGTCTTGAGCGCTGAAGAGCAGCTTGATGGCGGCGTCCTGCATCTCCTTCGACGTGAGGAACTTCCAGCCGAGCTCGTTGAACGCGCCGCCGAAGCCGTCCCACTTCTGGAGCATCATCGTGTCGTTGACGGTGACGGTCGCGGTCGCCGTCGAGTCCATCGGCATCGCGTCCGTCTTCCAGTACGCGCCGGAAGCCGACGTGACGAGCGGAGGAAGATTGACCGGCGTTCCGCCGCTGCCAGCCATGCCCGCGCTGCCGCTGCCAGCCATGCCGGCCGCGCCAGTCATGCCGGCCGCGCCAGTCATGCCCGCGGCGCCGCCGGTGGGTCCGGTGCCGCCAGAAGGTCCCGTCGCGCCTGCACCAGCGTTGCCGGTCATGCCGGCGCCGCCACCCATCACGCCCGCGCCGGAGCTGCCGCCGTTCGCCGGCGTACCGGCGCTGCCCCCGGTGGATCCGCCCGTGCCCGTGCCGCCGTTGGCGCCCTTGCCGCCGCTGCCCGAAGTGCTCGGCGTGCCCGCGCTGCCCGAGGTGTTGCCCCCGCCGGTGCCGCTCGGGTCATCGGTGCCGCCACACGCGGCAAAGACGAGTGCAAGTCCGAATCCGGTAATCGAAAGATGTGCTGGCTTCATAGTCATGACAATTCCCAACGCAATCTAGCTCGATCTCCTGAACCGAGCCCGACCGAAAATTTCCCCGCAGAGTTGCGCACCGCCGTCATTTTTCGAGCAGATCAGAGTATTCTCACAAAGGGTGCAGATTTTGAGAGGTATCAGGTTCCCGTAGCAGTGCGGGGCCGCCACGGCCATTGTATTGGAGGACACGCCGCACAACGCACGGCGTCGCGGCTTCGCTGGGAGGCACGCACGCCCCATGGTCAGTGTCTAGTAGCGGACGCGCGGGGAATCAGGCGGCTTCGGGGTCGCGAGGACCCGCTCGCGAAAAAGTGCGGGACGGGGCGGCGGTTCCGCTGGTTCGCGCCTGGAGATCAAGCTAGACCACTGGCGGGAATTGCCATGACTATGAAGCTAGGACGTCTCTCACTTACCGGCACTGGGATTTTGCTGATCGCCGCCGCCTGCGGAACCGACGCGGGTGACGACGGCAAGAAGAACAACAACGCCGGTTCACCTAGCGGCGGCGGCAGCTCGCCCATGAATGGCGGCAGCGCGGGTACACCGGCGAACGGCGGCAGCTCAGGCGCCGGCGTGAAGGGCGGCAGCGCCGGCGCGGCGAGTCCCGCGGGCGGAAGCTCAGGCGTGGGCGGCAGCAGCGGCGCGGGCGGGACTGGTCCCTCGGGCGGCACCGGACCCACGGGCGGCACCGCAGGCGTCACTGGCGCAGCCGGTGTTACTGGCGCGGGCGGCATGACTGGTGCGGCCGGCATGACCGGTGCGGCTGGCATGACTGGGGCGGCGGGTGCGGCCGGCGGAGGCGGCGACCCTACCGCGCTCACCGTGCAGCTCGATCAGGTCCGTCAGATCATCCGTGGCTTCGGTATCAACGGGACCATTACGGATGGCAAGGCGCTTCCCTGGAGCAAGCTCTTCAGCACCGACGGCACCGACGGGCTCGGACTGTCCATCCTGCGCATCGGAATGACCGAAACCGGCGGTCATCGCGATGTCGCCAGCGGTTGGGACACCGTGAAGAGCATGGGCGCCCGAGTCATCGGCTCGTGCTGGAGCGCCCAGGCATCGTGGAAGGACAACAACAACGTCAACGGCGGTGGGCACCTGAAGCCGGACTACTACGACGACTGGGCGAAGCTCATCGCCAAATACGCGAAGGACAACGGCCTCTACGCGATGTCGATCGGGAACGAGACCGACTTTGCATCGTGTGATGCAGGCCAGAACAGGCCGTGCAATCCACCCCTGACGACGTCGTACCCATCGATGGTCTACACGGGCAAGGAGCTGGCGGCATTCGCCAAGGTGGCCGGGCCGATCTTCAAATCCGACGCTCCGGGCGTGAAGATGATCACTCCCGAGGCATCCCTGTGGATCCACGTGTGGAGCAATATCTCGCCCACGAGCAAGGGAGTCTCGGGCGCACCGGGTGGAGGCTACAATAGCTCCGATCCCTTGGGGTGCGGGTGCTACTCGAACACGATCGACGCCACCGTCGCGGCAAGTTGTAAGTGCGCGGACGGCGACGGCTACAACTACGGACACTGGTTGGCCAAGGATCCAGACGCGTGGAGCGCCTTCGACATCATGGGCGTGCACGAGTACGAATCCCAGATCGCGTACCAGTGGCCATCGGACGTCACGGGTGGCGTTCGGGACAAGGAAGTCTGGGAGACCGAGATGTCGGGCGTGCTCCACTGGCCGGAGCAGGGCCCTTCCAAGGACATCGCCAACGGCGTTGCGGTCGCCCGCTGGATTCACTCGGCCCTGACCATCGGCGAGGCCTCGGCCTGGCTCTGGTGGTGGTACAAGGACTACTACAACGGCGACAACGAAGGCCTGGCGCTGCTCCAGAATGACTCCGACAGCGCCACCCCCGCCAAGCGTTACTACACGATGGGCAACTTCAGCCGGTACATCCGCCCCGACACCTATCACGCGGTCCGGGTCGCCGGCCCCTCACCGGACAAGGTCCTGGTTTCAGCCTACAAGGGTGACGACGGCAAGCTCGTCATCGTGGCAATCAACGAGACGAACGCGGCCGCGGATGTGCCCATCGCCATCTCCGGCGGAACGGCGCCGACCATGATGGTTCCCTACGTCACCGACGCTAACGCCAACTGGAAGGCAGGGACCGCTGTCGCCGTCGCGGCAAACTCGCTCCCGGCATCCCTGCCGGCAATGAGCGTGACGACCTTCGTCAGCATGTAACGAACGGTAAGGAAGCCCAGGGCAACGAGTCCGGGCGGCGAATGGCCCTGAGGTCCCGACGATCCTCAGGGCCATCTCGCTTTGTGTCTGGCGCAAGCGGGAAGGTAGCGGCGCATGACGTCCGTCATGGCGCTTCGTGGCGCCGCGGGGCAGGCGACCTAGACTAGCCGCTGCGCGGACGTGCGCGAATCGATTCGCCGCTACGCTTCGCTTCCGCCGCAGACTCCATGGCGAACCACGAATTCTTGGAACACACGGCGCTCTTCAACGGAGTTCTCCCCGCCGTCACCCGGCAGCTCGCTGGCGCAGCGCTCGTTCACACGTACGCGCGCGGCGGGACGATCTGGCGCGTCGGCGACTTTCCCGACGAGCTTTTGATCGTCAAAAGCGGCCTCGTGAAGCTGACACGGCCCGCGCCACGCGGCCGCACGTCCCTGTGCTGGTTGTTCGGCGCGCGAGCGATCCTGGGCGAGCTCGTGCTCGTCAACGGTGTGCCGTACCAAAACACGGCAATAGCGGCCACGCAGACCGTGAGCCTCTTGTCGATCCCGCGCGCGCTCGTGCTCGAGGCCGCGCACCAGGATCCCGAGCTCGCGCTCAACCTGTTTCGTGGCTTCGGGGAGAAGTTCACCGCGTTGCACGACAAGATCGACGTGCTGAGCGCGGGAGCGGTGGAGGCGCGTCTCGCCATCCTGCTCGCGAAGCTCTACACGCAATTCGGTGACGAGCTCGAGGACGGAACCCTACGCGTCGGCGTGTCGCTGTCGCGCCAGGAGCTCGCGGACATGGTGTCAACGTCGTTCGAGACGGCGATTCGCGTGCTCGCGCGCTGGGAGCGCGAAGGGCTCGTCAGGACGGATGCCGACGGCTTCACGATCGGCAACCTGTCGCGCCTCGAGGATCTCGGCGCCGGCGCCCCGCCCAAAGCCCAAGTCGAGAGCTCCGGCGCGCTCGTCGAAACGTTGCAATGACCTTCGTGGTCACGGACAACTGTCGACGCTGTCGCTATACGGACTGCGTGGCAGTTTGCCCCGTCGACTGCTTTCGCGGGGACGAGGAGATGCTCTACATCGATCCCGTGCTCTGCATCGACTGTGGTGCGTGCGTCCCGGAATGCCCCGTGGAGGCCATCTACGAGGAGGGGCTCTTGCCGAAAGAGCTCGAGGGCTGGCTCGCCGTCAACGCCGCCAAAGCCAAGGAGCTGCCCGTCGTGAACCAGAAACAGGAGCCGCTCGGCACGGCTGAAGAACGCGCACGCGCGCTCGGCTATTCGCCGTAGAGACATGGCGCTAACGTGGACGTCGCGTGAGCAAGGCGTTCACCAAGGACGACGATGCGGCCGGGGCTCCCCTCGTGCCGCGGCGCGCGCCGCTTCCGGCGGGGCAGCCGAACTACGTGACGGCACGGGGCCTCGCGCTGCTGCGTGCGGAGCTCACTGCCCTGCGCGCAGAGCAAACGCGACGCGCGCCAAACGCCGACACGGCGCCCGACGCGGCGCTCCTCGAGCGCCTCGCGGAGCTCGAAGAGCGCCTTGCTGCGACCGAGCTCGTGACGCCGCTCAACCCGGCCCCGTCGGAGGTGCGCTTCGGCGCGATCGTGACGGTGCGCACGGGAGCGGGTCCGGAGCGTACTTTTTCGATCGTGGGAGTCGACGAAGCGAATGCCAGCGAGGGACGCATCGCCTTCGTCGCGCCCATCGCGCGGGCGCTGCTCGGCAAGCGACGCGGCGACGTGACGACCTTCCGCGCACCGCACGGCGAGGAAGAGCTCGAGATCGTCCGCGTCGCCTACGAACCGCCCGAGTGAGACGCGAGGGGCCGCTGCTTAGCTGAGCTCGGCGGCACACGCGGCAACGAGCGGCTCTCGCGGGGCTATGTCGCTTACGGGCCGCGCATTGCTGGTTGCGCTGATCGGCGGCCTCGCTCGCTCCCCCCGCACGATGTGGTGCACGAACTCGAGCTTCTCGCGCACTCGCGCCGAGATCGCGAACGGGTACGCGTCGGGGAGGCCCATGCTGCGATTGAGCGCGTTGAGCGCGACGGTTAGGTCGGTCCACTCGTTGATGAGCAACCCGAAATCGGCGACGTTGGGCACGCGCGAACGCGCGGCAAGCTGCTGGGCAAGCCCGAAGCACTGCGCCGTTTCGAGGGTATCGATCATGTGCAAGTAGTGGGCGAACGTCTCGGCCCAGTCCTCCCAAGGGTGGGAGCTCGCATAGGCACTGATGTACTCGTCGTTCCGCACCGGCGCGGGGCTCGCGTAGTAAGCGGCAATGCTTTCACCGTAGTCGCGCGTTTCGTCGCCGAAGAGGTCGCGGAAGTCCTGCACGCGGTCCTGATCGCGAATCAATCGTTCCCAGAAGTAGTGTCCGCTCTCGTGCCGGAAATGGCCGAGGAGCGTGCGGTAGCGCTCGTTCATGTCGGCTCGCACGCGCTCGCGCACGGCGGGGTCGGCCTCCGCCAGGTTCAGCGTGATGAGCCCGTCGGCATGACCGGTGAGCACGCGCTCACCCGGCGTATCCGCCTTGATGTCGAAGGCTAGGCCGTGCTCCGAATCTTCGCTCTTCGGAACGAGCGGCAAGTTGAGCGTCGACAAGGTGTACACGAGCCGGCGCTTCGCGCGCTCCATCTCCCCCCAGCGCGCGTGATTTTCGGGGACGGACAGATCCGGAACGACGTTGTTGAGGCGGCATGCTTCGCAAAGCTCCTGCTCGCTCGTGGTGGGAACGAGCCAGTTGCACACCTCTTCGGCTGCGTAATTTTTACACTTACGAAACATGTTGTGCCCGATCTCGTACATGCTGGTTCCGCTCGGATCGAGCGCCAGCATGCTGCGTGTGCTGAGCTCGAAACCGAGCTCGCGGGAGCACGAGAGGCACCGCGTATTTTCGAAAAAGATTCTTTCCCCACAAACACATTCGAACGTTTGCATCTTGCCTGCGAGCGATCGCACAGCTCGTGCCAGCTCGAGCCTCTCGCCTACGCGGCGCTTTTTCGGTTGCCGCCCGACCGAAGTGCAGCGTCATGCCCCACCGTGGCGAGCACGTCCGCGCGGCCCCGCACGCCGGTTTCTTGCAGGTTTCTGGCTAAAATAGGCGCCGGATGCGACCGGCGCGCCGCCAGCGCACGTAGAACGAGCCGCGACCGTCCGCGAGCACACGGAATCCCCCCAGCCGGAAGACGGGTGTCAACCACGGCATGGGAAATCTCGCTTCCGTTACGAGGGATGCGCGCGCGTAGCGGCGGCCTTTTTCGCGGCACGGCTGCGGCCCGCCGCGCCCTTGGTTCGAGCAGCCTTCTGTGCCGAGAGCGCACGAGCACGCGGCCCACGACGAGACGCCGCCTGCCGCGCCTGTCCGGCGAGAGCCGATGGTGACGCCGCCTTCTGCCCCTCGTGCTCGAGCGCACGCCGCGTCGCGCGCGAACGCGTCGGCGACGGAGCGTGACCCGAGGCTTCGAGGTCGTGCTGCGCTTGGCGGCGCGTGGCGCGGGGGCCGTCCGGGGGCGGCAACGCGACACCGGCGCGGCGCGCCTTCGACAGCCCGATGGCAATGGCCTGCTTCGTGTTCCGAGCACCGTGCTTCCCCTCGCGAATGTGGTGGATCTCTTCGCGAACGAACTCGCCGGCCTGCGTGCTAACGGATTTGCCCTCGCGCTTGTCTTTGGCGGCGCGCTTCTTCGTTGCGGGGTCGGGCATCGGTCTTCCTTTCGAGGTTTGGTAAGGCCTCGTGGGTAGGCCTTGGTGCTTTTTTCAGGGCGTGAGGATCACCTTGCCCACGCCGTGCGCCTCGGCGAGCCGGTGGGCGTTCTGCGCTTCCGCGAGCGGGAAGCTCCAATCGATGGGCATCCTGAAGTCGCCTGCGGCCGCATCCCGCCCGAGCTCGGCAAGGCGAATGGGATCAGGATGCGCCAAGAGGGTACTGACCCGCAGATTCAGCTGCTTGGCACGCGGCGAGTCGCCAACGACGCTACCGACCACGCCGCCGGGGCGAACCTTGTCGAGGACGCGATTGAGCGCTTCGCCGTCGATGGTGTCGGCGATGGCGTCGAGCTCGGGCAGGCGAGCCACGTCCTCGGGATCGTCGAGGGCAACGACGCGCTCCGCCCCGAGCTCTTCGGCGGCGTCGCGCTGAATCGTGCGAACGCCCGCGAATACGATCGCGCCGCGGCGCTTGGCCGCGTGAACCGCGATGCGACCTACTCCGCCGACCGCGCCCGTCACCAGCACGAATTGGCCGGGCTGCGCGTCCACCGCGTCTTCGGCGAGCTCCCGACCGGTGAGACCCACGAGGGGGAGCGCTCCTGCCGTCACGAAGGGCAGCGTTGCGGGAAGTTTCGCCCAGGCGCTGACGGGCGCGACGACGTACTCGGCGTAGCCGTGCTTGACCAACCCCATGACCCGCTCGCCGACCGCGAACTCGGTCACGCCGGGGCCCACCGCAACGACCTCACCCGCGACATCGCGACCGAGAACGGCCGGCAGCTCCAGTGGCTCTCTGCCGCGCAGCGCCCCGCTTCGCAGCTTCCAATCGACCGGGTTGATACCGGCCGCCGCAACGCGAACTTTGAGCTCGCCCGCCCCCGGCTCGGGCTCGTCGATGTCCGAAAGCTTCAGAGTATCGACGCCGCCGTAGCCGTTCATAACGATTGCTTTCATCGGGATTCCTCCTCCGAATCACAAATCTCCGAATTCGCCGCTGGGCGAACCGCCCAGGCAGAGCAACTTTCACGCCATGAGTACCGTCGCCCCGCCCGCTCAAACGCAAGCGGGAGAGCGCGGCTACGCGACTTTTTGTCGCGATGTGGCAACTCTGTACTCCCGCGTGGAAAAACGCTCCACCACGTCATGCTCGCGCCCGGTCGCTACGAAGTAGCTACAAGGCGCGGCGCGCTGATGGTCTTTGGGTTGCGCGCCTGCGCAACTACACGTGGACAACGCCCTCCAGCTTCGAGCTCGGAGGGCGTTGCCGCTTCGAGGTCAGGTCAGCTCACCCAGCGGGTTTCGGTGACGGCAAGGAACAGGCTTGCATCGCCTGGACTCCTGTACACGGACTGGATTTCCGGCATGGTGTCGAGCACGGCGCCTGCAAGGTTCCATGCGTCCGCCTCGTCGGCGTCGAAGGTGCTCCTCGTGAGTGAGCGAACGCCTTCGCGCTCACCGCGGCGCTTGACCGATACGATTGCCTGCGTGACGCGAGCCTCCCAGTGGTCGTTCGCCCAACCCCAAAGCCAGGTACCGGCCGTGGGACTCCAGCTCCCGATAACGTGCGCGTCGCATCGAACGCGGAAGCCATCGGCATCGCCGAACGCAAGCCAGGCCTGGCCGGGATCGAAGCAGTACTGGTACCGCTTGAACGAGTTGATGCGAAACTCTTTCTTCCAACGTTCCTGTCGTTGCCTTGTGCGGTAGAACGTTCGGCGGAACCACTCGTGCTCGTTGGCCGCGATCACAT